>NZ_JBQRKO010000002.1:0-374152 GCF_052318935.1 Niallia sp. 01092 | reverse complement strand
AAGTGTATTCGGGCTGCGAGTTTAAAAGCAACAATCTATACGAAAACAGCCTTTTGGAAAGACTCTGTTAAATTCCATTGTTGATTTTCAAAAGGTCAGGGAATTCACTCCCTTTCCGCGGACGAACAGGCAAGCCTCCTCGCTCGTACCTCACTGCCAGCCCGTTTTTCCGCAGAAGTCTCGCAGATTCCCTTCCTGTAAACAACATTATCGTTTAACAGAGCCTTTGGAAAAGTAAAAACTCATGCAAGTTTCTTATTAGGCAGCATTAGGTTTATTATCTAACGGAATTTCTTTTATTGATAAAAATACGATAAACAGACCTACAAACCAGTTTAGTAACGCTCCATTAGGTACAATTGTTTGCAAACTATCCATTACAAGGAAAAACATTATAGGCAATGTGATGCTATAAGCTGTAATTTTCCAAACTTGTGCATATGATAAGGAACGTCCTAAAATTCTCGAAAATAATCTTCCAAAAATCGCTAGGATTAATGTTTCAACCACTTTAGAAATTGCCATAACTAGAAAATAAATAATAGCGAACACACTAAGCATGATAGGAAGCGCTGATTTTAACGATTTCAGAGAAGAAAGAATTTCTTCATTTGTTATATTGACATTCCCGAAGTTTCTATACTCAACAGCTTGTGCTTGCCCAGCTGTTGATATAATAAATTCTTTTTTTAGTAGTGCGACAGTATTACCTGAAGAACTAATATTATTGGCATTATATGTACCCGTTGAGTCAACAATAATCGTTAAATCGTCTTTATATATGATTGTTGGCTCATTATTAGTTGATTGAAGCTCGTTATTTTTTATAGAAAAAGAAAGAGCTTCTTCTTCCAACAAGGAATTTATCCCTTCATTCATTCCTTTACTTAAATGGTATAAGGTTGGGATGGATGCCAGCAGGGAGAGAAGGATAAGATAAAGTATCGTTTTACCATTTCCCTGATAGCGAAAGCCAGCTATGTCTCGTGGAGAATAGATGCTTCTAAAAAACTGCTTAAAAATATTCATTTTGACACACCCTTTTACATATTCACTACTATTCTATCCTCGTATTAGATTAGATACAAGTTTCATGTACAAAAGTCAGTGAGGCGGAATAATGATATACTCGTTTAGTAGAAAAATAATTGTTTGCTGAAAGGGGAGATTTTATATTAGTGTTTTCTAAAAGTTTGTTGCTTTTTAATAAGTTGAAAAACCTTTTAGAATTACTGAGCAGTAGACTCCTGCGGGATTAGCGAGACAGGCGAGAAGAAAGCAGGAGTGAAACGACGAAGCGGCTCGGCGCTCGCCCCGCGGAAAGCGAAGTGTATTCAGGCTGCGGGTTAAATAATAACAATCTATACGAAAAGAGCCTTATAATAAAATAACATGGTGTTTTATTAGCAATAATAAAAATTATTGAAAAAAGGAGATAGAATGTGGACTATATTTATTGGACGATTATAACGGTGCTTTTTCTGATAGCTTATGTTGGATTAGTATATCCAATTGTTCCGAGTATGCTTTTTCTACTTGCAGGTTTTTTTAGTTATGGTTTTCTATTGTCTTTTAAACCTTTTTCTATTCTCTTTTGGGTCATTCAGACAATGTTTGTCCTATTATTGTTTGCAGCTGATTATTTAGCTAATTTAATAGGAGTAAAAAAATATGGGGGTACAAAAGCGGGGGTTTGGGGAAGTACAATAGGACTGCTTGTTGGACCATTTGTTATTCCTGTAATGGGCATATTAATTGGCCCGTTTTTAGGTGCGGTGATTGCAGAATTGGCAGTGAATAAAACAAACTGGAAAACAGCAATAAAAGTTGGAATAGGATCATTAATTGGTTTTCTTAGCAGTGTGATTACAAAAGCAGTTATCCAAACGATTATGATTATTTATTTTTTATTTACTGTACTTTAAAGTGCGTATTCAAAAAAGTAGCATATTAGAAGCAAGAATGTCGAGGCGGAGTTGCTTTGAGCAACACAACGTTAGATGCGTGAGTAGCGGAAAAGCAATTCAACAAAGAGATTAGAGGCTTTAATTTGGTGACTTTTTGAACATCTACTTAACTATGTTCAAGAGCACTGCCACTACCCATTGAAGGTAGCGCTCTTGAAGATTTCAATTTAATCCACATACATCTGAAGGGCAATGTTGACAATCAACTGCCTGCTTTAAATAAGCGATATTTTTTATAGTAAACTTTTGATTAGAATAAGAGATAACATCAGCTTCACGCAATTCTTTTAAAATCCTTTGCATTACTTCTCTTGTACCGAAAGTTAAATTAGCAAGTTCTTGATGAGTAAGGGGAAAATCAATTAAAATTCCTTCTTCTGTTTTTTTTCCAAAAGAATGACATAAACGTATTAAGATACTGTACAGGCCGCCTTTTTTGCCGTGCATAATTAGATCTTGACATTTCATATTTGCTTTTAAATAACCTGTGCTTAACCAAGTCGTTAAAGCTGTTAGCAAAATAGGGTCTTTTAATACCGATTCTTCAAATTCATCACGTTTAATGGTTAATAGTTCACAATCTGTTATCGTTCTAGAAAAAAAATGATATTTTGGAGAATGTTTAAATAATTGATATTCTAAAAGAGCTTCTTCATCATGCAGTATTTTTAAAATAAATTCCTTTCCTTTTTCATGGACTCTTCCTAATGCTAATGTACCGTTTAGTAAAATATAAATGTTGCGAACAGGATCTTTTTCTTGAAAAAGCAGTTTACCCTTTTTTACATGGATTATTTTATTTATATCAAAAAAATTTTGAAGTATTAAACTGTATAATGACAATTGTATTTCAGACATACACTTAGCACTCCTCTTAACGTTCTTCCCTTTTGATTAAAAGATATTGTAAAAAATTTGTCAATCATTATTTGGGTGATATTCCCAATTTATAAAACGCATAGTCGTTCGATTATGTGTTCAACCATTGATATAGTAAGGTGGAAGCAATTAATGACAATTTTACGAACTTGTATAAAAACGGCAACACTTTCTATTTATTTACATGAAAATCTTTAATAAAATAATTTTTTGTGAGGTTCATCACAATGCGGATTGGCAATAAAAAATAGAATGATTGAAATTAAAGAAAATAGGGCATTTTATATACTAAAAAAGCATAACATTTTTAATTTAGATAAGTGTCTAGCTCCAACGCCTATCGCCTATCGTACTTCAGGTCTTCTCCCTACGATAAGTCAACATCGAATCGCTAACGCTCTTCGTGTTTCCTTTATCTCAGTCGAAGCCCCTTCAGTCCGTACGCCGATGTGCAAGGCGCTTCCGCTTTTCTTATTAAAAACAGAGCAAATTATTTGAAAGAAAAAATAATATTTGCTATTGTTTAATCAGAGGACTTCTTATATTAATAATGTAGATATAGTGTAATCCATTATTAGGAGAGAAGGAATTAAAAAAATATTACGCAGTACATAGGAGGAATATTAAAATGTCTTTTACATTACCACAATTACCTTACGCATATGATGCACTAGAACCACATATCGATAAAGAAACAATGAATATTCACCATACAAAACATCACAACACATATGTGACAAATTTAAACAATGCTTTAGAAGGAAATACTGAACTTCTTTCTAAAACAGTGGAAGAAATCGTTGCAAATTTAGATGCAGTGCCGGAAGCTGCTCGTGCAGCAGTTCGAAACAATGGTGGTGGACACGCTAACCATACATTATTCTGGGAAGTTATTTCTCCAGAAGGCGGCGGCGAACCAACTGGTGATTTAGCAAGTGCAATCGACAGCAAATTTGGAAGCTTTGCAAGCTTTAAAGAAGAATTTTCAAAAGCAGCTACAACTCGTTTCGGTTCAGGTTGGGCTTGGCTAGTTGTAAATAATGGAGAATTAGAAGTAACAAGTACACCGAACCAAGATTCTCCACTAACGGAAGGCAAAACACCTATCCTTGGATTAGACGTTTGGGAGCATGCTTACTACTTAAATTATCAAAACCGTCGTCCAGATTATATTAATGCTTTCTTTAATGTGATCAACTGGGCAGAAGTTGCTAAACGTTACACAGCAGCGAAATAATAATGAACAAAATAAAAAACACGAGGAACCCTGAGCTTCCTCGTGTTTTTTATTTTGTTGCTGAACTGCGGGTTCTCCATTTTTTTCTTTGCCTTTTCTGATGAATAACAAACAAGTTTTTGTTAGAAACTACCCTAGAACAAAGGGGAGTTTTTATGATGAAAACAAATAAATTACTTGGCAATGTAGAATTAACAAAAGATTTAAATTTATTATTGCTTATCGGTGGATTATATTCGTTAAGCATTGCTCTTTCGAATACTTTCGTAAATGTTTTTTTATGGAAGCAGTCAGGAGAATTTAAAGATTTAGGGCTGTACAATATGGCAATCATCATTATGCAGTTAGTAACTTTTATTTTGGCAGGAAGATGGGCGAAAAAAGTAGACAGAGTGATTGTTTTACGTATAGGGGTTATTTTTTTAGCATTATTTTATTTGTCTGTGCTCCTTATTGGTGATAATGCTTCCTCTTTTTTATTATTATTAGGAAGCTTGCTTGGCATTGGCTATGGATTTTATTGGCTGGCATTTAATGTGCTGACATTTGAAGTAACAGAGCCGGAAACGAGAGATTTTTTTAATGGTTTTTTAGGAATTTTAACATCTGTTGGTGGTATGATTGGTCCGATTTTAGCAGGATATATCATTTCTACTCTTTCCCAATCATCTGGATACATGGTAGTATTCGGTATTTCTTTAGGGCTGTTTTCACTTGCGGTCGTTTTAAGCTTTTTTTTAAAAAGAAGACCAGCGAGCGGACAATTTTTATTTAAACGAATAGTAGAAGAAAGGCAAAACAATCCTAATTGGCGCTTTATTACAAATGCACATTTCTTTCAAGGCATAAGAGAAGGCACTTTTGCTTTTGTAATAACCGTTTTTGTGTTTATTGCAACAGGAAGTGAAATGGCATTAGGGAAATTCGGTTTAATTAATTCGGCTATTTCTTTTTTAGCTTATTATATTGTTTCGAGAACAATCAAAAATGATAAACGAAACAAAGCGATTTTAACAGGAGGAATTTTACTATTTCTATCCATGTTTATTATCATCTTTGATTTTTCCTATACGAAATTATTGATATATGCAGGGGTAATCGCCGTTGCCTATCCATTGATCCTCGTTCCTTATACTAGCTTAACATTTGATGTAATTGGAAGAGGATGGAATGCTGGAGAAATGAGAATTGAATATATCGTTGTTAGGGAGTTGTTTCTGAATTTTGGCCGTTTTATTTCTGTTCTTATTTTTCTTGTAGGGGTGCTTTTTTTTCCAACAGAACAGATTGTTCCATTTATTTTATTTATATTAGGAACTGGCCACTCTATTATTTATTTTTATACTAGAAAAATCCGATTTGACCCAGTTCGTTAAGGTAAGCGGTGCGATTAAGTTGAAAGACTAAGTCGCATCGCTTTTTTATCTGAAATGAGTTCGGAGCTTCGCCACCTTTAATGAAAAAAACGAGTGATAGTTTTCTGTAAAGAATTCTTAATAAATGTAATAATTTTTCTAGCAATAACCAAAAATATCCTTTAAAATAAACAGAGTGAGGAAAGAGTGGTGTATTTTATGGGGGAAAAGAATAAAAAGAAAAAAAGTCAATTTCCACTTCGGTTAAATTTGTTGTTTTTTGCCGTTTTTCTTCTGTTTTCTGCATTAATTATGCGTTTAGGCTTCGTACAAATTGTATATGGAGACGAATATAAGCGCGAGTTGGAAAAGAAGGAAGATATTATTATTAGTACACAAGTTCCACGCGGTCAAATGTATGACAGAAACGGAAATAATATTGTCGGCAATCAAGGGAAAAATGCAATCACGTATACGAATTGGGGAGTTAAGGCGGATAAAATGAGGGAAACCGCCGAAAAGTTGGCAAACCTGATCGAATTGGATAAAAAAGACGATTTGAAAAAAATAACCGAAACAGATAAAAAAGATTACTGGATATTAACACATGAAAAAGAAGCAAAAAAGAAAATTTCCACAAAAGAAGATGGAGCATTAAATAAGAAATTTGCAGATGATTCGAAAAAATATCAAAAAGCATATAATGAATTGCAGCGCTCAAGAATTACAAATAAAGAGATAAACAGCTTTTCAAAATTTGAACTGGAGACATTAGCAATTTACCGTGCGTTTAATAGCGGATATTATTATACCCCGCAAATTGTGAAAAATACGGATGTTTCAGATGAAGAGTTTGCTAGAGTAAGTGAACATTTATCCGAATTGCCTGGAGTAGATACTGTAAAAGATTGGGATCGTACGTATTCTTATGATAACACGTTAAAAACGGTGCTTGGTAAAGTCAGTACATCACAGCGGGGCGTTCCTGCTGAACAAAAAGATCAATACTTGTCAAAAGGATACAGCATGAACGATCGAGTTGGTCTTAGTTATTTAGAAAATCAATACGAAGATATCTTAAAAGGCCAAAAAAAGAAAGTGAAATATATTAAAGATAAAACTGGAGAAATCGTTGGTTCGAAAACAATATCGAATGGGGATCCAGGTAAAGACCTTGTTTTAACGCTTGATATGAAGCTGCAGCAGGAAGTCGACAAGATTATTGAAGAAGAATTAAGAGCAACGAAACGAAGTTATGCTGGAACCTATTTGTTAGATCGAGCCTTTGTTGTCTTAATGAAGCCAAAAACGGGAGAAGTTTTAACCATGTCTGGCAAAATGCTTGGCAAAGACGAGAATGGGAATACAGAGATGCAGGATTTTGCGTTAGGCAATATTACGACATCTTATAATGTTGGCTCTGCTGTTAAAGGAGCGATGGTGTTAACTGGGTATAAAGAAGGGGTTATTCGTCCTTATACACCTATTAAGGATGAGGTTATACAAATACCAGATTCTCGGCCCTTTAAATCTTACAAATATATGGGTGTAATTAATGATTTGACGGCTTTACAGCTATCTTCTAACGTTTATATGGCTAAAACAGCCATTATGATTGGTAAAGGACATTATGTGTATAATAATCCTTTGGATATTGATCCTCAAGCATTTCCAAAAATACGTAATTCCTTTAGTGAATTTGGTTTAGGAGTAAAAACAGGAATTGATTTGCCAAATGAAATGGCAGGATTTAGAGGACCAGAAGAAACACCTTACCAATTGATGGCTTTATCTATTGGGCAATATGATACGTATACGAATATGCAATTAGCCCAATATATTTCCACGATTGCCAATGGCGGCTATCGTATCCAGCCCCATATGGTAAAGGAAATAAGAGATTCTTCTAAAGGGGAAGATGACCTTGGTTCTATGGTGCAGGAAATACAGCCGAAAGTGTTAAATAAACTAGATTTACAGCCTAGCTGGCTACCCCATGTACAAAGGGGCTTGCGTATGGTGATGCAGCCAGGGGGAACCGGGAAAATATTTGCTGGCGCTTCCTATCAGCCTGCTGGGAAAACGGGAACAGCACAAGCGTTTTATGATGGGCCATTGCGCAGCAACTATGGTAAAATTCCACCTCAAGTAATGAACGTAAGCCTTGTATCTTACGCACCGTACGACAACCCGGAAGTAGCAATGGCGGTACTCGTACCTTGGGTGTATACAACTGCCAATGGTCCATCGCCTAATCTGACAATTGGAAAAAGAGTAATGGATAAGTATTTTGAAATGAAAAAAGAAACAACAAAATAATGGTGGTAATGCTGCCTTCCTATAAAATGGAGGGGAGCATTTTTTTATCTGTTTATCCAAAAGTAAAAGTTCCCTCTCTTAAAATAAAGAATCGTCTTCGTAAGGCAGCACATACTACAACTATATGGAAGGAAGAAGTTTTCTATGGGTTAATATTCCAAAAGGTTATTAATAGAATTATGGTATCTTTTCGATTACAATAGACGAAGAATGCATAAAAGAAAGTGTGGTTTGACTTGGGAAATAAGAAAAAAAAGAAAACGCTGCCTTTTCGCCTTAATATTATTTTCTTTGGAGTATTTTTATTGTTTTCGGCATTAATACTCCGGTTAGGATTTGTGCAAATTGTATATGGAGACGATTATAAGAGGGAGCTGGAAAAAACAGAAGATATAACCGTAAATACATCTGTGCCTCGAGGGAAAATTTATGATACTACTGGAAAAACAATTGTAGACAACACACCAAAAAATGCGATTACGTATACGAATACAGGTGTCAAACAAGCAGAAATAATCAAAACAGCCAAACAATTGGCAAAGTATATTAATAAAGATACAAAGAAAGTAACAGAGCGGGATAAACAAGATTATTGGATCATGCTGCATCCAGAGGTAGCAGCGGAAAAAGTAACTGCTGCAGAAAAAAAGAAGCTGCAAGAAAAATATCCGGATGAAGAGGAATATAATAAACAAGTTTATAAATTGCAATTAGAACGAATTACAGGAAAAGAACTTCGAACATTAACAAAAGATGATCTAGAAGTCATCGCTATTTACCGTGAATTTACAAGCGGCTACAAGTTAACACCACAAATTGTTAAAAATAAGGATGTAACTGATAAGGAGCTGGCAATTGTCAGTGAAAACTTAGAAATGCTGCCTGGAGTTGATACAACAACAGATTGGGATCGAATGTATGCGTTTAACGATACATTAAAATCGGTGTTAGGAAATGTAAGTTCTTCCGAAAGAGGTTTGCCGGCAGAAAAACTGGCCTATTATGAAGCTAGAGGATACAGTCGAAATGACCGTGTTGGAACTAGCTATATTGAAATGGAATATGAGAATGTATTAAAAGGTCAAAAAGAAAAGGTTCGCAATCAAACAGATAAAAGCGGCAATGTTACAAGTACGGAAGTCATCGCGGAAGGAAAAAGAGGAAACGACCTTGTTCTTTCTACTGATATGGAATTACAGCTGGAAGTAGAAAAAATAATAGCAGAAGAATTACAAAGGGCAAAACAATCAGCAGGAACAAAGCTATTAGATCGTGCTTATGTTGTGTTAATGGACCCCTATACTGGTGAAGTTTTATCCATGGCGGGAAAAAGATTAGTAAAAAATGAAGAGACCGGAAAAACAGAAATGCAAGATGATGCCCTTGGCAATATTACAACAACATATAATGTAGGTTCTGTTGTAAAGGGTGCTACAGTATTAGCCGGATATAAAACAGGTGCTATTTCACCTGGCACTGTTTTAAGTGATACAGGCATAAAAATAGCAGGGACCCCACTGAAAAAATCATGGACCTATATGGGGAATATTAATGATTTAACAGCATTGCAAAGATCGTCAAACGTTTATATGTTTAGAACCGCCATAAAAATCGGCGGCGGAAATTATGAATATAATCAACCATTAAGTGTTAGTCCGAGTGCTTTTACAACGATGAGAAATTATTATGCACAGTTTGGTTTAGGCGTTCGGACAGGGATTGATTTGCCAAATGAACAAACTGGCTTTAAAGGCTCCAATACAACATTGCCAGGGTTTTTACTCGATTTATCAATAGGACAATATGATACGTATTCCACTATGCAGCTTGCTCAATATGTTTCTACGATTGCTAATGGCGGCAGCCGAATGAAACCGCATATTGTTAAAGAAATAAGGGAGCCAGTTTCTGATGAAAACGAGCTTGGGCCGATTGTTGAAACGATTAAACCGAAAGTATTAAATACGGTTGATGCTAAGCCAGAATGGATCAAAAGGGTACAGCAAGGGTTTAAAATGGTAGCTCAAACACAAAAAGGGACAGCGTATACTTATTTAGGTGGAAAATCGTATTCGCCTTCAGCAAAAACAGGAACTGCACAAGCTTTTTATGATGGTCCGTTGCGAAGTGATTATAAGGAACCTCCAGAAGTATATAATTTAAGCTTAATTAGTTATGCTCCTTCAGAAAATCCGGAAGTAGCAATGGCTGTTATGGTTCCATGGGCTTATCAAGGAAGCGTCGATAATGGCGCAAATAAAAAGATTGGCGAAAGAGTATTGGATGCGTATTTTGATTTAAAAAAGGAACGTCTGCAAGATAGTGATGGAAAAGGAAAAAAAGAAGAATAAGCAATTAAAAAGAGGTAAAACTATTAGTCAAGAATAGTTTTACCTCTTTTTTAATAGGAAGTAGTCCAAAATAACTACGTATATAAGGTTATGGAGTTGACTAAATCGCGTAGTAATGCCTAAAGAAGAGTAAAAAGCAAGTGTTTTAACAGCTTTTAAGAAGTCTACTAACTCTAGCGAATTTACAAAACCTTTACAATTCGTTAAAACATAATTAATACAAAAGTCTTATAGTAGAATTTGTAAACAAAACAACCATCCTTAGGGGGAATAAAGAAATGAAAAGCTTTAAACGATTAGGTTTTACAGCATTATTAGGAGCAGTGCTTACACTAACTGCATGTGGAGCAGGCGACAACGCAAATAATGCTGACAACGGAGACGCAAAGCAACTTGAAGGTCAAATTAAAATAGACGGCTCTTCTACTGTTTATCCTATCATGGAAGCTATTGTTGAAGAATATGGAAGTGAGCAGCCGAATGTAAAAGTATCTGTAGCTTCTTCCGGTACAGGTGGCGGTTTTAAAGCGTTTATCGCTGGAGAAACAGATTTTAGTAATGCATCACGTCCAATTAAAGATGAAGAAAAAGCTGAATTAGAAAAAAAAGGTGTTGACTATACAGAAGTAAGATTAGCTTATGACGGATTATCCGTTGTTGTAAATAAAGATAATACATGGGTAGATCACTTGACTCTTGATGAATTAAAGAAAATTTGGATAGAAGATGGAAAAACAAAAAAATGGTCAGATATTCGTAAAGGATGGCCAGCAGAAGAAATCAAACTTTATTCTCCTGGAACAGATTCTGGAACATTTGATTATTTTGATGAAGTGATTTTAGAAGGTAAACCAGTTGCTCAAAAAGCTACTTTATCAGAAGACGATAACGTATTAGTACAAGGTGTTACAGGTGATAAAAACTCTATCGGCTACTTTGGCTATGCTTATTATGCTGAAAATAAAGACAAATTAAAAGTAGTTCCGATTGATGGTGGAAACGGCCCAGTAGAACCTACTAATGAAACAGTAGAAAGCGGAGAGTATGCACCGTTATCAAGACCATTATTCACGTATATCAAAAATGACTCATTGAAAAAAGAAGAAGTAAAAGACTTTGCGAACTTCATCATCGATAATGCAGCTCAAATGTCTGAAGATGTTGGCTACGTTAAGCTTCCTGAAGAAGAATATACAAAAGATGCAGATTTAATTAAAGCTGTTAAGTAAAAAAAGTTTGATGGAAAGCTTTGCACTTAAGCTTTCCATCTTCGCATGTGGATAAAGGGGGATTTTTCATAATGAGTGTACAAAACTCAACAAAGCAATCATTCTCTGTACAACAGATGATAGAGGAGAACAAGAAAAAAGCAAGTGTAAATCAAGTGCTGGAAAAATTGATGCCAAAAGTTTTATTAGTTACAGCAATACTATCTGTTTTAACTACGCTAGGAATTTTATTTACATTACTAGCTGAAACCTTTACTTTTTTCGAGCGAGTTTCTTTCGTGGAATTTCTTACAGCGAAAAAATGGTATCCGTTCTCAGATCCAGGCTTTTTTGGGATTATGCCTTTAATCTCAGGAACACTAAAGGTAACAGGCATCGCTGCTATTGTTGCGGTTCCCCTTGGATTAGCCTCTGCCATTTTTTTAAGTGAATACGCATCCGATAAAACAAGACGTATTATTAAGCCTATACTAGAAGTTCTTGCAGGAATTCCAACAATTGTTTATGGTTTTTTTGCCTTAACATTTGTAACGCCTGTTTTAAGAGATATCATGCCTTCCCTTGAAATGTTTAATGCCTTAAGCCCAGGGATTGTAATCGGAATTATGATTACACCAATGATTGCCTCTCTTTCAGAAGATGCAATGAGCTCCGTTCCTAACTCCATGCGTGAAGGTGCACTTGGATTAGGCTCTACAAAACTTGAAGTATCATTAAAAGTAGTATTGCCTGCAGCAGTTTCTGGAATTGTTGCATCTATCGTTTTAGCGTTATCGAGAGCGATTGGGGAAACAATGATCGTTGCTGTAGCTGGAGGGAGCACCCCGAACTTAAGTTTAAACGTTACAGAATCTATACAAACGATGACTGCGTATATTGTCCAAGTAAGCCAAGGTGATGCAGGTTACGGCACCACGATTTATTATAGTATTTATGCAGTTGGATTCACCTTATTTTTATTTACATTAGTGATGAATTTACTTGCGCAGTTTATCTCTCGTCGTTTTAGGGAGGAATATTGATGAAACTAGTTGATCATGCAAAAGTTACTGAAAAAATGAAACCAAGGCTGATAAAAAATGTGATATTACGTGCACTGTTCTTTTGTGCAACAATGTTTGGCTTGGTTATATTAGGGCTCCTTTTTTATCGGGTATTGACTCAAGGAATTGGCTATTTGGATTTACAGTTTTTACAAAGTTTACCGTCACGTAAACCTGAACAAGCTGGTGTATATACAGCGCTGCTTGGAACTGTTTGGCTAATGGCGGTTGTTGCTCCTGTTTCTTTATTAATTGGAGTAGGAACAGCTATTTATTTAGAAGAATATGCAAGTAAAAATAAGTTTACTGCTTTTATTAAATTAAATATTGCTAATCTAGCTGGAGTACCTTCCATTGTATTTGGTTTATTAGGCTTAACTTTATTTGTTCGTGCATTATCTTTAGGAACGAGTGTATTAGCAGCAGGATTAACGATGAGTTTATTAGTGCTCCCAATTATTATTGTTGCTTCACAAGAAGCGATCAGAGCGGTGCCAAATGAATTAAAAGAAGCTTCTTTAGGAATGGGTGCAACGAAATGGCAGACGATCGTACGAGTGGTAATGCCTACAGCAATCCCTGGTATTTTAACAGGAGGGATTTTAGCTCTTTCTCGGGCGATTGGAGAGACAGCACCACTTGTTGTATTAGGATTGCCGCTATTTTTAGCGTTTTTGCCAAAAACGGTTTTTGATATGTTTACTGTTCTTCCAATGCAAATATACAACTGGACAGGAAGACCGCAAGAAGAATTTCAAAATTTAGCAGCAGCAGGAATTATCGTTTTATTAGGTTTATTAATAATAATGAATTCAATCGCTGTTCTAATTCGCAATAAATTTCAGAAACGTTATTAATCTTAAATAGGATAAGGGGGATTTAATATGAATAGTACATTAGCGAAAAAACCTGTGACAAAAAAAGAAGTGTCAACAAACACAGCAGAGAAAAGCATTGTATATAAAACGAATCAATTAAATTTATGGTATGGAGAAAAACATGCATTAAAAAATATCGATTTAGATATTATGGAAAATGAAGTAACATCTATTATTGGTCCTTCTGGATGTGGAAAGTCTACTTATATTAAAACATTAAATCGAATGATTGAGCTTGTTCCAAGTGTAAAAACTTCTGGAGAAATAAATTATCGCGGCCGTAATATTTTTGATAAAGACTATGGAGTAGAAGAGCTTCGTACAAAAGTAGGAATGGTATTCCAAAAACCAAATCCATTTCCAAAGTCTATTTTTGAAAATGTTGCTTACGGGCCGAAAATTCATGGTATACGAGATAAAAAAATATTAAATGAAATCGTGGAAAAAAGTTTAAGAGGCGCAGCAATCTGGGATGAAGTGAAAGATCGTTTGCATCAAAATGCATTTGGATTATCTGGAGGCCAGCAGCAGCGTATTTGTATTGCAAGATGTTTAGCAATTGAACCTGATGTTATTTTAATGGATGAGCCAACTTCTGCGTTAGATCCAATTTCCACATTAAAAGTAGAAGAACTAGTCCAAGAAATTAAAGAAAGTTACAGCATCATTATCGTGACACATAATATGCAGCAAGCAGCGCGTATTTCCGATAAAACAGCATTTTTCTTAAATGGAGAAGTAGTAGAATTTGATCAAACAGATAAAATTTTCTCTAATCCAACAGATCAACGTACTGAAGACTATATTACAGGACGTTTTGGATAAAAGTATAATGTTTACAATAAAAGGAGAGAAAATGTATGCCGGTTAGAGAAAAGTTTGAGCTAGAGTTAAAAGAGCAGCAAATGAAGTTAACTGAAATCGGTGAGTTTTCCATAAATGCACTGCAGAAATCATTAGAAGCGTTAAAAACAAAAAATATTGATTTGGCACTTGAGATCATTGATAATGATTCAAAAGCAGATATGATGTATGAAGAAATTAATGATTTTGCAATATTGCTTATTGCGAAACAGCAGCCTGTTGCGATTGATTTAAGAAGAATTATTGTCGGAATAAAGATTGCAACAGATATAGAAAGAATAGCTGATTTTGCAGTAAATATTGCAAAAGCAACCATTAGAATCGGCAGCCAGGAGTTAGTGAAACCAGTTGCCCATGTAGAAAAAATGGTGGGAATTACATGTAATATGCTAGAGCTTGCACTGAAAGCCTTTAATGAAGAAGATACGAAACTAGCCATAAAGATTGCAGAAATAGATGATGAAGTAGACCATTTATATGGGGTTGCAATCAATGAACTGATGGACATAAGCAGACAAAAACCTGAGTTTGTCCAACAAGTTTCTCATCTTACTTTCGTTTGTCGTTATTTAGAACGGGCAGCAGATCATACAACGAATATTGCCGAAAGTGTGTTTTATTTAGTAAAAGGTAGGCATTTTGATTGGTAAATAAGAAAAGCGAGAAAGACGAGACCCCGCAGGAGCATATGCGACGAGGAGGCTCGGCACTCGTCCCCGGAAAGTGAAGTGTATTCAGCTGCGGGTTAAATAACAATAATCTATACGAAAAGAGCCAAAATAAAAAACTCTCTTGTTAAGTAGTTGGTTAAGTATCCAACCTAACAAGAGAGTTTTTTATATGCTTATTTTGTAATGGCTTCTGCTATTTTTTTGTAGTTCATGTTATTTGTTAAGGTGAATGTACCAATTTGCACCTTCGTATGATAATTATTTTTTATTAAATAGTGTTCAAAGTCTTTTTCATTATCAATGATTTTTTTGTTAGCAAGCTGTTCGGCAATTTGTGTAATGGTCATTCCTTTTACAATATAAAGGTCATACGAAACAGAATCAGATGTTTTTTTAACTGGACTCTTATTTGGTTGTTTGTCTTTTTCGTTAGACTCTTTTGCTTGTTTTATTTGTGTTTGCAGTTGTTCATATTCTGTTTCCGTTAAGATCGTATATCCTTTTTCTTTTAAAAGGTTTTCTGCTTCATTTGTAGTTGGCTTTGCTGCTGTCTGCTTTTTTTCGCTGTAGCTGTAATAAGAGCCAATCAGACTGACAGAAAAGAAAACGCCGAATGCGAAAGCACGCAGACTTGACTTATTCATACATTCATTCCCCTTTTTTGGCCTTCCTTAATAATCTCTTGCACTTCACTAACGGATAAAGATGATTGCGTGGCAATATGATGAATAGGTACATCTTGAGACGCTAATGACCAAACTTGATTTTTAATAATGGCGTGAATATTTGTGATGTTTGGATTCTCTATTTTGCTGCTGTGTACTGGTGATGTATGTAAATCTACTTCATCTATCAATAATTCTTCTTCTAATAATTTTAATTTTTTTTTCACTTTATAAAGTTCTTGATATTGCTGAATGGAGAGTTGATCTAAATCATCCTGCAAGGTCTTGTAGGGGTCTTTTGCAAAAAAAGATAATAGAAAAAGGACAATGGAAAAACTTAATAAACAGATCATTAAAATAAACATATAGTCACCTCTAAGAAATACTAAGCTGTTATGTATAGCCTCACTATTTATTTTACCATTTAAGAGAAACCATGCATATGATTGTTAATAGAAACACTACATATTGTAATTAAAAGGTGCGTTTTTCTTCCAAGTTAAGTAGTTTCAGAGTTAATTGTTTTCTATTAGTGCGTAATTTGAAAAACGTATATTACGAAAATTGCCGTAGAAACAAAAAAATGTCGTTTAACACGCATATTTTTCGTTCTCTTGTGTCGAATGAAAGCCTTTTAAAAGAGGAAAAACATGGAGAAAAAAATTTTTTCGTTCCAAAAGACTAATGAACAATATCGATAGCATGTTACGACAAAATATGTTCATTGTGACATCTGCTATTCAGTGATAACATAAAAGTATAAATAAAAACATAACAAATAAGATTCTAGAACAACAAAGTGAAAGGTTATTAACTAAAACTATACAGGAAAGGGGTGCTACTTTCATTGCTGGATGAAATCATCAAGTTAAGAAAAAAAGGACTTTCTTTTCGTAAAATTGCCAATGAACTAGAATCGACAGTCGGGAAAATTCAATATCAGTGGAATAAATACATGAAAAACAATCCTGAAGAGCAAAAGACCTTCAAACAAAATAAGGAGGAACAAAATGAACTATATATTTCTCCAATGGTAAGGACAAGCATTAATACGATGATGCGGAACAACGGAATGGAAGCGTGGTCAATATCAGCAACTAGTGTTTTTGTTTTCTGGAAAATCCCACAAGGAAAATGGGATATCCTTACTTCTTATTATGAAATAAACAGTAGCAATCGAACGGTTGTTTTAAAAATTAACGATATAACTAGTATTATTTACAATGGAAGCAACGCCCATTCCTCAAAACAAATAACATTAACGAATGGGGCAGATTATTTTGTCGTATCTGATTTAGCTCCTAATCGTAGTTATTGCTTTGAAATAGGTGTATTCGATCACTATCAAACCTTTTTGCCAGTTTTACAATCAAATCCTATTCAATTGCCAAGAACATCAAAAGCACATGTTGGAAATTTAGCTAAAGAAATGGAGAAATGGGTAGAAGGAAAAGTAATAATGCCAAATTGGATTGAACACGTTAGTACCTATAGTTATTATAAAATGGAAGAACGAAAGGATGTTGAAAAGAAATGAATTATTGTTATTTTCAAACGGTTGTATATGCTGATATTCCTTTCATTCAATTTTTTTCGATAAGTAAAGAAGACAGAAACAAAACATATGTAGCTTCCATTCAGTTTATTCGTTTTTTACAAGCTTTAGAACAACAAAACGGAAATTATCCGGTACAGTTGGCAATGCCCCCAACGTATTATGAAATTTTAGAGCTAACTAGCTTTCAAGAAGAGATGACTGAATTTTTAGAAAATAATCAACAGGAATATAAAGAAGAATACGAATATTGGCTAAAGTATCATAAACAATTAAACGAAACGATAAAAAAGCTAATGAAGAATAATAAATTGGACTTGCTTGCATGTCCCGCAACGTTTAGTACATTGCCAAATATCTCTACACAATCAGGATTTACTCTACAAATAGAAGCAGGATTAGCTATTTTGCAAAATCTGTTTGCATATCAGGCAAAAGGCTTTTGGTTTCCGCAAGGTCGTTATGCTCCAGGACTAGATTTATATTTAAATAAAGCTGGTATAAAGTTTAGTTTTATTCGTAATGAAACGATTTATTATAGTGATCCTGCCCCTTTAGAAGAAGGAACGGCAGTCGTATCCCCACATGATATCATATTTTTTCCAATTCAAGAGAATTTGTATGATTTATTAAATAATGACAACAAGCAAAAAGTAATGGTAGAAAAAGAAATGGTAGCATTAACAAATAAATACAATCATTATCGGCAGCAATCGGTCATCTCGCTAGTTATGGAATTAACAGCATATCATTTCCGAAAAAAAGAATTGGATAAACAGTTAACATACTTAATGGACGAAGGATTTGTTGTCCACATTTCTCCTAGTATGTATATAAAACAATTTAGTCAAGATCTCGATAAAGTGCATTTAAGTGCAAGTTTTTTACAAGAGATAAATGATATTGATATTGAAAGGTATGGAAAATATTATGCAGCAAGCTCTTTTATAGAAAAAGAACTGGAGCAATGGAAAAGGTTACAGCTGCCATCTAAAGCAATTAGAATAATAAAAGCGCTTGAAAAAGAATGGCTTTTTCTTACAGGACTACTATCTCCTGTTCTTGAAAAAAATAGGAATAAAATCGAAAATCATATAGAAGCAGCAGTGAAAATTTCTGAAAGTTTTCATAATCAATATGATGAAAACATGTTAATATCTAGAGAAGAACAATTCCCTGTATTAAATCATTCATTTAAAATAATGTCACAACGTGAAGTTAAGGTTGAACAAAACGGCAAAAAAAAGGTGTTATTATTATCTTGGGAGTATCCGCCAAATGTTGTTGGCGGTCTTGGAACACATGTTGCAGGATTATGTGAAAGTTTAATAAAAAAAGATTATGAAGTTCACCTAATAACAACTCAGGATATAAAGGCAGAACCGTATGACTGTAAAGAACGAGAAGGCTTATTCGTATATCGAGTTAAACCAATTTACAGTCTGGAAGCAAATTTTATTCATTGGATTGGTGGATTAAACATCAGTATGTGGAATAAAGGAATGGAGCTTGCAGCCTTTTATCCGTTTGATATAATACATGCCCATGATTGGCTTGTAGGAGCAGCAGCTATTTCGCTGCAAAAGGAGTTAAATATCCCGTTAGTTTCCACGATACATGCCACAGAGCATGGTAGAAACGGTGGCATTTATACAGAGATGCAAAGGTTTATTCATAATAAAGAAAAACATCTCATTGCATCCTCTCATTTAATTATTGTTTGCAGTGAATTTATGAAAGAAGAAGTAATGAATATTTTTCAAACAGAACGAGACAAAATAACGATAATTCCAAATGGGGTAAATGCACAAGCAATAAAAGATATTTCTATATCAACTATCCATGAGTTTTCCATTAATAAGCAAAAAAGAATTGTTTTTGCTATTGGCAGGCTTGTAAAAGAAAAGGGATTTGGGACATTATTAGAAGCAGCAAAAAGATTTAGACAAAAAAATTCGAATGTGTTTTTTGTCCTTGCCGGAGTAGGTCCTATGTACGATGAATATAAAAAATATATTGAAAAAAATAATTTGCAATCTACTGTATTGTTAACAGGATATTTACAAGAAGAGAAGAAAAGAGCCTTTTATCAATTAGCTGAAATTGCCGTTATTCCAAGTCATTATGAACCATTTGGCATTGTTGCATTAGAATCCCTTGTCTTTGCAAAACCAACCATCGTTTCCAATACGGGGGGATTAAAAGGGATAGTCGACCATAAAAAAACAGGGATTCTCATAGATCCTGGTAATGTTAATGATCTTATAGAAGCCATTCAGTTTTTGTTAGAGAATAAAAGAGAAGCAAAAGAGATCGGAAACAATGGAAGAAAGCTAGTAGAACAATTATTTAGTTGGAATCGCGTTGGAGATGAAACGAAAAGAGTATTCGACGAGCTGTTGATTCAAAATAAGATGAAAGAAAATGTTTAGAAACGAGTAGTATAGTCTTTAATGGAGGCAAGTTCTTTGTTGAAATAAAAATAACTAAAAAAAAGGTGAATAAGGATGAAAACAGAAGCTTATTTGCAATCAGATTACCAAAGTATGGAAAAAAAGTCTATTAGCGGGAGATTGGTTGGTACGATTGGCATTTGGCTAGATGGAAAAACATATTGGATTCAAAATGGATATGAAAAATTAATTCCTGAACAAGCTATCTCAGTCCATATCAAGCATGTTCCAAAACATTCAAAAATTCAATATAACGAAATTTTTGTAAGAAATCATTCAGTCTTGTCAAAACAGATGAAAGTTTTAATGTTAAATTATTATTCGAAACCTCTTGATGAGCAGTTAACCTTTGTTTCGCCAACAGATAATGTTATTTTTCATACTGTAAATAATCATTTATTTTTAGTGAACGGAGAAACCAGTAATGGCAGCAGAATAGAACAAAAAACGGTGCAGCCACTTTGGAATGTTCATACAGAGTTGATATGGAGCAATAATGCCAATGGAATCTTAAAGTATCAACCGATGGGAAAGGGAGCTTCTGTTAGTATATTCTCATTAAATTTGGAAATGAAACCACAATCAATAGCTAGTTGCAAAGCATGGACCATTCATGGAGCAGAAAAAAAAGAGCTGATGGATTTGAATCAATTACTAATAAAAAATCATACTAGCATTTCCTAACAAAAAGTGTTATCATATAAAAGTCGTATGCACGAACTAGATATAGTGTAGACCAAGTAATTTTAGCAGAAACTTTAGGCTGATCGAAAACGTTTGTCTTTCGAGGCGTGAAGCCTTGTGAGGAGCGGAGTTACCGTGGTTGGGTAATGAGCATCCGAGTAAGGAGAACAACGAAGAAAGCGAGCGTTTGTCGACAGCCTGGCGAACTAGTATAGCAATAGTTTGGAGGGAAATAACATGCGTGTAAACATTACGTTAGCTTGCACAGAATGTGGAGATCGTAACTACATTTCTAAAAAAAATAAACGAAATAATCCAGATCGTCTTGAGCTAAAAAAATATTGTTCAAGAGAAAAACGTACAACAACTCATCGCGAAACAAAATAAGCAGAGGGGATATCCCTTCTGTTTTTTTTGTGCACTATAGAGGCTCTTAATATTCATAGCTAGCTATTAGGGAGCTATCAACAGCTATTATTAAACCATAACAAATCGTAACATTTGGTTTGTCATGGAGGGTTGATTGCTTTCCAGCTTAAGTGAGTGTAGTCTCTCGAAAGAAAGATAGCACGTTGAACTACGTTGAAGGGGTTCGGTAAAAACACACCTGACGGTATGTATCCGATGAGATGTTCTTTCAGTCTCCTGATCTGTGAGTGTTGAGGAAGAAAGCTAACCTAGGTTATGGAAGCGAAACACCAAAAACACATGTCCGCCCTTTGACTTTAGCAAGAAGGAAAATACCCTATTTGGATGTTGGTCAGAGATGACTTCTTATTGCTTTGTATTGGATGTAAATGATCGCGCCCTGAGCCCTACAAAGGAAAAGAAAGGCTGGTATTTAATTCGAAAAAATCGAGCGAAACTAGTCAATAAGTTTCCAATGGTGATTCAATTATTAAAAGAGATTCCGCCTGAAAAAATAGACAAAACTCCGATTGTACTAGGCATTGATGATGGAGCTAAGTATACGGGAATTGCTTTGGTTCAAGATTACGCATCTAAAAACAAGCCCGTGTTCAAAGGGACAATCGAGCATAGACAAGATGTCAAAGACAAAATAGATGTAAGGCGAGGTCATAGAAAATACAGAAGATCGCATAAAAAATATCGAAAAAAACGATTCGATAATCGCTGTGCATCGAAAAGAAAAGGAAGAATTCCCCCTAGTATTAAACAAAAGAAAGAAGCCATACTTCGTGTCATCAAAAAATTAACGCAATGGTGCGAATGGATCACATTCATTTAGAGGATGTGCAAATCGATATCCGTGCATTAAGCGAAGGGAAAAAACTATACCGATGGCACTATCAAAAATCAAACCGTTTAGATGAACATTTACGGATCGCTGCCCTCATGCGTGATCAGTATACATGTCAAAGCTGTGGGAAAAACGATTGCAGGTTAGAGGTTCATCATATTACACCGAGACGTTTAAAAGGCGCGGATTCGATTTTAAATCTCATTACTTTGTGCAGCTCCTGCCATAACCAGATTAACGGGGAAGAAATGAACCATGCCGAACGATTTTATGCCCTCATTGATGGAAAAAAGATTGATTATAAAGCGGCTATGCATGTAATGCAAGGGAAAAAGCATTTGCGGACAGAACTAAAAAAAGTGGCTCTTTTAACACTCACAACCGGAGGAGACACAGCGAATAGACGGATTGATTGGAATATTGAAAAGAGTCACAGCAATGACGCCATTGTGACAACAAATTTAGAGGTCAATCCACATAAGTGTGAAATAAAGGACTGGGTTATAAAACCAATGCTTAGAAAGAGCAAAGCTAAAACAAAAGAAGTAGAAGGTTTTAAGCATCGAGATTATGTTTGTTATACCAAAAGAAATGGCGAAAAATATGTTGGTTTTATAACCGCTTTATACCCAGAAAGAAAACAGTTTAATATGACAACAATAGATGGGCAGATTCTGAAAAGATATGGGATAAAACCTTTAAAATTAATTTGGAGATTCAGCAAAATTTATTGGTATTAAAAAAACGACAAAAGGGAGGTGAATCCTGGTCAATTTAATATGTTTTGGTATGAATTGTTATACTTTAATATGACCAGGAATACTTGTGGAAGAGAAGAAAACGGCCTTACGAGAACAGCTAAAAGCGGAATTACAAACTATAAATAAAAATTTTCATGAACAGTTGTCACAGCAAATTGCAGAAAATTTATATAAAGATAGTAGTTTTATACAAGCAAATAGTATTGGCATCACGATTTCAAATTATCCGGAGGTCAATACATATTCCATTATTCGAACTTGCTGGCAACTAGGAAAAACGGTAAGTGTACCAAAATGTTTACCGAAAACGAAAGAAATGATTTTTCGGAAAATCGAGACATTTGAGCAATTAGAAAAAGTGTACAGCAACTTGTATGAACCGGTTGAACACATAACAGAAGCAACAGATCATCATGAGATGGATTTGCTGATTGTGCCTGGTCTTGCATATACAAAAAGCGGCTATCGAATCGGTTTTGGCGGTGGATATTATGATCGCTATTTGCAAAAATACAGCGGCATAACTGTTTCATTAGCTTTTCAAAAGCAAATAGTGGAAAAGCTTCCTATAGAACCACATGATCAGCCTGTTTCAAAAATTATCACAGAGAATAAGGTCTATAGTAAGTAAAAAGAGGAGAAGCCGTGCAGTTTCCTAGGAATTACGAAAGAAAAAATAATGGATAAAAAACATGTCATTTTCTCAAACTACTTGGTGGGAGGGATAAAAAATGTCAAGACTTTTTTCCATTATATTAATTGGATTAGGTGGATATGTTTTGATTAAAAAACGATATCGCATCATGAATATGGTCCTTAAAAACAGCTTGATAAGACAATATTTAATTAAGTTTGTCATGAATTTGCCTGGGATTCGAGATAAAATGATGAGCACCGTTTTTTCAAGACCAACAAGTTATTGAAAAACCTTGTTCAGGCTGTCGAAAAACGCCTGTCTTTTTTGCGAAGGTTGATTGTTGCTTTAAACTCGCAGCCTGAATACACTTCGCTTTCCGTGGGCGAGCGTCGAGCCTCCTCGTCGCATTCGCTCCTGTGGGGTCTCGTCTTTCTCGCATTCCCACAGGAGTCTTCGTGTATTCAGTCTGCTGAGTACTTCTTCTCCCATTTTTCAAGTGAAAAACAACAAACTTTGAGAAAACAGCTTTTTCACAATATCTACTTCTGATGAGGTTTATTTAAAAATGGTAATATAAGCCAGGCTTCGTAAATAAAAAGACAAGCTTGTCGTTCAGTCTGAAAGTAGGTTGAATTTGTACTTTAATCTTCATGATAACTAAATCTGAAGAGTTGAAAAAATAACTTCAATAAACTTTTTCAATCAACGATATTTTAAGATGCCCCTAATAAATATCGTTAAGGATGACAATGATTTACTGATTAGTTATTCTTTGTCGTAAAATAACAGATTCTCCATCTTTTGTTGTGAATTCGACAAGGAGATGATCTTTATTAATTAATATAGAAGGAATGGTGCTGCCTATCGGATCAACGATTGTCCCATCTTTTTTCCTAATTCCCAGGAAATAATTTTTGTATAATCCTTCCGTTAATTGTCCAATTATTTGAGCAGTTTTTTCTTTTGTAAATCCTTTAAATGGGAGATTATCATACTTGCTTAGATCAGTTAATAGTAAACGAATTGGATATTGATTCAACAATAATCGATTTTCTTTTACACCTTTATTAAAATAGTAGGTTATATAATGATTTGTTTCGGAATCCAATGTTTTTTTCCATTCTTTTTCTTCTCTTGATTGAGGAGTTTTGAAAGCTTTTGCTTTATTGTCAAATCGAGAATTAATTACATATAAAAAATCATCTGTTATTTTTTGCGAACTGAAAATCCGATCACTATCATCATGAATTTCTGCATAATGAAAGGAGATGGTTTTAAATAGTCTGCTTTCTTTTTCTACAACGCTCTTTCGTTCGGTTAATAGCATCGTATGTTGTTTCCATTCCCCCATCGTACTGACGAGCTTGCCATTTGCATACAATAAACTCATATGTTGTCTTAAATAAGCCCTTTTATTTAAATTAGATGTCGTTTCCCATAAAATACTATAATTATCGTTTTTTTGCTTTTCTAAAGTGATAGATGTTTCTGCAATAGGAAAAGACACTGTTGGGTCGATTGGAAAGTAAGTAATACTTTCTTTTGCAATTTGTTTTTGTTGAAAAATATAAAATATAGAAATAATAATAAGAAGACAAAAACTTAATAACATAAAATCTCGTTTCATTTTCATCACCACGATTGTTTTAATAAAGGACAAACAAAACTTTACATAGTATATGGCGGAAAAGCTTTATTCATGTCCAAAAAATATTTTTTTAATGGTCTTGCCAAGGCGTTTGCGCTTTTCTTATAATACCCTTGAGGAAAACAGGAAATTATCATATACTTGAATGAAAGCGATTTAATATCCGTGTTCATAAAATAATAGAATAAAATAGAGGGTAATAATGAAAAGTATTTATGATGTCCAACAATATTTAAAAAGCTATGGAACGATTATTTATACTGGTGATCGAATCGGTGACTTGGAATTAATGAAATCAGAATTGGAAGAAATATATCAATCTCAATTAATTGAAAAAAAAGACTTAGAGTCAGCGATATTTATCATAAATCAAAAAATTCAGCATTTAAAAGAAGAAAGAGAGAAGTAAGGGGAGAATAAATCATGACGGAAAACTGGGTAGTTGGTGTAGATTTAGGTGGTACTACTGTCAAAATCGCTTTTTTAACTTTGAACGGTGAAATTATTGAAAATTGGGAAATTCCGACTGATAATTCCGATGAAGGAAAAAATATTACAAAAGATATTGCAAAATCGGTTGAAGAACATTTGCAAAAATGGAATCATTCTAAATCAAATGTGTTAGGTGTTGGGATGGGGGCGCCTGGTCCTTTTGATTATAAAACAGGCGTTATTTATAATACCGTAAATTTAGGATGGCCAGATAATTTTCCGTTAAAGGAAAAGTTGGAAACAGAACTTGGTTTACCTGTTTCTATTGATAATGATGCGAATTGTGCTGCGTTAGGTGAAATGTGGAAAGGTGCTGGAGCTGGCTGCAAAGATTTAGTTTGTGTTACTTTAGGTACTGGTGTTGGCGGTGGTGTAATTATTAATGGCAATATTGTTCAAGGTACTAAAGGTGCAGCTGGAGAAATCGGCCATTTAACGTCTGAAATAGAAAACGGTGCTCCTTGTAATTGTGGTAAAACGGGCTGTTTAGAAACGATAGCATCTGCCACTGGGATTGTAAGATTAGCAAACGAAAAGCTTGCCGAGAAAACGATCAATAGTGAGCTTCGAGATGTATTAGCTCAAAATGGTAAGCTAACAGCAAAAGATGTGTTTGCTGCAACGAAAAATGGGGATAAAGTGGCAGACGAAGTCATTACATATGTTGCACTTCATTTAGGTTTAGTTTTAGCTAATATCGCTAATACACTTAATCCGGAAAAGATTGTATTAGGTGGAGGAGTTTCAAAGGCAGGAGACGTTTTGTTAACGCCTGTAAAAGAAAATTTCCAAAAGTTTTCTTTTAAAAGTGTTGTCGAATCGACGACTATTGATGTGGCAACACTTGGAAATGCAGCAGGTGTAATTGGTGCTGCCTGGTTGGCAAAAGGACAAAAATAATCATAAACTGTATATATATGATGTTTAGAAATGAGGATGCTTTGTAATCCTATGCTGTGCACTGAGAAACCTGCAGCTAAGATTGCAAGAAGCATCCTCTTTATAATAAATAAAAGAGCATAAGAAGTGACTGGGAATATTGGTATAAGTTTTCTGATTTATTCGAATATTAGGAAGTGTAAAATTTTTAACTTAGATAAGTGTCTAGCTCCGGCGCCTAGCCCCTGTGAAAGATAACCTCTTGTCTCTAAAAGTAAAGAGCACTTTTTGAGCCAAGAGAACATTTTTCTTCGGGGCTGAGCAAGTCGCCTGCGCTTTTCTTATGTATTTTTTCATTTCAGAAATCATAAATATGAAGGAATGGAAGGAGTGATTCATGTTGGAGATTAAAACGAGACTCGGAGACACTTTTTGGTATTATAGCCAACTTTTTATGATTCCATTAAACTTAATAATTGACAGCAATCCTTCAATAAATCCGAATACTATTATAACCGGTCAAACCGTTCATATTCCAGGTTTTCAAACACAAACGCTTCAAATAAAAAAAGGGGATACATTATGGAAAATTGCCGGTGCCAGAAATATATCGATTGATAGTATTTTATTATTAAACCAGCAAATAAATCCGAATCGATTAAAAATCGGGGATCCTATCGAAGTGCCCGAAAGAATCTTAAAAAAAATAGTGAATGGAAAAAAACGATATGATTATCAAGCATTGCAGGAAGATATAAAATCATTACAATCGAATTATCCTTTTATCACAATAAATACAATAGGAGAAAGTGTATTAGGGAATGCCATACAAGAAATCCGTTTAGGCAGGGGGAGCAAAAAGGTTCATATGAATGCTTCTTTCCATGCAAATGAGTGGATAACAACTTCAATAGTAATGTCTTATGTGAATGATTATTTATTATCCTTAACAAATGCAACAATGATAAAAGGAGTACAAACACTGCCTCTTTATCAAGCTGTTGACCTTTCTATTGTTCCAATGGTAAATCCTGATGGTGTAGATCTTGTCATAAACGGACCGCAAGACAGGGACCAAGAAAATGTAGTAGCAATAAATGGTGGCAGTAATGATTTTACGGGATGGAAAGCAAATATTCGTGGAGTCGATTTAAATAATCAATTTCCTGCAAAATGGGAAGTGGAAAAAGAACGGAAAAAACCGAAATCGCCTGCACCTAGAGATTATCCGGGAGATGCTCCATTAACAGAACCGGAAGCTAAAATAATGGCAAAGCTTGCTGAAAAAGAAAACTTTCAAACGATGCTTGCCTTTCACACGCAAGGGAAAGAATTTTATTGGGGTTATGAAGGGATGGAGCCGAAAGAATCACAAGCGATTGCAACTGAATTCGAGCGTGTCAGCGGTTATGAAGCAATTCAAAATATTGACAGCTTTGCAGGGTATAAAGATTGGTTTATTCAGGATGTGAAAAAATCAGGATTCACCATTGAGTTAGGAAAGGGGATTAATCCCTTGCCCTTATCACAATTTGATGAAATTTACCGAGATGCAATCGGTATCTTTTTAGCAGCTTTATATATGTGATCAAGAATTTTTCGTTTGGAAAAAAAGTAAAAAAAGATTGGCTGTTTTCGTATAGATTGTTGTTTTTAAACTTGCAGCCTGAATACACTTCGCTTTCCGTGGGCGAGCGTCGAGCCTCCTCGTCGCATACGCTCCTGTGGGGTCTCGTCTTTCTCGCATTCCCACAGGAGTCTACGTGTATTCAGTCTGCTGAGTACTTATTCTCCCATTTTTTCACGTAAATAACAACAAAATTTGAGAAAAGAACCAAAAGATTTTATGAAAGCCGTAAATTTTCGGCTTTTTTGTGTTACTATTCATTATAGTGTGCATAGCAAAAGGCTATATAAAAGGGTGTGAAAAAATGTTTTACCTTTTAAAGAAAAAATCGGATGTTTTTCTTCTGCTTTTTCTTATTTTCACACTTGTACTATCTGGATGTTCTCCTAAACAGAAAGTAACAACGAGTCAAGAAGAGGAAAAAGACATACCGAAAAAAGAACAGAAAGAAAAGCCGCTTCTTCCGCCTGCAAAGATAATAAAAGGTGAGTTTGTTCAAGTTGCAGGATGGCTAAGTGATAAGAACATCGCCTATATTGCAAAGGTAGAAAATGGCTATCAACTATATGCCTATGAGCTTTTTACTGGAGAATATTCAAAGCTGTTTCAAACAAAGTCAGAAATGGTGAACGTTAAAATTAGCCCGAATTTAGAGAGGATATTAATTTATACAGCTACATCCGATGATGCTGGAGAAATAACGATCATTGATAATAGCGGGAAGCAGCTTTATACAACATCTCTTGCAAGTTACGATGCTGATTTTGTTTGGAATCCATATAATGAGATGGAACTATTTGTTTCGACTTTTACAGATGACTGGAAAAGTGATGTATATTTGTTATCGCTTTCACAAAAACAACTAATCCCATTGCAGGGCATGAATCCATTTTCTCAATGGCTTCAAAAAGAGGAGCTTGCCTATTTAGACTGGGAAAAGGATGATACTTCCTTTCATGCTCCGATTAAAACAAAAAATTTACAAACTAAAAATGAAACCGTTTATAACTTAGATGATGTTTATTCTATGCATGTATTTGAAAGATTGGTGTTAACGATTTCGACAGATCCACAAAATATTGAAAATGCTGTTTATACTTTTTATCAGCATGACTTTCACAAAACTAGCAGCTTTACGATTCCACATTTATCAAAGTTTGCCGATTGGCTTGTTCCGTTTTTTGATTTAAAGGATGATGCTTTTTATACGTTTATCCCGAAAAAAAGCGGCCATGCGGAGTCCTATAATGAAGGGTTTGATTTTATTTCGATTGATTCGAAAACGGGATTGCGAAAAAAAATAGTACAGCAGCCTATAGACAACCAGCCAATACAGCTATCTCCAAATAATGACTGGTGTTTGTATGGGCACTATCAAGAAAAGATGATAAATGTAAAAACAGGAGAGATTATTTCTTTGTCAAATAATTGATGTTTTATAAAATGGTTAATTAGAAGATGAAGCCCAATGAACACCAGAGATATCATAAAATAGGACCCTTTCTTTTTTTTATTGTATAAAATTTATATTGATAAGTATAAATGTCTAGATCCAGGTGTCTTGGGCCTTTCTTATTAGTTGAGAATCTTTTGTAAATATGACAAGATAAAGAAAACAGGTTTTTAAGGAGAGGTTAAATATGGCAATTGTTGATGTAACCATTATTCCAATTGGAACTGAAACTCCAAGTGTAAGTAAATATGTTGCTGATATTCATCAAGTCTTGCAAGGTTATGAAGAAAAGGGAGAAATTCGCTATCAGCTTACTCCAATGAATACAATTATTGAAGGAGAGTTATCTAAGCTGTTTGAAGTCATTCAGGCGATGCATGAGGTTCCTTTTTCAAAAGGTTTAGTGCGAGTAGCAACGAATATTCGAATTGATGACCGCCGAGATATCAAAAGAAAAATGGAAGATAAAGTGGATCGTGTGATGAGTCATTTGTCTGCCAATAACGAAAAATAAAGGAAATTCATCAGGAGGTGGAGATAGATGGAATATAAACAAATTCCTCTTGGCCCTTTGCAAACAAATTGTTATTTAGTATGGAACGAAAACAAAAATTGTTTAGTAATTGATCCAGGGGATAATGGAGAAAAACTTATTTCTATTATCTCGAAACTAGATTTAACACCAGTAGCAATACTATTAACACATGCACATTTTGATCATATTGGTGCAGTAGAGTCTGTCAGAACGGAGTACAGCATACCTGTATACCTACATAATAAGGAAGAAGAATGGTTGGTCAATCCGAAGTTAAATGGCAGTGCTGCATTTAGATTGCCGAATCCTGTTGTTGCAAAACCAGCTGATTATTTTCTAGATGAAAATCCCGCGATGGCAGTTGGGGAGTTTACATTTGCTGTTCTAGAAACACCAGGTCATTCCCTGGGGGGCGTTACGTTTTATTTTGAAAAAGTAGGTCTGGCATTTGTAGGAGATGCGTTATTTTACGAAAGTGTTGGACGTACTGATTTGACAGGTGGGAATGCACGTACACTTCTTGCTAGCATTCATGATAAACTGCTGACATTACCAGAAGAAACGATTATTTTATCAGGACATGGCAGAAGTACAACCATCGCTCATGAAATGGATCATAATCCATATTTAAATGGTTTTTAAATGGAAAAAAGTCTAGAATAAGAAAATCTAGACTTTTTTTGTTTTTGGGCTTTCCACTTTATGTGATTGTTTTCACAAATATACATCGATTTCTAGCAATATATTAAACTGTTACTTTATAAGCGCACTGATGGCAGCCTGCAATAATATTTTGCTTTTCAATCAATTGTACATCTTGGAACAGTGCTTCAAACATTCCGACAAAAAATTGTTGATGCATATTGCATACTTTTTCTTTATGCTCCATAGCGATTTCTTTATAAGGGCAGTTGAAAATTTCAAAATATAGAGACGTTTGATCTTCATTCCATTCTAGAACAGGCATTTGACCGGTCATTAAACTAGCATTTTGTAATAAACGGAGCTTATCATCTTTTGAAAGAGTATCAGAGTTATTTGTAAAACGAACAATTTCTTGTTCCATCATTTCTCTGCCAAATTGCTTGCCACACTTATATAGAGCTTGTTTTCCTTCTAATCCAAGTGTATTCATCGATTTTAATAAAATTTTACTTAATAATTGGTAATCCCTAAATGGAAAACTAAATTGAATGACTTCATTTGAGAGGCGGTATAATCTGCTTGGACGTCCGCCTTTACCTGTCTTTTTTGTTTCAGAGTAAAGCATTCGGACATCTTCTAGTTTGGATAAATGTAATCTTGCAACATTAGGATGTATTGTAAATTCATCGGCAATTTCCTGAACAGTAACATCTTGATGACGGTTCGTAATATACTGATAAATATAAAAACGAGTTGGATCAGATAATACATTGGTGATTTTTAACGTATTTTCCATCGCTTTTCCCCTCCGTATTTAATTTTCTTTATTATAATATAGCAATCTACCATAAACACTGTAAAAACAATAAGTTTATAAAATGTTCACATCTTGCCCATAAGTTTGTTCAAAAAATATACATATTCAGTATTTTTAGGGTAAACAAGTTAATAAAAGGATAAAAAGAAAAGGCTGTTTACCTATAGACTGTTGCTTATAAACTCGCAGCCCGAATACACTTCGCTTTCCGTGGGCGAGCGCCGAGCCTCCTCGTCGCATACGCTCCTGTGGGGTCTCGTCTTTCTCGCATTCCCACAGGAGTCTACGTGTATTCAGTCTGCTGAGTACTTCTTCTCCTATTTTTTTTACGTAAAAAACAACAAACTTTGAGAAAACAGCCAAAGAAAAAGAAGCATGCTCCGTTCATTGACGGGCCTGCTTCTTTTTAATGAAGAAAAAAAGTTGGTTTGGACTGGGCTAGCTGGATTCGAACCAACGAGTGACGGAGTCAAAGTCCGTTGCCTTACCGCTTGGCTATAGCCCAATAAATTAATTGCCACAAAATATAGTATGGAATGAAAAGGTGGTTTTTATACATCTCTTTTTGAAAATCTTATGAAGAAAGCTTCCTTATTCTCCATCCTAGAAAATAATTTGCTTTTTTTCTGCAATTATTGAAAAAAAATAAAAAAATTTAAATATTTTAGAAGGAATAGCGAAAGAAATATCGAAATAGTTGTTAAACAAATGAAAGGTGGTGCTTAATGCAGCATGATGTCGATTGAGGCATTTGCAAACCGTATTATTCGGGAAGCTGTTGAAGAGGAAGCAACAGATATTCATATTATCCCGAAACAGAAAGAATCACATCTTCAATTCCGCATTTCCAACAAACTACAGTCAAAACATATTCTTTCCTCAAAAGATTGTGACAAACTAATTTCCCATTTTAAATTTTCAGCATTTATGGATATTGGAGAACGAAGGCGACCTCAGAATGGTTCTTATTCGACTACTATTAAAGGGGAGCAAATAGGACTCCGGCTTTCCACTCTGCCGTCTATTCCACATGAAAGTTTAGTCATCCGCATCTTGCAAGATAAAAACGAAATCCCCATTTATCACATTAGTTTATTTCCAGATACTTCACGAAAATTAATTGCATTATTAAAGCATGCACACGGGCTTGTCATTTTTACAGGACCGACCGGATCAGGTAAAACAACTACATTATATTCTTTGCTTAACGAAAACGCCCATTTATATCATCGTAATGTTATTAGTTTAGAAGACCCAATTGAAAAAACACAAGAAAATGTTCTGCAAATACAAGTGAATGAAAAAGCAGGCATTACGTATTCAACAGGTTTAAAAGCGATCTTACGCCATGATCCAGATATTATTATGGTTGGAGAAATAAGAGATGCAGAAACGGCGCATATAGCTATACGTGCAGCTTTAACTGGACATCTTGTCATCACAACGATGCATACACGAGATGCAAAAGGGGCGGTTCATCGTTTACTGGAATTTGGTGTGAATAAGCTGGAAATAGAACAAACATTGATTGCAGTAACAGCACAAAGATTAGTAGAACTAGTTTGTCCATATTGCAGCGGCGATTGTTCTACCTATTGTTTTAGCTTAAAAGACCGGGTGAAAAGGGCAAGTGTTTTTGAGATTATAACAGGAAAAACGATTCTCCCCATTCTCCATAATAATGTTTACAAGGAAACAAGCAAGTACAAAACATTAGCTCAAAATATTAATAAAGGAATAGCTTTAGGTTTTATTAAAGAAGATGAATATGAACGTTGGGTATATGATGAAGAAACAAAATAAATGGTCACTTACAGAGCAAGCATTGTTATTAAAAAGTATTGGGGAGCTATTAGAAAGAGGTTATTCACTAGCAGAAGCAGCACATTCTACTCTTTATTATTTGTCCGATCAAAAGCAGGAAGATATACGGGCATGCATTGGTGCCTTACAAGGAGGTGAATCGTTTTATGAAAACTTAAAAAAAATGCAATTTAATGAACAGTTGATCAGCTATGTATTTTTTGCTGAGAAACATGGCGGCTTTGCAGCAGCCTTTCAAGATGGCAGCAAAATGATATTAACTAGACAAGAAACGGTTGCAAAATTGAAAAAACTCCTCTACTATCCACTTTTTTTAATTAGTTTTACATGCATCCTATTCTTTTTTGTACAACAGATTCTACTCCCAAAATTCACAAGTCTTTTTGTATCCATGGATTTAAAGAAAAATATATTTATGGTTTTTGTTATTGGGGCTGGAAAAGTAATCCCCATTATTTCCATGCTGCTTGTCATATGTATCCTCCTATTGATTCTTTATTATCATCTTTATTTTAAAAAACAAGATATGATTACAAGATGTACTATGTTTGTTCAACTGCCTCTGATTGGTAGATACTTCTCTCTTTATTATACCCACATCATTACACTTCAATTAAGTTATTTAGTGTCAAGCGGATTTTCGATTTATGAAAGTCTACAATTTTTCCAACAAAATAAACAGCAGCGTTTATATGCTGAGGTAGGATTAATAGTCATGGAACATTTGCGAAAGGGAGAACGATTAGAACAAGCTTTTAGCGTCATTCCTTTTTTTGAAAAAGAATTACGGAGAATACTGCAGCATGGGCAAGAAAATGGAAGATTAGATCAAGAACTTCACTATTTTAGCAGTTTTTGTATAAATACGTTTCAGGAAGGAGCGAACAAAACAATAAAAATAATTCAGCCAAGTTTGTATGCATTGGTTGGTTTGCTCATTATTAGTTTGTATTTAGCTGTATTATTACCGATGTTTCAGTTGTTAGACGGTTTTTGAAAGGAGAAAAGAATGAAAAATGAAAAAGGGTTTACGTTAATTGAAATGATGATAGTTCTTCTCGTTATTTCGATATTGCTTCTTATTACGATTCCAAATGTTACAAAACATAATTCTAAAATTAATAAAACAGGTTGTGATGCATTTGTAAAAATGGCTCAAGCAGAAGTCCAGTCCTATTATATGGATAATCAAAAATATCCAACAGATATGGAAGCTCTTGCAGATGCTGGTTATGTCCAAGAAGGTCAAACAACCTGTCCAAATGGAAAGGCAGTTGTCATTAGTAGTAGTGGCGAGGTGTCGGTTGCAAGTACACCATGATAAATAATCAAAAAGGCTTTACATTAATTGAAATGTTGGTTTCACTTTCCGTTTTTATGATTCTCCTTTCCATATCATTTCTACTATTTAGACCGCAGCATGTTATGGTTAAAGAAAAGTTGTTTTTTTCAACTTTACAGTCGGATTTGTATTACGCCCAAAGCTATGCTTTATCTCATCAAATGAAGATGTATGTGTATTTTTATCCTAAACATAAGCGGTATTATATTAGTGGGGATATGCAGACTGGCTACATTGTTGATCGTTATTATGATGAAAGTATAAAAATCAATCAAGATTTAACCCCAATTTCTTTCTCCATCGTTCGAAATGGCAATGTGTCGGAATTTGCCACTTATTACATTTCTATAGAAGATAAAAATTACAAATTTACTGTTCAAATAGGACAAGGAAGATTTTATGTTGCAAAATTGTAAAGGTTTTTCCTTACTAGAAATGTTTTTAGCTTTAACTATTTGGTCTCTTTTAACCCTTTTCTTTATTCCTGCTTATACCCATTTGTTAAAACAGTATCAGCAATTAGATCAGGAGTTAACATCTACTCAACTTTTATACGAATATTTGATGCAGTTTCGTGTAGAAGAAAAAGAAAAAAAGGGAATGGAAGTAGAAAAGAATGGGACACGATATTCTATAAAGTGGATAAGGGAGGAGGAAGTATGTTTATATTATGAGAATGTTTTCCAGAAAAAACAGCAAATTTGTGAAAATGTTCAATGATAAGGGATTTATGTTATTGGACATGCTGTTTTCGTTATTCCTTTTTTTGTTAATCATTGCCTTCCTCCCTCCCATTTTACACATAATTATAGAAAAACAAATGGTCGCTGTTCAATTAAAAGAGATGGAATGGCAAGTTTTTGTCGGTCAATTAAAAAAAGAAGTGAGAATGTCTGAATCCATTCATGTCGAAAACAATAAGCTGTTGTTATATGTGGACGGGGAGAATATTATGTATGAATTATATTTAACGAAAATAAGAAGGAGAGTTAATGCAACTGGACATGAAGTAACTTTACAAGGTGTAGCTTCTGTACAATTTTCTGAAATTCACAATGGTGTAAAAGTGGAAGTGAAAAATGTTTATAACCAGCAAAAAGAAGTAAATATTTTGTCGTATGTACAGCTTGAAGGGAGTAATAATGATTCGAAATGAAAAAGGGGTTATTTATCCAATTACTTTTTGTATTTTTATCTTATTTATTCTCTTCTTTCTAGTAATGATTCAGCTTTATGTCAATAAAAAACACATTTTTCAAGAAACGAAAGCTATGTACAGGCAAGAATATTATTTCATGAGTACGGTAAAAGACTTAGAAAAAAAGCTGTCAAATGGAGAAGAAATTCCAGAAACGGGTCAATACAATTACTTCAATACAACGATTGATTACACGATAACCAAGGATTCTCCTACAGTTGAAAAAGTAGAATATTCCCTTCTTGCACCTCCAAATTACCGACTTTGGGCGTTGAGTTATTATGATAAAGAAAAGAAAAAAATGACCAAATGGGTCGAGGTAAATAAATAGCATCTTCATTTACTTGAATAAATAGGAGAGGAGTTGGTCATCCTATTAATAAAAAGCTGTGGTGATAAGATGAACACGAATGATTATGTAAAATATTTAACGCAAACATTTGTGCAATATATGGATCAGCCTAAAGATCAGCGAAAAAAATTAAAAGCGGAACGTAAAGGTAACAAAGAACCCTTTATGCTGCGTTGGTTTGGCATATTGCCTTATGTAATTGCTGCAAGTGTCAAAAATAGAAGAACTAAAATAAAAAGATAACATAAAAAGGCTGCTTGTAGGGATGATAACTCCGAACAAGCAGCCTTTTTATATAGCTTCTGAAGCTATATAAAAAAAGCCGCCGTTAATAATCGAAATATTTATTTTTGGTTCGTATTGTTCCTTTAATGCCAACTTTTCATTCTGTAAGCTTTCTGATGGTTCCTCTATATCTTCATAAAAATGTTCTAATAATTGTAAATCCTTTGTCCATCGTTGTTTCGCTTCTTCTGCCCAAGTATGATCTTCTTGCGTTAATGATTGTTGAATTGTATTTTCAATTCTTATCATCCCGCTCTTTGGCATAATTAATGGCGATAAGGTAAAAGCATAATCGGGGATTTTCGCAGATAAAGATAGTTTTTGCATTTTTGTTTGAAAATCATCGACTATTTGTCCATTTATTAACTGAAGACCGATAGAACGATACACATCCTTTTTGCGATCGCATTGATAAGATATTTTCATATTGATATTTAACCAAGGTTTTAATGCCGTATGCTGCTGGGTTTGTCCTACTACATTTTCGTATAAACGAATATACCGAGATAGTTTTTTTGCACAAGCAAATAATTGATGAAGCCGTGGTGAACCGAAATGAATTAATTCGCCCTTTATCTCGTTGGGGGCAATGTTCGGATCCGTTATTAATGTCAACTTTGCTGGATTTGGGGTGCCGCCAGTTTTTTCGAGATAATGCCAATAAAATGGGCGGTTCATCAGCTCTTTATCCAAATCAATTGTTAATTGCACAATCAAATAGCCTTTATTATTTTCGATTATCTCGCAATCCGTTGCTTGGAAAAATTTTTCAAGAAATTGATGAATTTCCTGCTGCTTCATATGGTTCATCCGTTGTCAAAACCTCATAAAAATCTATAAAGCTTGTTTATTTCCCTGTTCTTCGTGTCCGATTTTGCCGAAGCTACTTTCGTTTGATATGACACTCCGAGGGCGTAAATTCGGATACAACGAATCCTACATATTAGCAATAACGTTTAAGGTGTTAATTTGCTAATTGATAATGTGATAAGTTGATAGAAGCGTTCAAATCTCTATCTATTACAAGACCACAATCACATTGATATATTCGGTCAGATAGCTTTAGATTCTTTTTAACCGTTCCACAACATGAACACATTTTAGAAGATGGATACCATTTATCAGCCTCCACAAATTCAATCCCATGCTTCTTATACTGGATTTGCTGTTTGAATTCGTATAATCCTTGTTTGGCAATCGCTTCTGATAAATGCTTATTCTTCATCATTCCTTTGATGTTTAAGCTTTCCATTACAATTCGATATGGTTTGGTTTTCACAATATCGTTTGTCGTTTGATGAAGATAATTGGTTCTGATATTCGATAATCTTCTATATAGGTTCCGCACTTTCCTTTCGATTTTTATAATGTTGCTGGTTTTGACGAAACGGTCTCCCTCCTTGTTCATTTGATATTTTCGAGAAACTTGACGCTGCAACCTGCGAAGGCGTTTTTCTGCCTTTTTTACTACATTTGTTTTGTTTATGTTTTTAAACTTTCTACCATCTGAACATATTGCTAATTCTTTCACACCAACATCAATTCCAAGTGAAACATTTGTTAATTCCGTTGATTGTATTCCTTCTTCCATTCCAACAGACAAATACCAGTACTTACCATTAAAACTGATTCTTGGGTTGAAGTACTTTACACCTATTGGCAAAAGTTCAGACGTTTTAATCCAACCAACTTTTTCAATCAAGACTTCATCCTTTTTAACTTTGAGTTTGACGTTATCATTATAAAAAGACGGTTTTGATTTCTTCCTGCTTTTAAAACGTGGTTTCTCTGCTTGTTTTTTAAAGAATTTCTTATACGCATCACAAGCATCTTTGATCACTTGTTTTGTGATATTATTTGATACATCATACAACCAAGCATATTCTTCCGTTTGTTTTAAAACAGTCAATTCTTTACGCAGGGTTTCATCAGATAAAAATTTACTACTGTTCTTATAGTTTTCTTCTTGTTTTGAACTAATTGTACAATCCCCTTCAATCACATGATGGTTTGAAAGTATTTTGTTTATCCCATTTACTTAATGTTTGTGTTGTTTTTCCTATCCATTTAGTAAATTCATCTATTGAATAGTATCTCATTTATATCACCTCTTAGTTTTATTATAAAAATAAAGATTATAATAAAATAAGAAGTTTTTATGAACTTTTACAAAATATTTTTAACTGTTATTCACCTCCTTAAGAGTCTGTGCAAATTCAATCATACTCGTTAAATTATCCATTTTTATTTTCATTTCTCCTTCTGAGCGGGAATTAGAAAAAATGTCCACCATGTAATCATCCATATTGCCAAAATCTAATTTTGTTAAAATATCATCCAATTCGCCAATTACTTTCTCAAATAAATGAATTTTTTCATATAATAATGTTAAAATATGGTCCTCGACTGTATGTTTCACAGCAAAATTATAAATCATGACATTTTTCTTCTGGCCAAAACGGTGAATCCTGCCAATCCGTTGTTCGAGGCGCATAGGATTCCATGGCAAATCAAAGTTAATAATATGGTTGCAAAATTGCAGATTAATTCCCTCGCCGCCAGCTTCCGTTGCGATCAATACTTGAGCGTGGTTTTGAAATAAATCCCTCATCCAATCTTTTTTTCCTCTTTTAAAGCCGCCTCGAAATGGTACAGAAGTGATTCCATGCTGTTTTAAAAACCACTGCAGATACAGCTGAGTAGCACGGTATTCGGTAAAAATAATGACTTTATCATTAATTTTTTGGATGAGTTCTAACGCTTTTTCTGCTTTTGAGTTCGAAGTAACAGCTTCCACTTTCTTCAACAGTAAATGAATATTATTGGTTAATTGAGCAGATGGATTTTCTGATTTTTTTAACATATTTTGCAAGGTGTAGTAAACAGCTTCTCTGCTGCTGCACGCTTCCCGCTGCAATGTAATCATCGAGAATGGATTTCTGCCATTTGCTTCGTTTTGATGGCTGCTTTTTAATTGTTCAATCGTATCATAAAGATCTTTTTCCTCTTTAGAAAAATCAATGGTTACCGCTTCCACAACCCGTTTTGTCCATTCAATTCCCGTATTATGTCTGCGATTCCGTATCATGACTTTATTTACAAGTTCTTTTAAATGTTCATCGTCATTAATAGAACGAGAGTCTTTTTTATATTTTTCATAAAAAGTAGATTCATTACCTAAGTGGCCAGGTTTAAGCAAGGAAACAAGATTAAAGATTTCACTGATGCGATTTTGAATAGGTGTTGCCGTTAACAGAAGGCAAAATTTCTTTTTTAGGTTTTGTACAAATTCATAGTTTTTTGTTTTATTATTTTTTAATTTATGTGCTTCATCGATAATAACTAAATCATAATCTTGATCGTAAATAATCTTCCGATGTGGTTCTCTTTTTGCTGTATCAATGGATGATACGACAATATCACATTGCTCCCACACATAGCTTTTTCTTTGAATAACAGCCGGAATATAAAATTTTACATTAAGCTCAGTTGCCCATTGTGTGACAAGAGAAGCTGGCACTAAGATCAGCACTTTTTTTACTAGTCCGCGAATCATATATTCTTTTAATATAAGACCTGCTTCAATTGTTTTGCCTAGACCAACTTCATCTGCTAAAATCGCTTTACCGTTCATATCTTCAATTACTTTTTTTGCTACTTCCAATTGATGAGGAAGGGGTGTTAAATCCGATAAATGATTTGGTGCCTGAAGTCCTTCGAATTCACGAATAATCGTATGCTGTTCTACCTCAAGGGAGAGTTTAAATAGTTCCCAATTAGCCCATGGACCATCCTCAGTCATTCTTTTTAATAATTCATCATTCCATGAATGATCTAAGTTGATTTCAATCGTCATTCGTAGTCGTCCTTTCTCATTCTGTAAGGCATAAATTTGTCGTAAAAACAAGTGAAGGGTTTAGTGAATAGATGAAAAAATGTTATATAAAAATAATAATTTCGTGTATTGATAAATAAAATATTTTTTTATTAGAAAATAATTATTGCCTGAATTTCATCATGATGTTAGGATTAATGTGTAAAAGTTTTGAATTTTGTCACAAAATATCGATTTTTTTATAAAAAGTGAACAAAAACTACATAAGTATTTATTATTAATCGTCTTTTTCGAGACGATAATTATATTTAGTAATAGTATGACCAATAGATATAATTTTATAATACGCGGATGAGAAATAGGGGAGAGACTACATTTGTAGCGCCGAAGGAGCAAACAATTCTTATTGTGAATCTCTCAGGCAAAAGAACTCTATTTTGACGCAGCTCTGGAGAGCGCTGTATAAAAGACAGCCACCAAAGGGGACAGCCGATATCGGTAAACTTTCAGGTGCCAGGACAGAGACCTTTCTTCATTTAAATGGGAGGTTTCTGTCCTTTTTTTGTAGGGATTTTTCAGAATAGCTAGAAACTTCTCGTTAAATATAGTAATTAATTCACATAATAAAAAAATTGAAAATAAGAGGAGCTGAAGAAAATGACGACACTAAAGCGTACACCTTTATTTGAGTGCTATAAAGAATATGGAGCAAAAACAATTGATTTTGGTGGATGGGATTTGCCTGTTCAATTTTCCAGTATAAAAGAAGAACATGAAGCAGTTCGTACAAAAGCAGGCTTATTTGATGTTTCCCACATGGGAGAAATTGAAGTAAAGGGAGCAGAGAGCTTAGCTTTTTTACAAAAAGTATTAACGAATGATGTGTCAAAAATAAAGGTTGGCGGTGCTCAATATTCTGCTATGTGTTATGAAAATGGCGGAACAGTAGACGATTTACTAACCTATAAATTAGCGGAAAACCACTATTTATTAATAGTGAATGCATCTAATATTGCAAAAGATTACGATTGGTTATGTAAATATGCCGATGGGCAAGTGGAATTAACTAATTTATCAGAAGATTATGCGCAATTAGCTCTTCAAGGTCCATTGGCTGAAACTATCATTAATAAAATGAATCCAAATATTGATACTGCTTCTATCGGTTATTTTCAATTTCAGCAAAAACAGATGCTTGCTGGGAAAGAAGTACTGTTGTCACGTACAGGATATACAGGAGAAGATGGATTTGAAATTTATTGCGACAGCAAAGATGCTCCTTTATTATGGAGCGAAATATTAGCAGCCGGGAAAGAAGAAGGTGTGCTGCCATGTGGTTTAGGCGCAAGAGACACGTTGCGTTTTGAAGCAACGCTTGCTCTTTATGGTCAAGAATTATCAGCTGATATTTCTCCTTTAGAGGTTGGAATTGGCTTTGCTGTAAAATTAAATAAAGAGGACAACTTCATAGGCAAAGCCGCATTAATGGAACAAAAAGAACAGGGTGTTTCCCGTAAATTAGTAGGCATTGAAATGGTAGATAGAGGCATTCCAAGACATGGCTACAAAGTATATGCAAATGGAGAATTAATAGGGGAAGTAACAACTGGAACACAATCTCCTACATTAAAGAAAAATATCGGGCTTGCATTATTACAAAAAGAATTTGCCGTGCTTGCTCAAGAAGTAGATGTGGAAATTAGAGGGAAATATATGAGAGCGAAAGTTGTTGCAACCCCATTTTATAAAAGGAATCAAGCTTAAATTAGGAGGAGTTAAACAGGATGAAACATCGCTACTTACCAATGACACAAGAAGATCAACAAGCTATGTTAAAGAGTATCGGAGTAGACTCTGTGGATGAACTTTTTACAGATATTCCAGAAAAGATTCGTTTTCAAGGAGAATACAAGATTAAGCCTGCTAAAAGTGAATCTGCATTATTAAAGGAATTAAACAAACTTGCTCAAAAAAATATGGACGCTAAATCAAATGTTTCTTTTTTAGGCGCAGGTGTATATGATCATTACACGCCTGTCATTGTCGACCATGTCATTTCTCGTTCCGAATTTTATACCGCTTATACGCCTTATCAACCAGAAATTTCACAAGGGGAATTACAAGCAATTTTTGAATTTCAAACAATGATTTGTGAATTAACGGGTATGGATGTAGCGAACTCTTCTATGTACGATGGAGCTACAGCGCTCGCTGAAGCAGGAATGCTTAGCGCTGGTTCTACAAGAAGAAAAAAGATTCTTATCTCAAGCGCAGTTCACCCGGAAGCAAAAGAAGTGGTCAAAACATATGCAAAAGGGCAATACATCGAAGTAGTAGAAGTGCCTCATAAAGATGGGATCACAGATATCGATCAATTAAAAGAATTAATAGATGAGAATGTGGCATCTGTTATGATACAATATCCTAACTTTTTTGGGAGAATAGAGCCATTAAAAGAATTGGAAGAACTTATTCATTCTAATAAAGCGATGTTTGTTATTTCGAGCAATCCACTTGCTTTAGGAGTGTTAACTCCTCCAGGAAAATTTAATGCAGATATCGTCGTTGGGGATGCACAACCATTTGGAATTCCAGCGGCATTTGGAGGTCCTCATTGTGGATATTTTGCGGTAACCTCTAAACTAATGCGTAAGGTGCCTGGAAGATTGGTTGGACAAACGGTTGATGAAGAGGGGAAAAGAGGATTTGTTCTTACGCTGCAGGCTAGGGAACAGCATATTCGTCGCGATAAGGCAACATCCAATATTTGTTCCAATCAAGCACTTAATGCACTAGCAGCATCAGTAGCTATGACAGCACTTGGGAAAAATGGTGTGAAAGAAATGGCTGTCGCTAATTTGCAAAAAGCTCATTATGCGAAAACGAAATTAAAAGAAGCAGGCTTTCAAATAGAGTTTGATGGACATTCATTTAATGAATTTGTTATAAAATGCAAAGCTCCTGTCTCTAATATCAACAAGTCTCTGCTTCAAAAAGGGATAATTGGCGGATACGATTTAGGCAGAGATTTTGATGGATTAGATCATCATATGCTAGTTGCCGTAACAGAGCTTAGAACAAAAGAGGAAATAGATGAATTTGTGAATGAATTGGAGGATTACCATGCATAATCAACATCAAGCACTTATATTTGAAAGCAGTACACCTGGACGAATCGGTTATAGTCTGCCGGAAATGGACGTTCCGGAAGCAGCATTATCTGATCTTTTGCCAAACGATTATGTACGGGAGGCCAGCCCTGAACTGCCTGAAGTTTCCGAATTAGATATTATGCGTCATTATACTGCCTTATCGAAAAGAAACCATGGTTTAGATTCTGGTTTTTATCCTTTAGGTTCTTGTACAATGAAGTATAATCCAAAAATTAATGAAAATGTGGCACGTTTTAATGGGTTTGCTCATATTCATCCACTACAAGATGAAAGCTCTGTACAAGGTGCTTTGGAACTTATGTATGACTTGCAGCAGCATTTAACGGAGATTACAGGAATGGATGAAGTTACCCTTCAGCCTGCTGCGGGAGCACATGGGGAATGGACTGGATTAATGATGATTCGTGCATACCATGAAGCGAATGGTGACACGAATCGTACAAAAGTGATTGTCCCAGATTCTGCTCACGGTACAAATCCAGCGTCTGCAACAGTTGCCGGATTTGAAACGATCACCGTTAAGTCAAATGAAAATGGATTAGTAGATTTAGAGGATTTAAAACGAGTGGTTGGAGATGACACTGCTGCTCTTATGTTAACAAATCCGAATACACTAGGATTATTTGAAGAAGATATTCTTGAAATGGCGGAGATTGTTCATAATGCGGGTGGAAAATTATATTATGATGGTGCTAATTTAAATGCCGTATTATCGAAAGCAAGACCTGGAGATATGGGATTTGATGTTGTTCATTTGAATTTGCATAAAACCTTTACAGGACCGCATGGCGGTGGTGGACCAGGATCAGGTCCAGTTGGCGTAAAAGCTGATTTAATTCCATTTTTGCCTAAACCGGTTATTACAAAGATCGGGGAAGAGTATGTCTATGATTATAACCGTCCACAGTCAATTGGCAGAGTAAAACCTTTCTACGGAAACTTTGGAATTAATGTCCGTGCATACACTTATATCCGTTCTATGGGGCCAGACGGATTAAAAGCAGTAACGGAAAATGCAGTTTTAAATGCAAATTATATGATGAGACGATTAGCAGAATATTATGACTTGCCATTTGATCGTCATTGTAAGCATGAGTTTGTACTAAGCGGAAAAAGGCAGAAAAAGCTTGGTGTTCGTACGCTGGATATTGCGAAAAGGCTGCTGGACTTCGGGTATCATCCGCCAACCATTTATTTCCCGCTTAATGTAGAAGAGTGTATTATGATTGAACCGACAGAAACGGAATCAAAAGAAACATTAGATCAATTTATTGATGCGATGATACAAATTGCAAAAGAAGCAGAAGAAACACCGGAAGTGGTGCAAGAAGCACCTCATACAACGGTTATTGGCAGATTAGATGAGACGCTTGCTGCCCGGAAACCTGTTTTACGGTACGTGAAAAGTTAATAAGTCCGTAAATATAAAAAAATAGAGGGATTATCCTTGATGGAATTCCCTCTATTTCTGTTTCTATATCGTATAACCACTTTAACTGGCTATTATTATTTCGCTTTTATTTTTCCAGACCATTTTTTAAAGCCGCCTTGTAACTGGGTAAGCTGTCTATAGCCTTTGCGATGCAGGAATTCAGCTGCTCTGCCGCTGCGCAACCCGTTTTGGCAATATAAATACACTGGTTTATCAGGTCGTAATTCTCCTTTTCTCATTTTTAATTGAGACAATGGAATATTTCTTGCACCGAGAATATGACCTGCTTCGAATTCATTAGGCTCTCTTACATCGATTAATTGTGCCTTTCTGTATCCTTCGCGAAATTCTTCTTCTGTTACTGTTTTTACTATTCTCCGTTGATAAAGCCATTTAGATACCGAATAAACGATAACTGCTGCGACTATCACTAGAAGTGTATAAATCGATTGCAATGCTCATTTCTCCTTTCATAACTTGCACTCTTTCTATTATATAAGTGAACCATTCTAGTAGTAAAGAGAATACTTTTATTCACCATTGAAAAAGAAGTCGACATGCTTTTCTTCTTTCCTGCTTTTTGATAGACTTAAACATTGACCTAAACAAACTTATATTACAGTAAAGAAGGGATCTAGATGACACGAGAAACTTGGAGGTTTATAGATACAGGAAATTGCTCGCCTGCATTTAATATGGCATTAGATGAAGCGTTATTAGAATGGCATTCTACCGGCGATTTTCCACCAATCATCCGTTTTTATGGATGGAATCCTGCAACATTATCCATCGGATATTTTCAAAAAGTAGAAAAAGAAATTAATATGGATGCAGTGAAAGAGTTGAACCTTGGATTTGTAAGGAGACCAACAGGAGGAAGAGGCGTTCTTCATGAACATGAATTAACATATAGTGTGATTGTTTCAGAGGATCATCCTGAAATGCCGCAAACTGTTACGGAAGCCTATCGTGTGATTTCAGAAGGCATTCTGAAAGGTTTTCATTTGCTAGGACTCGAAGCATACTTTGCTGTACCAAAAACAGAGGAACAAAAAAATAGTTTAAAAAATCCTCGGTCAGCCGTTTGTTTTGATGCCCCAAGCTGGTATGAATTAGTTGTTGAAGGCAGAAAAGTAGCAGGAAGCGCACAAACGAGGCAAAAAGGAGTTATTTTGCAGCATGGCTCGATTTTATTAGATTTAGACGAAGATAAACTATTTCAGTTATTTAAGTATCCAAATGAGCGTGTGAAAGAAAGAATGCAAAAAGCATTTAAAGAAAAAGCGGTAGCCATTAATAACTTAACAACTAAAAATATTACGATTGATATGGCGAAAACTGCTTTTAAACAAGGATTTGAAGAAGGGCTTCAAATCAATTTAGAACCTTATGAATTAACTGAAGAACAGTTGAACTATGTTGAAAGATTAGCAAAAGAAAAATATGAAAGCGATGAATGGAATTTTCGCAGGTAATAGGGAATGTTTTCTATTATAAAAAAAGAATGAATAGATCAAAAGAGTGCTCTAGCAGCGCTCTTTTTCGCTTTGATTACACATAATGAAGTAAGAAGTACTACTAAAAAAATGAACTGAAAGTCTTGTCGAAAAATATTTTCACTTCAGGTCTTTAGCAAGAATCCAGTTGTATCAATCATTATCCATAACAAAAAAGTGCAAGTATGAAGAATGTCGAATTTTTGTCCTTTATGCTGAAATATCTTTTTTATTCTCTGTTTTTCTTCGATATCTATTTTTTTTCTAGTTTGACAAAATGAAATTCGACAGATTGAAACACTATATGTTGTTGTTATTTTTCTACGTAAGTACTATATGTTGATTTTGGTGGGTTGGTATGATACTTTAATTGTACATATTATTTAAATAGGAGTGATGCTAGTTACTTTTAATCAATAGGATAAAAAATGAAGGAGCTGTGTGCATGTCCGTTATGCTTAGACAAGATGTAAAAATAAATATTGAAAAATTAAATGAAGATATTAAATTATTTCCGGAGGTTCATCCGATCACTCCAGATATGAACACTGGCTTTAAAGGAGTTTCCCGACTTGTCATGCTTGACCGCTATACCTTTAAAGATACAGAAAAGGTTACGCTTGCATCAGGGGATTTTGTTGTATTGACAATTAAAGAAGATCCAAAGTTTCCTGCCAGAGGGCTTGGGATTGTTCAAGAAATAAACACGGATACCAAAATGGCAAGTGTACTTGTTGATGAAGAGTTTAGAGGTGTGTTGGAAGGAGAGGAAGGAGAAACTGGCATTATTCTTCGTTCATTGGATGTTATTGAAAAACCATTGGAAATTTTCTATGAGCAAATTGCTAAAAGAAATGCGACAGGACTTGCTTCTGTTGAAAAAACAGAAGCAAAAAGAAAAGAATGGTTTGAAAAATTTTATCAAGAATTAGTTAATTTGAATTTTATTCCAGCAGGAAGAGTGCTGTACGGTGCAGGTGCTGGAACAGACGTTACGTATTTCAATTGCTACGTGATGCCATTTGTTCAAGATTCCAGAGAAGGAATTTCAGAACACCGCAAGCAAGTCATGGAAATTATGAGCCGCGGCGGCGGAGTTGGTACAAATGGATCGACATTACGACCTCGAAATACGTTAGCTAAAGGGGTAAATGGCAAGTCTTCTGGTTCTGTATCTTGGCTGGATGATATTGCAAAATTGACACATCTAGTTGAGCAAGGAGGTTCGCGCAGGGGTGCACAAATGATAATGTTGGCGGATTAAAAAATATTTTTGTATATGTTAGTCCGCGTTGTTCAGAAATGAATGACAAGAAAATTGGGTGAATTGCGAGGAACTCCTTAGAGTCAATCAAGCTACAACGTGACTGGAAACGGTGGGCGTGAATGCTTAAAAATTGATTGAATTGGACAATTCGCAGCCAAGCGCCGTTTATAGGTGAAGGTTCAACGACTATCGAAAATTTGCACTTTGCAAAGAAGTAGAGTAGGGAAGAATTCCCGAAGTGCCCAACCCCTAACAGATGATGCTGAGGGTGAAGATATAGTCTAGTCCGTCTGTTATTAACAGAGTTAAAGTATCCTGAAAAGGACGGTAGTAACGTGGCATCCTGATATTATCGAGTTTATTATTTCTAAAATGCAAAATCCTCGTATTTTACGATTTTTAATAGAAAATACAAATGATGAAGCAATTAAAAAGTATGCGAAAGAAAAATTGAAATTCACTCCGTTGACAGAATCGGAAAAAGCAATGTACCAAGGTATCATCCGTTACAAAGAAATTCCTGGACAAGGCGGTTTTAACGAACAAATTATTAAAGAAGCAGAGGGGAAATTAGCAGCTGGCGGAAATTATTCTGTTCATCAGTCAGAATTTTTAACAGGAGCAAATATTTCTGTTTGTTTAACGAAGGAATTTATGGATGCAGTCGAAAATGATGGAGAATATGAACTTCGTTTTCCGGATGTAGAAAGCTATAGCCCAGAGGAAATGACGTATTATAATGAAGAATGGCATAAGATTGGCGATGTTCGAGAGTGGGAAGCGAAGGGGTATGCGATAAGAGTTTATCGTAAAATAAAAGCAAAAGAATTATGGAATCTAGTCAATATATGTGCAACATATTCTGCTGAACCGGGAGTTTTCTTTCTCGATAATGCCAATGACATGACCAATGCAAAAAGCTACGGGCAAAAGGTAGTTGCGACCAACCCTTGCGGCGAGCAGCCGCTTGCACCGTTTAGTGTATGTAACCTTGCAGCAGTTAACCTCGCAGAAATGGCAGATAAAAAAACGAAAACAGTTGATTTTGAAAAGTTAAAACAAACGGTTGAAGTGGGCGTACGGATGCAAGATAATGTCATAGATGCAACACCTTACTTCCTTGCTGAAAATAAAAAGCAGGCACTTGGTGAACGCCGTGTTGGTTTAGGTGTTATGGGTCTCCATGATTTACTTATTTATTGTGAAACAGAGTACGGCTCTGAAGAAGGAAATAACCTTGTAGATAAAGTGTTTGAAACGATTGCAACTACAGCTTATAGAGCATCTGTGGAGCTAGCGAAAGAAAAAGGAAGCTTCCCGTTTTTAACTGCAGAATCAGAAGAAGCAGAAAACAACCTTCGTCAAGCATTTATTGACACAGGCTTTATGAAAAAAATGCCGGAAGATATTCGTCAAGCAATTTTGCAGTACGGAATTCGCAATTCTCACTTATTAACAGTTGCACCAACAGGAAGCACAGGCACTATGGTCGGGGTATCAACTGGTCTAGAACCATATTTCTCTTTTTCTTATTTTAGAAGCGGGAGACTTGGCAAATTTATCGAGGTAAAAGCAGACATTGTACAAGAATATTTAGATGAAAATCCGGATGCTGACCCAAATAACCTTCCAGATTGGTTTATTGCAGCAATGGATCTAGCTCCAGAAGCACATGCTGATGTACAATGTATTATTCAAAGATGGATTGACAGCTCCATAAGTAAAACGGTGAATGCGCCAAAGGGCTATAGTGTGGAGCAAGTGCAGAAAGTGTATGAAAGATTATACCGTGGCGGAGCAAAAGGTGGAACGGTATATGTAGACGGCTCTCGTGATAGCCAAGTATTAACATTAAAAGCAGAAGAAAATACGTTTGATGAAGTGAAAAGTGAAGAGGTGGCACAAAAACCTCAAGTGGTATTAGTTGATACAATCCAAGAATTAACTTCCACTAAAGTAACAATTGGTTCAGAAATTGGAGATACTTGCCCTGTTTGTCGAAAAGGGGTTGTAGAAGAAATTGGCGGCTGCAATACATGTACGAATTGTAATACGCAATTAAAATGTGGATTATAGAGGATGTTCAAAAAGGCACCCAACTAAAGGTTCGAATATTTTCGTTGGCTTGCTTCTAATTTGTCACCTTTTTGAACACGTGTTTATAATAAACGAGGATGGGGAAATTTCCCTGTCTTCTTTTTTTAATTTTAGCTAACAATAATCATACATAGTTGTTTTCAGAGGTCAAATTAGTATAGAAGAAAGGGGCAGCAATTCTTAGATGAAACCATTTGTACCCCAATTAGTTTATATAGAACCAAAAGCTTTAGAGTATCCTTTAGGAATAGAATTAAAAGACAAATTTGAAAAAATGGATTTGGAGATTAGAGAAACAACTTCCCATAATCAAGTACGGGGGATACCTGGGGATAATGAGCTGCAGCAATATCGAAATGCAAAATCAACATTAGTAGTTGGAGTACGAAAAACGTTAAAATTTGATACATCCAAGCCTTCAGCTGAATATGCCATCCCTTTAGCAACCGGCTGTATGGGCCATTGTCATTATTGCTATTTGCAAACAACGTTGGGAAGCAAGCCATATATTCGGACATATGTAAATTTAGAAGAAATATTTACGCAAGCGGATTTGTACATGAAAGAACGAGGAAATCAAATTACACGCTTTGAAGCTGCCTGTACATCTGATATCGTTGGTATAGATCACTTGACCCATTCGTTAAAAAAAGCAATTGAGCATTTTGGAAAATCAGAAACAGGACGCTTGCGTTTTGTAACAAAGTATCATCATGTAGATCATTTATTAGATGCGGATCATAATGGAAAGACGAGGTTTCGGTTTAGTGTGAATTCACGATATGTGATTAAAAATTTTGAGCCAGGCACTTCTACTTTTGACGAGAGGTTAGAAGCGGCAAGAAAAGTGGCAGATGCAGGATATCCTTTAGGTTTTATTGTAGCGCCTATTTATATGCATGACGGATGGAGGGAAGGATATTACGAACTATTCGAACGTTTGGTTGATAGTTTAAAATATGCAAGAATAAACGACTTGACGTTTGAGCTAATCCAACATCGTTTTACAAATCCTGCAAAAAAGGTAATTACAAAGCGTTACCCTAAAACAAAATTAGAAATGAATGAAGAAAGAAGAAAATATAAATGGGGAAGATATGGAATTGGAAAATATATTTATCCAGAGGAAGAGGCGAAAGATTTAGAAACCACCATTCGTCAGTATATAAAGGATTTTTTTCCGCAAGCAGAAGTTTCGTATTTTACTTAATAAGAAAGACAGAAGAAAAATATATCTTCTGTCTATTTTTTATTTCAATAAACTTATTTTAATAAGGGTATGGATAGTAAGGATATGGATAGTAAGGATAAGGGTAATAAGGATAGTAAGGATAATAAGGATAATAAGGGCGTGGAGCTAAAAGAGCCCCAGCAGCTAATCCTCCAAGAAATCCTAACCCAAATCCAGGACGACCAAATCCAAATCCAGGTCTACCAAAACCGAACCCAGGACGACCAATACCAAATCCAGGTCTGCCAATAATTCTTATATCTTCTTGATAATTTAACGGTTGGGTCATGTTATAAGCCTCCTCTTGTTTTATTGAAAGATAAAGCATAAAATTTTTGAACTTAGATGAATGTCTAGCTCCAGCGCCTAGCCCCTGTGAAAAATAACCCCATGCCTCTAAAAGTAAAAAGCACTTTTTGAGTCATGTGAACATTTTTCTTCGGGGCTGAGCAAGGCGCTTCCGCTTTTCTTATTCATCGTAGTATATGTACGAATACCTAAATTGGATTGGGGAAAACGTCTAGAAAAAAGTAGGATAAATCTGTACTATTTTGTAGTCCTTCTGCTTAAAGTGTATCAATGCACGATAAAGGGGAGTGACTAAATGTACATAGACGGTGTGTTTTCGGGTGGTGGAATTAAAGGGCTGGCATTAATCGGTGCATATGAAGTGGTGGAACAAAAAGGTTTACAGTTTGCAAGACTTGCAGGTACAAGTGCGGGAAGCATCATTTCAGCTCTAATTGCTGCAAAATATTCAAGTGAAGAAATAACGGAATTATTAGAAGATTTAGATTTAACGAAGTTTATGGATGAAAGAAAACTGCTTCTCCCATTTCCTTTAGCAAAATGGTTATTTATCTATTGGAAATTAGGTTTATATAAAGGAAATGAATTAGAAAAATGGTTAGAGGGAAAATTGGCGATAAAAGGGTTGAGAACATTTGCTGATTTACCTCCGCAGACATTAAGGTTTATTGCATCCGATTTAACAAATGGAGAAATGGTAGTATTACCGGATGATCTTCCTAAATATGGGATTGAGCCGCGTTCTTTTTCTATTGCAAAGGCGATCCGCATGAGCTGCAGTTTACCGTATTTTTTTGAACCAGTTAAATTAGGAGCTAGCAAAAGCGTTATTGTGGATGGCGGCGTATTAAGCAACTTTCCGATGTGGCTGTTTGATCAAGACAATGACAAAAAAACGAGACCAGTTTTAGGAATAAAACTAAGCCCTCATTTGGCTGAGCATCCACAGCATGTGATAAAAAATGCGGTCCAATTATTTGGAGCAATGTTTGAAACAATGAAAGATGCCCATGATTCTCGTTATATATCAAGAAAACACGAAAAAAATATTATCTTTATTCCAACAGAAGGAATTGCTGCTACTGAATTTACGTTAACAAAAGAAAAAAAAGAGGAATTGATTCAATTAGGAAGAAAATGTGCCATTGCATTTTTTAAACAGTGGACGTATTAAATTTACATGCATAAAAAAAAGAGCTTCTTAAAAAGAAGCTCTGAGAGTGTCGAAAAAGTAAGACTACAAACTTTCAGGCTGATTGAAAACGTTTGTCTATCGAGGAACGACCCTTTTTGAGGAGCGGAGTTACCGTTTTTGGGTAATGAGCACCGCAAAAAACGGGGAGTGACGAAGAGAGCGAACGTTTTTCAACAGCCTGGGAGCTTCTTAAAAAGAAGCTCGATTCTTTTTTTTGCCCTTTTTTCCTTCAATAACCGTTAAATGAGCGGCGCTCGTACTCCGTTTATGTTTTTTTGCTTTTAACGTAGGAGTATTTTTTCCGTTTACTTGTTTATGAGAGGATTTATCTTTGTTCTGCAATCTTTTTTTTGATTTTTTTGCAGCTTTTAAAAATGCCCGCTGTTCTTTCTTTTCAGGATTAACTTTATAGAAACTTCGAATAATGAGCCAAATAGCCAACCCGACTACTAAAAATACAGCTAGGTTTTTTAACAATCCAACAGGATCCATCACAATCCTTGATATTAACCCATATAAAGCAAATAACATCACAATACTGATGACTAATAATGAAATTCGATTCTTCAAAAAGCCACCTCCCTAAGAGCATGATGAGCATTTTTTTTAACTTTTAAACGATTGATTACAAAAAGTTTATGCAATATTAAACGAATTTGTAACCATCCATTAGAATGGAAACAAAGAATATAATTATATTTGACCTTTTGTTTCAAAATGATTTACGGTAGAAAGTGCTTCTGTTTCTTGTTCCCGTCTTAACAGTTCATTAAAGGAAAGAATCGCTACTTCTACTTGATCATCATTCGGTTCTTTTGTTGTTAATAACTGGAGCCATAACCCTGGCAAACCTAAATATTTTAATACTGGTATATCTCTTAGCTTATTTGTCCATTGCAAGACTTCAAAAGCTATACCTAATACAACCGGAATTAATGCAATTCTGCTTAGCATTCGTTCCAAGAGAGAATCTGTTGGAAATAATAAATATAAAAATAGACCGACAAAAACAGTAAATAAGATAAAACTGCTGCCACATCGATAATGCAGACGCGACGCTGCTTGAACATTTTTAACCGTTAATTCGTGACCATTTTCAAAACAATTAATTACTTTATGTTCCGCTCCATGATACTGAAATACCCGTTTTATAAGAGGGGTTAACGAAACAAAATAAATATAGCCGATAAGCAGAATTAATTTAAAAAAGGTTTCTAATAATATTTGTGCAAAATGCCCACTGATAACAGGCTGCAGAAGTGCAGCTAGAAATGCAGGGACTAATGTAAAAATAAATTTCCCGAATAAGAAGGAAAGAATCCCGATTGTCGCAACTCCGAGTATCATCGAGAATTTTGTTGGTTCTTGTGCTTCTATTTTATAATCCTCTCCAGGATCTACATCATATCGCTCGGTTGAGAAATTTAAATGCTTGGTTCCATTACCACTTGCCTCAAGAATTGCAACAATACCTCTTAAAAAAGGGATTTTTTTTAATTTTGCCAGTTTTGCATTTTGTTTTCGTGGAAGGTGAAAATAATCGATTGATTGATCTTTGCGCCTAATAGCGGTTACATAATGATGTTTTCCTCCAAACATTACGCCCTCTACTACAGCTTGCCCTCCATAAATGGATTTTTGCTCATTTGCCATGAATACGTACACCAACCTCAGCTAAAATTAGGTCGAAACAGCGATATTATTTCAAGAATCTTTTTTTTAAATCTTATGAATAAAAAAGAAGTTGTTTACTATTGCTGTAAATTACCCTATTTCTATATTACTAAAAATTTCGCGAAACAACTAGCATAACACATTAACTGCCATACATTGTTCCTGTTTGGATTTTAGGAATGAAGATTAGGATATCGGTGATACTAAAACTATTGTTCCATTCTAAACAAATCATACATAAAGTCTCTTGTTTTTTTAGTTTATTCGAAGCAAATAAATAAATGACTAGGGACATAATATTTTATGGAGGTGTCAAATAAATGAGTAAGGAAAATCCAAATCAAGATTGTGAATCAATTGAAAGTAAACATACAAAACCAATGTCTTTTATTGCACTTGTTATATGGACTGGGTTGTTTGGAGGGATCTTTTGGTCATCAGTTGGTTTTGCAGCATACTATTTAAATTTTACGGATATTAGACCAAATGTCATTTTAGAACCATGGGCACTTGGAGATTGGAAAAGAAGCGGATTAGGAACGCTTATTAGTATAATTATCATTGGCATCTTTTCAACTGGAGCTGCGTTTATATATTATTTAATCCTAAGAAAATGTAAAAATATGTGGGGTGGAATAGGTTTTGGCATTGCTTTATTTGTGATTGTTTTTATACTATTCAATCCAATTTTCCCGAGTATGGATCCATTTTTAAAATTGAAAAGAGACACCCTCATTACATCTGTTTGTCTGTATGTACTATATGGGGTGTTTGTTGGATATACCATTTCATATGAAGAGAATGAAATACAAATAAAGCAAAAGAAATCCACTTCAGATATTTCGGGTAGTGAAGGATAATTTTATTTATGATAGAATATTTTTAATGGCTAAGTATTTGAAATAAATGGTTTTTCTTGACATAATTATATAAAAAAGAAATAAATAGAATCTCAGGGAGAGGTTAGTATGGAGAAATTAAAAAAATTAAGAAATGCATTAATAGAAGCTAATGTGGATGGAATAGTCATTACTAGCAAATTCAACCGCCGCTACATAAGTAACTTTACTGGTTCCGCTGGTGTCGTATTAATTAGTGGAGAAGATGCGAAATTCATTACAGATTTCCGATATATGGAACAGGCAGCAAATCAGTGTGAAGGCTTTGATATCGTTCAACATACAGGACCAATTTATAAAGAAGTAGCAGAACAAGCGAAAAAATTAGGTATAAAAAAGCTGGCATTCGAGCAAGACCATATGACGTATACAGAATATAAAATTTATGAAAATACGGTAAAGGCTGAATTGGTTCCTGTTTCGGGTATTATTGAAAAGTTACGCTTGATTAAGAGTGCAGCAGAGATTAAGATATTAAAGGAAGCTGCTGAAATTGCCGATGCAGCCTTTACACATATTCTTGACTTTATTAGAGTTGGGAAAACAGAATTAGAAGTATCGAATGAATTAGAGTTTTTTATGAGAAAAGCAGGTGCAACTTCATCTTCCTTTGATACCATTGTGGCATCAGGAAAAAGATCCGCATTACCTCATGGTGTTGCAACAGACAAAGTGATTGAAACAGGCGATTTTGTCACATTGGACTACGGCGCTTATTATAAAGGATATGTTTCTGATATTACTAGAACAATTGCTGTAGGCAATCCTGATGATAAGTTAAAAGAAATATATAATGTTGTTCTAAATGCACAGCTGAAGGGAATGGAAGGAATAAAACCAGGCCTTACTGGGATTCAGGCAGATGCTCTAACGAGAGATTACATCAGTGCAAAAGGGTATGGGGCGTATTTTGGTCATTCAACCGGTCATGGCATTGGGTTAGAAATACATGAAGGTCCAGGTCTTTCTTATAGATCAGAAACGGTTTTAGAACCTGGCATGGTGGTGACAGTAGAGCCAGGTATTTATATTCCAGGTCTTGGTGGAGTTCGTATTGAAGATGATATAATCATAACAGATGATCATAATGAAGCTTTAACACATTCAACAAAAGAATTGCTTATTTTATAGGATATATAGGAGGATTATTGGATGATTTCAGTAAATGATTTTAAAACAGGTTTAACGATTGAAGTGGATAATGGGATCTGGCGTGTTTTAGATTTCCAACATGTTAAGCCTGGAAAAGGAGCTGCGTTTGTTCGCTCTAAATTAAAAAATCTTCGTACAGGTGCTGTGCAGGAAAAAACATTTAGAGCTGGTGAAAAAGTAGCAAAAGCTCAAATTGACAACCGTAAAATGCAATATTTATATGCTAGCGGCGATCAACATGTATTCATGGATAGTGAATCATATGATCAAATTGAACTTGCTTCAAGTGCAATTGAATATGAATTGAAATTCTTACAAGAAAATATGGAAGTTCAAATTATCATGTACCAATCAGAAACACTTGGAGTGGAGCTTCCAAACACAGTGGTATTAGAAGTGGCAGAAACTGAACCGGGTATTAAAGGGGATACTGCTTCTGGTGGTACAAAACCAGCTACATTAGAAACTGGTTTAATCGTACAAGTTCCTTTCTTCATTAACCAAGGTGATAAGTTAATTATTAATACAACAGAAGCTAGTTATGTTTCTCGTGCATAATTAATTATTGTGAAAAAATATTTACAGGTTTTTTCTATTTGCGTTTAACGGTCTTTTCCTGTATTATATAAATATAAACGCTGCGTTGTACGTTATCGTATGAAGTTTCAACCTTTATCGATAATTAGGGAGTTCTATATGAAAGACGGATCAGCAGGCTTTATGAATCTCATAAAGACATATGAAGAAATCTTTTGCGAACACCCACCTGGTGGAGCAGGTTTTGAAACTCCATACACTAAAGCGGCAAATGCGGCTGAAAAAAGGTAACCATTAGGTTACCTTTTTTTGTGCACTTATAAATCGGTATTTTTTTTGGTTATTACATATTTAAAGGTAAGAAAGTATAAGTTTTCTGAAGTTAGACTGGCGCCTAGCCCCTGTGAAAGATAACCTCTTGTCTATAAAAGTAAGGCAGTTTTCTCAAAGTTTGTTGTTTTTTACGTAAAAAAATGGGAAAAGAAGTACTCAGCAGGTTGAATACACGTAGACTGCTGTGGGAATGCGAGAAAGACGAGACCCTATGCGACGAGGAGGCTCGACGCTCGCTAACGGACGAAGAGTATTCAGGCTGCGAGTTTAAAAGCAACAATCTATACGAAAACAGCCAAAAGAACATTTTTCTTCGGGGCTGAGCAAGGCGCCTGCGCTTTTCTTCTATTATTTTACTCTTAGACGTTGGCCAGGATATATTTTATTTGGATTTTTTAAACCGTTCCATTTTGTTATTTCTGCAACAGTTGTGTTATATTTTTGACTGATTTTTGTTACCGTATCGCCGGCTTTCACCGTATAGATAACTTGATTGGAAGAACCAGGAGTTGGTGTGTAGTTTTACCATTTATATAGTTCATGGGGTTAACAGCATTTGATTTAGATCCATTCCATCTTCCTTTATGAAGTTCAAAATGTAAATGTTGTCCAGTTGAATCTCCTGTACTTCCCATGATTCCTATTACTTGACCTTGCTTCACTTTTTGGCCTGTGTTTACCTTCCGCGTACCTTTTCGTAAATGAGCGTACACTGTTTCATAAACTTGTCCATTAATATTGTGTAGGATCATAATGCATTCTCCGTAGCTGTTCGAATAAAAAGATTGAGATACCGTACCATCAGCGCTTGCATAAATATTGTTTGTTCCGTTTTGGGCGAAGTCAATGCCATAATGTTTATGTGTGCCTGTTATTTGAAATGGATTACTGATGGTAGTTGCAGTTGTTGGCATAATAAACATATATAAATCACCTCCATACAGTATATGCAAATGGTAAATGGAGGCTTGGATATTTCCCTATCAATACGAAATTTTGTATATTTTTCCGCAAGAGTCGGAGCAAAACGACGAAACGGCTCGATGCCCGCCCGCGGAAAGCGTAGTGTATTCACGCTGCGGAACTTCTTTTCAGGGCAGTCTTGCTAAAAAGAATAGCCCATTAAATGAACAAGCATTTTGGGAATATCTGTATTATCGATAACGCCATGAAAATTCTCCGCTCCTGTTCCATAGGCGAAAACAGGGATCATATTGCTTGTATGTCCACCTGTACTGCTGAGCTCTTCTGTAGAGCGATCTAATATTCCTGCATGATAATGTTTTGCAATGATATTGCCAATTTCCCATGCTACATGCTGTTCTGGATATACTTGTCCAGTTGAAGGAATTGTCTGGGAATTAAAGGACGCAACATCCTTGTTCGTTAACGTAATATGGGCATATTTTTGAAAAACATGTTTAATGCTATCATTCGTAAACCCGTTACCTGTTGGATTTTTTTGTAATTGACTGGCCATATAATGTGGGGTAACGGTAATTTTCTTTAACTCTGTCACATCCATTGGTTCCGTTGCCGATACACCCATTGTTTCATGGTCAGCTGCAACGACAACTAATGTATCTGGGTGGTTTTTTGCCCACTTCACACAATATTTTACTGCTTCATCAAATTCGATTGTTTCTTTCCATATACTTGTAATATCACCAGCGTGGGATGCTTGATCGATCCTTGCTCCTTCTATCATCGTAAAAAAGCCTTTATTGTCTTTTGAAAGCGTTTCTAAGGCTTTAGCGGCCATTTCGGATAAAGAAGGTTCTTGGCTTTTTACATCATCTCGATCGAGTTTAAAGTTTAAGTGTTTTGGTCCAAATAGACCTATTAGTTTTCCGCTGTTTGCATTTTGAAGTTCCTTGGCCGTTGTAACGTATTCATATCCGGCCTGTTTGTATTGATCAAGAAGTTTTGTTCCATGTGTATTGGTAGTGGTGAAATATTTTTGCCCACCTCCAAGGATGACATCAACCTTGTTTCTCAATTGCTGTTTGGCAATCTCCTTTTGTCCTGTCCATCTATTTTTTACGCTTGCTGTAAAACTGGCAGGAGTAGCATCCGTCACTGAATTGGTTGTTACAATTCCTGTTTTTAAACCATTTTTTTTAAAAACGTCCAAAATGCTGGGTGATGTTTTTCCATCAGCTGTGACACCGATCATGCCATTATTTGTTTTTTTTCCAATAGCAAGCGCTGTTCCGCCTGCTGCAGAGTCTGTTACTTTGTTATTGGCAGAATAAGTATGAGCGAGTGCGGTATATGGCAAGCTTTCTAGAAATAAATTTCCTTCCTTCCCATATTCAAAGGTTCTGGCAATTTCGATTTGCCCTAATCCCATTCCGTCTCCAATTAAAAAAATAATATTTTTCGGCTTGATCCTTTGTTCCGCTGCTGTTGCAAGATTAAATGGAATAAAAAAAAGCTCAATAAATAAAAAACTGATGATTATTTTTTTCATGATCATTTCCTCCGTTTTACTAGTTGTACTTTTTTTATTAGTTTTTGAAAGAGTTCCTCCTTTTACACCTCCAATTTTAAATGACCAATAATTTGGTAAAGCGGGTGGAATAAATCGTTTTTCTATGCATACATTCTAATAGAGGTTGTCAAAATGTGACCAAATGATAAGCGGAGGTTCTCTTCGTTGGCTTGCTCTTTGAACATCCAATTAACGTAATGATGTTGGACAACCATCTAATTATAAGGAGGAAAAGTTTGTGAATTCCATCTATTCATTTTTGCCTAAAACAATTTCCGACCAAGTTCTCACAATCCCTCCATCCGAAAGAGAGAACATGGAAGAAATAAGAATTCGTATGGAACGTCCATTAGAAGTATGTATAAATGGCAATCCTTATTTTTTTTCACGGATTGTAACTAGAGAAGATTGTATTCATTTATTAAACAAGATTAGTCAATATTCTGTTTATACGATGGAAGAAGAATTAAAACGGGGTTATATCACAATCGAAGGTGGACACCGGGTTGGACTTGCAGGAAAAGTTGTCTTAGAAGGCAGTAAAGTAAAAGCGATAAGTGATGTAGCTTCCTTTAATATTCGAATCGCAAAAGAAAAAATTGGCCTTGCAGAATCCTTTATTCCATTTTTGCATGATAAAAATAAATGGTTTCATACGATGATAATCGGTCCGCCGCAAACGGGAAAAACGACTCTTTTACGTGATATTGCTCGGTTTATCTCAACAGGGGATAAAAAAAATAATATAAAAGCAATGAAGGTTGGCATTGTCGATGAAAGATCCGAAATAGCCGGATGTATAAACGGCGTTCCACAAATGACATTTGGACCTCGGTTAGATGTTCTGGATGCATGTCCAAAAGCGGAAGGCATGATGATGATGATTCGTTCTATGAGCCCTGATGTCTTGATCGTTGATGAAATTGGACGAACAGAGGATGAAGATGCGATTTTGGAAGCAGTAAATGCAGGAATCCAGTTAATCATGACAACACATGGAAGAACAGTAGAAGAAATTCAAAATAGACCAACATTAAAGCAAATAATGAAAATGGGGCTGTTTGAACGTTTTATTGAATTAAACAGACTGCATGGTCCTGGAACAGTCAGCGCCATAAAAAATAATCTCGGGAAAGTAATCGTGCGGGAAATGAAGGTGACATCTTGTTAAAAATACTAGGTGCAATCATCATTTTTGCCAGCACAAGTTGGGCTGGAATGGAGCTATCTAAAGCGTTAAGTGAACGACCAAAACAATTAAGACAGTTGAAATCAGCGCTGCAGTCTTTAGAAGCAGAAATTATGTATGGACATACCCCTTTACATGAGGCTTCGAGAAGGTTGGCTGAACAATTAGGCAATCCATTATCGGTTTTTTTTGCTCATTTTGCTCATAAATTAACGTATGAGGAAACAACGGTAAAAAACGCTTGGACAACCAGTTTGGAAGATATATGGAAAAAAACAGCGATGAAGCAGCCTGAGTTAGAAATTATGAAGCAATTCGGTGAAACATTGGGTCGACATGATCGTTTTTCTCAACAAAAACAAATTATGTTAACACTTTCCCATCTAGAAAGAGAAGAAGTTGAAGCAAGAGATATACAAACAAAATATGAAAAAATGTTAAAAAGCTTAGGCATCCTTTCGGGCTTATTAATCATTATTTTATTGATGTAGTTTTAGGAGGAGACAATGATGGGTTTAGAGGTCGATATTATTTTCAAAATAGCGGGTGTAGGAATCGTTGTCGCTTTTTTACACACTATTCTCGATCAAGTCGGCAAAAAAGAATATGCACAATGGGTTACGCTATTTGGGTTTATATATATTTTATTTCTAGTGGCAAATATTGTCGATGATTTGTTTCAAAAAATTAAATCTGTGTTTTTATTTCAAGGGTAAAGGAGGATAACGTCATTGAAATTCTTCAAATTGTAGGAATAGCCCTAATCTCAACATTTCTAGCTCTAGTTATCAAAGAACAAAAGCCAAATATCGCTTTTTTACTCGTTGTCTTTGTAGGATGTACCATTTTTCTTTTTTTAGTAGATCAAATTGCTTCTATTATTCATATGATTGAAAAAATCGCTTTAAATGCAAAAGTGAATACGGTTTATGTAGAAACCATTTTAAAAATAATCGGCATTGCTTATATTGCAGAATTTGCTGTTCAAATAACAAAAGACGCTGGACAAGGTGCCATTGCCTCTAAAATTGAACTCGCAGGGAAAATATTGATCCTTGCCATGGCGGTCCCTATCTTAACCGTATTGGTAGAAACGATTATTAATATGATTCCGAATTAGATAAAATGCACAGGCGCCTGCGCATTTCTTAAAAGATAAGAAAGTATAAAATTTCAAATCTAGTTTAGTGTCTAGCTCCAGCGCCTAGCCCCTGTGAAAGATAACCTCTTGCCTCTAAAAGTAAAAAACACTTTTTGAGTTAAGAGAACATTTTTCTTCGGCGCTGAGCAAGGCGCTGCGCATTTCTTATGAGGTGAAAAAATGAAAATGAAACTTAAAGTCGTCCTACTATTTATGGCAGTGATCTTTTTTTTGTTTATTCCAACTGTACAAGCATCGCCTCAAGAGGAAGAAGCAAGTTCGAACAACAAACTATTAGATCCACAGGAAATGGTGGATTCTCAAGTGGAGAATTTAAATTTAGATGATTTAAAAGGCTTTTGGCAAGACATCTTACAAGAATATGGCGGTTTTTTACCAGAAAGCCAAAAAGGCAGTTTATATGATTTTATTAAAGGAGAAAAATCCATTGATTTACAAGGGATTTTTTCCGGGATGGTAAAATTTGCATTTCATGAGATTATTGTAAACGGCAAATTGTTAGGGTCGCTTATTTTGTTAACGACTTTTAGTATGTTTTTACAAACATTGCAAAATTCTTTTGAGAAAAGCTCCATAAGCAAAGTTGCTTATTCGATTGTGTTTATGGTGTTAATTATTATTGCGTTAAACAGTTTTCACGTCAGCATTACATTTGCCAGCGACGCAATATCGACGATGACAGGATTTATTATAGCCCTCGTACCATTGCTGTTGGCATTGATGGCTGCATCAGGTGGTGTTGTGTCGGCAGCTTTTTTTCATCCGGTTATCATTTTTTTAATGAACACAAGCGGAATGTTGATTGAATATATTGTCCTTCCCTTATTGTTTTTATCGACATTGCTCCATATTGTCAGCAGTTTGTCAGAACAATATAAAGTGACGCAGCTAGCTAATTTATTACGAAATATTAGCATTGGAATTTTAGGTTTGTTTTTAACCGTGTTTCTTGGTGTTTTATCCGTTCAAGGAGCATCAACGGCGATAACCGATGGCATTACCCTCAAAACCGCAAAGTTTGTGACAGGGAATTTTATCCCTGTAATTGGGAGAATGTTTACCGATGCGGCAGATACGGTGATTAATGCTAGTTTGCTTTTGAAAAATTCAGTCGGCATTGCCGGTGTTGCGATATTGCTTTTCATTGTAGCATTTCCTGCAGTCAAAATATTAATGATTGCCTTTATTTATAAATTTGCAGCAGCGTTATTACAGCCGTTAGGAGGAGGCCCTGTTATCACATGCCTGGATATTATTAGTAAAAGTATAATGTACGTTTTTGCAGCCCTTGCGATTGTTTCGCTCATGTTTTTCTTAAGTATAACGGTTATTATTGCAGCTGGAAATTTAACGATGATGGTGAAGTAGGAAAGGTGGCAAGCAAATGAGTTTTATTACCGAATGGGTAACCAATATTATCTTATTTGTTTTATTGGCTACAGTTGTTGATATGCTTTTGCCAAATTCGACTTTTCAAAAATATGCAAAAATGGTTGCAGGATTATTGCTGATTAGTGTGATCTTAACGCCAGTATTTAAGCTATTCACAAGTGATTTTGACAAGGTGATGGCAACTGCCGCCTGGAAAACACCTGAACAAAAAAATATAAAAAATTCAATGGAATTTCAGAAAAAAGAAATACAAGCTTCATTAGATGAATATACATTAAATAAAATGGCTGTCCAATTGAAAGAGGATGCGAATAAGGAGTTGATAGAAAAGTACGGAGTAGAGATTGATAAAGTCCATATAGCTGTTGATAAAAATAATCCGAAAAGCTTTCCTGATAATTTAGATAAGCTTGTTATTTCATTAAAAAAACAGGAAGAAACAGAAAGCGCTGTGGAAGTGATTGAACAAGTAGACATTAATACCCAAAACCCTCTTCCATCAAATAATGAATCAATACAAGTTGATACAAAAGATATTACATCCTTTTTAGCAAAGAAATGGGATGTTGCGAGCAGTAATATCAACATCCTTATTGAAGGAGGGGAGGATGCTGCAAATGGATAATGATAAAGGTCCAATTAGCTGGTTGAAGAAATGGATGACAAAAGATGGAGCAGAGGGAAAGAAACAAGGAAAAATGCAATATTTAATCATTATTGTATTGTTCGGGGCAGCAATTATGCTGTTAAGCAATATGTTTGGAAAAGACAACTCACGAACTGATGTTCAAGCATTCAGCAATGCAAGTGAAGCATCAGGTAATGCGGCGGAAGAAACATTTGGACAAAAATCTGGTGGAAACAACAGTGGCATTACCAATTATGAAGAAGCATACAAAGCGCAAATAAAAGAAGCAATTAATCATATCGTTGGGGTAAAAGATGCAACTGTATATGTCAATGTCGATGCTACTGAAAAAAAAGTATATGAAAAAAATACAAACTCTCAAACACAAACAACGGAAGAAACCGATCCACAAGGTGGAAAAAGACAAGTAGAAGATTCTTCTACAGAACAACAGCTCGTTGTTGTCCAAAATGGCGATAAACAAGTGCCAGTAGTGGTAGAAACGAAAAAACCAACGATAAGGGGTGTTCTCATCGTGGCAAAAGGTGCAGAAAATATAAAAATTAAAAGCATGATTATTGAAGCGGTGACAAGAGCTTTGGATGTTCCAAGCCATCGAGTTTCTGTTATGCCAAAACAAAATTAAGGGGGATATATTCTCATGCTATTAAAAAAACAAACTGTCTGGTTATTAACGATGTTAAGTTTAGTAGTTGTGTTATCGGTGTATTATATTACCTCACCTGAACAAACGAATGAATTCGCTGCAGTTGAAGAAGGAAAAACAACGGAAAATGTAAAGGATAACGCGAAGGTAACAAAAACAGACAATAAAGAAAACGCGAAGGCAGAAGCAAAAGATGGAAGTACGGTTTCTACAGTCGATTCGGATGAAGTATTTGAGTCAATGCGGTTAGATTTGCAAGATAAAAGAAGTGCTGACGAAGAAAAGCTTACAGATGTAATGGGTTCAGCTGAATCTACGGCAGAAGAAAAAAGTGCAGCCCAAGATAAAATTGAAAAATTAAGAGATTTAGCGGATAAGGAAAAAGTGTTGGAAACGATGATAAAAGCAGAAAATTATGATGATGTACTAGTTCGATCAGTAGATGGTGTCGTTAATGTTACGGTTAAAGCAGATAAACTTTCACCAGAAGCAGCAAACGATATTATACAATTAGTTCGCAAAAATTTAGAACAGCCAGGAGCTTATGTAGCAGTTAAATTCGATCCAAGTAAATAAAACAGTTTAGATGGCAGAAAAGAAGTGGTTTCTTCTTTCTGCCATATTTTTTATCGAGTAAAAAATAGTAGAAAACTTAAAAGCGGGCAATATTAAGAAAAAACAAAAAAATGTATAAACTTTTTGAAATTAGACTGGTGTCTACCTCCAGCGCCTAGCCCCTTTGAAAGATAACCTCTTGTCTCTAAAAGTAAAAGACACTTTTTGAGCCAAGAAAAACTTTTTCTTCGGGGCTGGTCAAGGCGCTTGCGCTTCTCTTATAAGATAAGAAAGTATAAAATTTCGAACCTAGTTTAGTGTCTAGCTCCAGCGCCTAGCTCTTGTGAAAAATAACCCCATGCCTCTAAAAGTAAAAAACACTTTTTGAGTCAAGAGAACATTTTTCTTCGGGGCTGAGCAAGACGCCTGCGCTTTTCTTATAAGCAACAGTTAGTTATTTTAAAGGGAAAATGGTATGATAGAAGGGCAGACATAAAAGATACGATACATAACCAGAAAAGTCAGAAAAAAAGGAATACGCCTATTCGTGCAAGAAGAATGTTGAACTGTAATAAGGTCTTATCGTATGATATTAGTATCTAGTCATAAATGAAATGATTTAAGGAGTGTTTTTGATAATGTTTAAAATACAAGACATAAAAGAATTAATAAAAGTGATAGATGAATCTACAATTAATGATTTTTCGTATGAGCAAGGTGGAATGAAGATTGAAATTAAAAAAAATAATGGGCAAGTGGTAATGGCTGCACCAGTACAAAGTACTAGCACACAAACGCAAGCACCAAGTCCACAAGCAGTGGAGACTGCACCAGCATCCACAGAAAAAGCTGCTGCACCATCTGATGAAAACTTACATAAAATCACATCTCCGATGGTAGGGACTTTTTATCAGTCTTCTTCGCCTGATACCGATGCATATGTAAAAGTAGGCGATAAAGTCAATAAAGATTCTGTTGTATGTATAGTGGAAGCGATGAAATTATTTAATGAAATCACTGCAGAAGTTGACGGTGAAATTGTCGAAATTCTTGTTAAAGATGGGGAACTTGTTGAGTATGGAGAACCATTATTTTTAGTAAAGGCTTAATAAAGAGAGGATTAACCAATGATTAAAAAACTGTTAATTGCAAACAGAGGGGAAATTGCTGTTCGTATTATAAGAGCATGTCGTGAACTAAATATAGAAACCGTCGCTGTCTACTCACAAGCTGATAAAGAATCACTGCATGTCCAAATTGCAGATGAAGCATACTGTATTGGACCTACTGCATCGAAAGACAGCTATTTGAATTTTACTAACATAATAAGCGTAGCAACGTTAACAGGCAGTGATGCTATACATCCAGGTTACGGATTTTTGGCAGAAAATGCTGACTTTGCTGAATTATGCAGAGACTGTAATATTACATTTGTTGGTCCAAGTCCAGAAGCAATCAATAAAATGGGAACAAAAGATATTGCTAGAGAAACGATGAGAGAAGCGGGCGTGCCAATTGTACCTGGATCACAAGGAATTATTCAAGATATAGAAGAAGGAATGGCATTAGCGCAAAAAATTGGCTATCCTGTTATCATTAAAGCAACTGCTGGGGGCGGCGGAAAAGGAATCCGTGTGGCAAAAACAGAAGAAGAGCTTGTTAAAGGGATTAAAATAACACAACAAGAAGCGCTTACTGCATTTGGAAATGCAGGTGTTTATCTAGAGAAATTTATTGAAGATTTTCGTCATGTCGAAGTGCAAGTTCTTGCAGATAACTATGGCCATGTTATACATTTAGGTGAGAGAGATTGCTCTATTCAAAGAAGGCTGCAAAAGTTATTAGAAGAAACGCCATCACCTGTTATTACTGAAGAAATGCGTAGTAAAATGGGAGAAGCTGCAGTAAAAGCTGCGGCAGCGGTTAATTACACTGGTGCAGGTACAGTAGAATTTATTTATGATTATCGTCAGCAAGAATTCTATTTTATGGAAATGAATACGCGGATTCAAGTAGAACACCCAGTTACAGAGATGGTTACTGGTATTGATTTGATAAAACAACAAATACTAGTTGCATCAGGAAAACCAATGGAAATAACACAAAAGGATGTTACATTTACTGGTTGGGCAATTGAATGTCGAATAAATGCGGAAAATCCTGCGAAAAACTTTATGCCTTCACCAGGAAAAATCAATATGTATCTTCCACCAGGAGGTTTAGGGGTTCGAATCGATTCGGCAGCATATCCAGGTTATTCTATTCCTCCATACTATGATAGTATGATCGCAAAGGTTATCACGTATGGAAGTACAAGAGAAGAAGCTATATCTCGTATGAAACGGGCTCTTAGTGAATTTGTAATTGAAGGTGTTCACACAACCATTCCATTTCATTTGAAGCTCCTTAATCATGAAAAGTTTGTGGAAGGTAATTTCAACACAAAATTTTTAGAGATGTATGATTTGATGAAATCAGAGGAATAGAAGGAGGAATTTATGATGACAGAAACGACTATTCTAGAAATGAATCAAGAACATGATGGTTTGGGCAAAGTAGAAATTGCACCAGAAGTAATTGAAGTAATAGCAGGAATTGCTGCATCAGAAGTAGAAGGCGTTGCGCAAATGCGAGGCAATTTTGCAGCTGGTGTGGTAGAGAAATTAGGAAAAAAACTTCATAACAAAGGTGTGAAAGTAGAATTAACAGAAGAAGGCATTAAAGTGGATGTGTACTGCGTATTGAATTTTGGTGTATCCATTCCACAAGTTGCCCAACAAATTCAAGATAATATTCGTCAAACACTCATTAATATGACAGCTTTAGTTGCGGAAGAAGTAAATATTCATGTTGTCGGAATTCAGTTTGAAACAGCAAAAGCAACTGAATCAGAATATGATCAGGAAATTTAATAAATTTATTGAAAAGACTGCTCGGGGATAGGCATATGTTTCACCAAACAGCATATTAGCTGTTTGGTGAAACACAAAGGAGCCTTTTTTCCATGAGTCAGTCTTTTGTTTTTTTGAACATTATCTGCCTTCTTTTTCATAGGAAAAAGGAAAGAGAGTACATAGAAGTTTCTTCTTATTTATGCTATTATTTTTTTATAAAGGATGTATTCTAAAAGTTTGTTGTTTTTGAATAAAATAATAAACATGGCTGAAGCACTGGTTAAATAACAACAATCTATACGAAAAGAGCGTTTATAAAAGCAAATGACATAGCTAGAGATTTCTTTGTGAAATGTATAGAAAAGCAGTTTACAGACTTCCTGCTGTATGATAGTTATTATAAACTGTGAAGATTTTAAAGGAGCTTAAGACAATAAATGAAAAGAAGAACGGCAAGAGAAAAAGCATTACAAGCATTATTTCAAATCGACCTTAGTAAAACAGAAAAAGAAGAAGCCATTCAACATGTTTTAGAAGGGGAAAAAAGAGATGCTTACTTAGTAAAACTTGTAGATGGCGTTATCGAGCACCAGCATAAAATCGATGAAACAATAAAAAAATATTTAGAAAATTGGACGATAGAAAGAATCGCAAATGTAGATAGAAATATATTAAGATTAGCGACTTTTGAACTATTATATAATGCAGAGGATGTCCCGGCAAACGTCGTAATTGATGAAGCAATAGAAATTGCCAAGCTGTACGGAGACGATAAATCCAGCAAATTTATTAATGGCGTATTATCCAAAATGAAACAAAATCAATAGTTTTTCGGTCTGGTTTAGAGAAGGGAATAATGGGGCTATCCATTGTTCCTTTCTAATCCTGAACAAGGAGTAGTATTACGATGGAGTCAAAGTATTTATCTGTACAAGCTTTAACGAAATACATAAAAAGAAAATTTGATGCAGATCCTCATTTGCATCATGTATATGTAAAAGGAGAACTATCCAACTTTAAACAACATAGCAGTGGGCATATGTACTTTACATTAAAAGACGATAAAGCAAGAATATTGGCTATTATGTTTGCGCGAAATAACCAAGCGATGAAATTTATGCCGGAAAACGGCATGAAAGTATTAATAAAGGCAAGTGTTACCGTTTATGAGCCTAGTGGGCAATATCAAATGTATGTAGAAGAAATGAAACCAGATGGTATTGGTGATTTATATTTAGCATATGAACAACTTAAAGCAAAATTAGAACAAGAAGGTTTATTTTCACCAGACTACAAGAAATCCATTCCTAAATACCCAAAAACAATTGGTGTGATTACGTCACCAACCGGCGCAGCTATTCGTGATATTCTCACCACAATTAAAAGAAGGTATCCGATAGCAAAAGTCATTCTATTCCCTGCCCTCGTACAAGGAGATACAGCAGCCCCTTCCATCGTAAATGCCATTACAAAAGCAAATTTAATGCAAGAACCGTCTATTGATGTATTAATTGTTGGTAGAGGTGGCGGCTCGATTGAGGAACTTTGGGCTTTTAATGAAGAAGCGGTTGCAAGAGAGATTTATACTTCTGCCATTCCCATTATTTCAGCAGTTGGTCATGAAACAGATTTTACGATTGCAGATTTTGTCGCAGATTTACGTGCTCCAACACCAACGGGTGCTGCAGAATTAGCTGTACCTAATTTAGAAGATGTGCTAGAACGAATTATGATAAGAAAAACAAGATTAATACGGGCAATGAAAGAAAAAATAGAACATCGACGAATACGATTAAATCGTTTGAAAAAATCTTATGCATTTCGATATCCAAAAGTGTTGTTTGAACAAAAGATGGAGCAGTTAGATAAGCAAAAGGAGCAGCTGTTGCGTCATATAAACAAATTATCCGAGTCAAAAACAGACAAATTAAATCAGTTGACAAAACAGTTGGAGCGAAATCATCCACATGAATTAGTAAATAAAGCGGAAAAAGACTTAGCCTTATTAGAAAAGAATCTAAAAAGAAATATCGCGCTTATTTATCAGCAAAAACAACAAGCATTTCAGTCCATGATTGGAACGATGGATGCGTTAAGCCCTTTGAAAATTATGGAAAGGGGATATAATGTCGCTTATTTAAAAGGTGGGACATTAATTAGTAGCGTTCACCAAGTAAAGGAAAATGATACGATAGAAGTAAAGCTAGCGGATGGTTCGGTAGATGCAAAGGTTATATCTATAAAGGAGTGATTAATAGTGGCAGAAAAAACAACGCTTTCGTTTGAAGAAGCAATGGATGAATTAGAAAAAATAGTAGATAAACTAGAAGAAGGAGATGTACCATTAGAGGAAGCAATAAATACATATAAAAAAGGGATGGAACTTTCAAAATTTTGTCACGATAAACTGAAAAATGTAGAAGAACAGCTTGCTGAAATTATGCTGGAAAACGGACAAAAAGAGATTTTTTCCATGTCAGAGGAGGAATAATATTTTGCAGCCTATTTCCTTGGACTCTTTTGCAGCAAAATATAAAACATTGTTAGAAAAACTGTTAAAAGAAAGTGTAGATAAACTTTCAGCACCATCTATTATAAAAGAATCCATGCATTATTCACTTAGTGCTGGTGGAAAGCGCATTCGTCCATTATTATTATTCGCCACCATGAATGCTTTTGGAGAAAATCCTGAAAAAGGAATTTTTCCTGCTGCAGCGTTAGAAATGATTCATACGTATTCCCTTATCCATGATGATTTGCCAAGTATGGATGATGATGATTTACGAAGAGGGATGCCGACAAATCATAAAGTATTTGGAGAAGCAATGGCTATCTTATCTGGAGATGCGCTTTTAACTTATAGCTTTCAATTAATAGCGCAAATGCAAGATGACTCTATTTCTGCAGATGTTAAATTAAAGGTGATAGAGGTTATTTCAAAAGCTGCCGGTCCTGAAGGTATGGTTGGCGGACAAGTGGCAGACATGGAAGGCGAAGAGAAAAAGCTTAACCAACAAGAATTAGAATATATTCATATACATAAAACAGGAAAATTATTGATCGCAAGCGTCATAACAGGTGCGATTCTTTGTAAAGCGGATAATAAGCAAATAGAGAAGTTAACTGATTTTGCTCACCATCTAGGGTTGGCTTTTCAAATAAGAGATGATATTTTAGATCTTGAAGGCGATGAAGAACTTATCGGTAAACCTGTTGGCAGTGATGAAAATAATCAAAAAAGTACGTATCCTGCGTTATTAACGTTGACAGGGGCAAAAAAAGAGCTGGAAATCCATATTGAGAAAGCGAAAAATATTTTAAAAGAGCTTACGCTGGAAACAGACTTGTTAGATGCGATTACTGATTTAGTTGCACGTCGTAATAATTAATTATTTATCATAGTTGAGCGAGAAGACTCCTTCCTCAAGGAACGAAGAGAGTAGGTGGGAGATGAATCGCCTTCTTTTTTTTGTTTAAAAGAAGATATAACTGGAACGCTTGTTCTTGTTTTGGTAAAATATTCTTATCAAAAGAAGGAGGTGAAACAAATGCCAACCATTACGATTAAACTGCCCTTGTTTCAACCAACAAAAGTGAAAGAAAAGATGTATGAAATGATGCGACAAAACTTTTCGGAAGCTTGTAATATAGCTATTCAATACAAAAAAGAAAATCCTGCAGTAACAAAGTCGGAATTAGATAAAAGATTAGCTCCTATTGAACTTCCTTCTACCCTCATTCAAGAAGCTAGAAAACTGGCACTTAGTCGATACGAAGACTGGAAAAAGAATAAGAAAACGAAAGGCTTTCCTTCTTTTCGCAGAAGAATATCCATTCTATTTAATAACCAGAATTGGAGGTTAAGACAGGATAATGGTTATCTTAAGTTGGGAATTCCTACAATGGAGAAGGGAAATCTTACAATAGATAAATACGTTCCTTTAAAGACCAATGCGTATACTCTTTTTTGGATTGGTTTTCTTTTGACGGGAGAAATGGACAAAAACTCTTCATTCTTTCAAACATCCTATGATAATATCTCCAAATTAAAAAAGGGAAACGGACAATTGTTCAATAAGAAAGGAAAATGGTATTTTTCTTTTGCACTTTCGTTTGAATTAGAGAAAAAGTCTACAGGTACAAAATCTATTGGGGTTGATAGAGGACTAAAATATATTGCGGTAGCCGGAGATAGGGAAACAAGTCAGTATATTCATTTTAACGGAAAACAGGTTGGTCATATTCGTACGAAGTTTTTTAAACTTCGCAGAAAATTACAAAAAGCGAAAAATACGAAAGCGTTGAAACGATTAGAAAATAAAGAACAACGTATCATTCAATACTGGAATCATGTCATCTCAAAGAAAATAGTTCAGTTTGCTAAAGATTGTGGTGCTTCTATCATTAAAATCGAAGACCTCTCTTCTATTCGTTCTATGAAAAAATATTGGAAAAAAAGCGACAGAAATATTCATTCCTGGGCATTCTTTGACTTAGAAACAAAACTTATCTACAAAGCACAATTAGCCGAGCTGGAAGTGCAAAAAGTAGATCCGTACAAAACGAGTCAAGAATGCTCCATATGTGGACATACACAAAAAAAGAACCGTCGAGGCTCTTTGTATACATGTTCGTGTGGACATAAACAAAATGCAGATGTCAATGCAAGTTTTGTTATTTCTACACGACCATCAAAAGATATAACTGCGGCTTAAAACCGCTGTAAAGGATTTAATGTCCTTTACAAGGCTCCTGACTGAGCTGTACACCTAACTGATGATTCCCTACCGTTCTTTGTTGTTGGAAACAACGTGCGGAATGGGAGGAAGTAACGGTAACACCAAAGGCACTGACGGTTTGTAACGCAGTGAAATCCCTTTGGAATCCCCTTCCTCAAAAAACGTTAAGATTTTAGGTGGGGGAGGATGTCAAATCATATATACAGATACAAGGAAAAAATCTCTCCACAAAAAGCGATTCATTCGTTTGTTTGCGGAGAGATTTTTGTAAAGAAGCAATAGTGTTGAACAACTAAGCTGATCATCTTTTTTTGTAGGCGTTATATTTTCTTCATATATCTGTTTAAAAACAACTAAAATAAAGAATAGTACATTACTGTACACAGAGTGTCGAAAAAATATAAATAGAACATTCCAGCCTGAGTACGTTCCAGTTCCTTTCTTTTTCTTTTGATTCATAGGAAATGACTTACTGTTAGGTGAATACAATGGTATAATACATATTTAGTGTAGTAAAATTAGGATTCAAGTTAAAAATGCGGTATTGTTAAAGGACGAATAATTAATTGAAATAACAAAAGGGAAGTTATTAATAAATAGATCCTGTATAAGAGGATATTCAAAAAGGCACCAAATGATAAGTGGCGAAACTCTTTGTTGGCGTACTGTTAATTTGTTACCTTTTTGAAGACGTACTATGAACATGATATATGGACGCTTTATTACAAGAGGAAAGTGAGTTGTTAAAAATGGATTTATTGTCTATAAAGAATCCATCTTTTTTAAAAACATTATCGATTGAGGAGCTGGAAGAACTAAGTGAAGATATTCGTCATTTTTTAATCAATCAGCTGTCAGAGACTGGAGGACATATTGGTCCAAATCTGGGCGTTGTTGAACTGACGATTGCTTTGCATAAATGTTTTGATAGTCCAAAAGATAAAATGATTTGGGATGTAGGCCATCAATCTTATGTGCATAAAATATTAACTGGACGTGCAAAAGATTTTAATACGCTGCGACAATATAAAGGCTTATCTGGATTCCCTAAAATGAATGAAAGTGAACATGATGTATGGGAAACTGGCCATAGCTCTACTTCCTTATCTGCTGCAATGGGCATGGCAGTTGCCAGAGATTTAAAAAAAGAAGATTCTTATATTATTCCAATTATTGGGGATGGTGCGTTAACAGGTGGAATGGCACTAGAAGCATTGAACCATATTGGCGATGAAAAAAAGAATATGATTGTCATCTTAAATGATAATGAAATGTCGATTGCTCCAAATGTAGGAGCACTGCATCAAGTTTTAGGCAGATTAAGAACAGCTGGCAAATACCAATGGGTAAAAGATGAATTAGAAATGCTTATGAAAAAAATACCGGCTGTCGGCGGCAAGCTTGCAGCAACAGCAGAAAGAATAAAAGACAGTTTAAAGTATTTACTTGTTTCAGGTGTGTTTTTTGAAGAATTAGGTTTTACGTATTTGGGGCCAGTAGATGGACATAATTATGAAGACTTAATTGAACAATTAAATTATGCGAAAAAAACAGAAGGACCGGTATTATTGCATGTTCTTACCAAAAAAGGAAAAGGTTTTTCTCCTGCTGAAAAAGATAAAATTGGTACATGGCATGGAACAGGGCCTTATAAAATTGAAACAGGTGATTTAATTAAACCGATTAATCCACCGATAGCTTGGAGTAAGTTGGTAAGTGATACTGTATTGCGATTAGCGCGTAAAGATGAAAGAATTGTTGCGATAACACCTGCTATGCCTGTCGGGTCAAAATTAGAAAGCTTTGCGAAAGAGTTCCCAGACCGTATGTTGGATGTCGGAATTGCCGAACAGCATGCTGTAACTTTGGCTGCCGGTCTTGCAACACAGAAAATGAAGCCGTTTTTGGCGATTTATTCTACTTTCCTTCAAAGAGCTTATGATCAAGTGCTTCATGATGTTTGTCGCCAAAAATTAAATGTGTTTATTGGCATTGATCGAGCTGGTTTAGTCGGCGCTGATGGAGAAACACATCAAGGTGTTTATGATATTGCCTTTTTACGTCATATGCCTAATTTAGTGTTGATGATGCCAAAGGATGAAAACGAAGGTCAGCATATGGTTCATACCGCTATTCAATATAATGATGGTCCCATTGCGATGCGTTTTCCTCGAGGCAACGGGTTAGGTGTTAAAATGGATAAAACATTAAAAACCATTCCAATCGGATCATGGGAAGTAGTAAAAGAGGGAACAGATGCAGCTATTTTAACATTCGGCACAACCATTGAAATGGCCTTGCAGGCGAGCAGCATGTTAGAAAAGCAAGGGGTATCTGTAAAAATAATCAATGCAAGATTTATTAAACCGTTGGATGAAAAAATGCTGTTTGAATTATTAAACATGCAAATGCCAATCTTAACGATTGAAGAAGCGGTTCTTCAAGGTGGATTTGGAAGTTATGTATTAGAATTTGCACATGAGCAAGGATTTGTTTCTAGTGTGATTGATCGAATGGGAATTCCAGATGAATTTATTGAACATGGAGATGTAACTTCCCTTTTAAATGAAATCAACTTTAATACAGAAGAAGTAGTAAAAAGAATTGCAACTATTGCAAGAAAAAAACAAAAAAGGGCATAAAAACAGGATGAAGAAAGAACGTGTAGATGTTTTATTAGTAGAACAAGGATTATTTGAAACAAGGGAAAAAGCAAAAAGAGCGATTATGGCTGGCATTGTTTATTGTCAAGAAACAAGATTAGATAAGCCAGGGGAAAAAATCAGCAGTGATGTAACCTTAACAGTAAAAGGAAAAGCGTTAAAATATGTTAGCCGAGGCGGATTAAAACTAGAAAAAGCACTTCAAGTATTTGATGTAAATATGGAAAATAAAGTACTGCTTGATATCGGTTCTTCCACAGGTGGATTCACCGATTGCGCCTTGCAAAATGGAGCGAAAATGTCTTATGCGGTTGATGTCGGCTATAACCAGCTTGCATGGAAGTTAAGACAGGATGAACGGGTTCATGTAATGGAAAGAACAAACTTCAGATATGTTACACCTGCCGACTTAGCAGGAGAAATGCCAAATATTGCGTCCATTGATGTTTCCTTTATTTCATTAAAATTAATACTGCCCGTATTAAAGACACTTCTAGTGCCTAAAAGTGATGTCATTGCCCTTGTAAAACCACAGTTTGAGGCTGGCCGTGAACAAGTTGGCAAAAAAGGCATTGTGAGAGACCGTAAAGTACATGAAGCAGTATTAGAAAAAATAATTGATTTTGCAGTAAATGAAGGATATGAAGTGAAAAATATGTCATTTTCTCCTATAACAGGCGGAGATGGAAATATTGAGTTTTTGCTTCATTTGCATTGGGATGCCGAGCAGTCGATGGCCGTACAGGAAAAGACATACCCTATTAAAGAAACGGTTGATCAAGCGCATGAAGAATTGAAATCTAAAAAGGAAAAAGAAGAAGAATAAGCTTTATTGACACTCTGAGGAATAAGCTTTTACTTATTCCTCAGGCTGTTGAAAAACGTTCGCTCTCTTTGTCACTCCCCGTTTTTTGCGGTGCTCATTACCCGGTAAAAGAGGATGAACGACTAAATTCGCAACGTCCTGTTGCAACGTCGTTCTGACCAACATCCTGTTAGCCGCCGCTCCTCAAAAAGGGTCGTTCCTCGATAGACAAACGTTTTCAATCAGCCTGAAAGTTTGTAGTCTTACTTTTTCGACACTCTGAGGAATAAGCTTTTACTTATTCCTTTTTGCAATACATAAAATTAAATGAAAAAACATGTATAATATTCATTAATAAATATACAATGAAAAGAATAAAGAGGATTTTTGTCAAAAAACAGCGAAATAAAGGTAGAGCAAAAAACAACAGTGCAATTATTATTAAAGGGTGAAAAGAATGAATAAAGGCCAGAGGCATATAAAAATACGTGAAATCATAACAAATAATGAAATAGAAACACAAGATGAATTAGTGGATGAGTTAAAGAATGCAGGCTTTAATGTAACACAAGCGACCGTATCCAGGGATATTAAAGAATTACATTTAGTAAAAGTCCCGTTGATAGATGGAAGATACAAATACAGTTTGCCTGCAGATCAACGATTTAATCCGCTGCAAAAGCTGAAAAGAATCATGGTGGACTCTTTTGTAAAAATAGATTCAGCAGAAAATTTATTAGTATTAAAGTCCCTTCCAGGAAATGCACAAGCTATTGGGGCTTTAATTGATAATTTAGACTGGGATGAAATTTTAGGGACGATTTGTGGAGATGATACATGTTTAATCATTTGCAGAACGACAGAGGACGGAAAAACGATAACAAATCGTTTTCTTGATATGCTTTAAAAGAGGTGACATCTTTTGTTAAGTGAATTATCCATTAAAAATTTTGCAATAATTGAAAGTCTGGCTATTTCTTTTACTAAAGGATTAACGGTGCTAACAGGAGAAACTGGTGCAGGAAAATCGATTATCATCGATGCCATTAATCTTTTAGTAGGAGGAAGAGGTTCTTATGAATTTGTTCGTCATGGAGAAGATAAAGCAGAGATTGAAGGGTTATTTTATATCGATGAGGGACATCCCTGTTTTCGCAAGCTGCAGGAATGTGGAATTGATATTGAAGAAGGTACTATTATATTAAGAAGAGATATTTCTATATCCGGAAAAAGTGTTTGTAGAATTAATGGGAAGCTGATTACTATATCCATATTACGGGAAATCGGCTCAAGCTTAATTGATATTCATGGTCAGCATGAACATCAAGAACTGATGGATGAAACAAAGCATCTAGCGCTATTAGATACATTTGCAATGGAAGTTATATCACCAGTGTTTAAAAAGTATGAACATATATATCGTTCTTATAATCAAACAAATAAAAAGCTGTTGAATTTAACGGAAAATGAACAGCAAATGGCTCAACGATTGGATTTATTGCAATTTCAACATAGTGAGATTATAAATGCGAATTTGCAAAAAAATGAAGATGAAGAACTACTGGAAGAAAGAAAAAGGCTGTTAAACTTTGAACGTATTTTTGATAGCATTCAAACGGGCTACACTGCGTTAAAAGGAGATCAAAAAGGATTAGACTGGATTGGCGAAGTAATGGGGCACTTAGAAGAAGCTGCTAGTTTAGATACAGAATATAAAGAGATGGCTGAATCGGTGTCTAACAGCTATTATCTGTTAGAAGATGTTGCCAGTAAACTCCGCAGCAGCTTAGATTTTCTAGAATATGATCCAGAGCGTTTAAATCAAATAGAAACCCGTTTAAATGAAATAAACATGCTAAAGCGAAAATATGGAAAAACGGTAGACGAGATTGTGCAATATGCGGCAAAAATAGAAGAAGAGCTAGAGACATTACAAAATAAAGAAACACATATAGAGAAACTAGAAAAAGAACTAGCAAGCATCCATAAAGATTTAATCGTGCAAGCAAATGAGTTAACCTCATTGCGAAAACAAGCAGCAGAGCGGTTGACAGATGATATTCATAAAGAATTAAAAGAGCTATATATGGAAAAAACTGTTTTTGAAGTAAGGTTTATATCAGCTGAAGACAATATAACAAAAAATGGTGTAGATGAAGTAGAATTTTATATTTCCACAAACCCAGGTGAACCATTAAAACCTTTATCAAAAATTGTATCAGGCGGAGAATTATCGAGAATGATGCTCGCGTTAAAAAGCATTTTTTCCAAGCACCAAGGCATTACATCGATAATTTTTGATGAAGTGGATACAGGGGTAAGCGGTAGAGTGGCTCAAGCGATTGCTGAAAAAATTGCGAATGTTTCTTTCGATTCACAAGTACTTTGCATCTCGCATTTGCCCCAAGTAGCTGCAATAGCTGATACGCATTTATTTATTGCAAAAAACATTCAGGATGGCAGAACCTCGACAACTGTTTGTCCATTATCAAAACATGATAAAGTGAAAGAAATTGCACGGATGATTTCGGGAGCAGAAATAACGGAATTAACAAAAAAGCATGCAAAAGAGCTGTTAAAATTAGCGCAAAAAGCTAAGAATAAAGAATAAATAATAAAAACCTCTGTAAATCAGAGGTTTTTATTATTTATTTTTGATGTATTTCATTTTTATTTTGAATCAATTTTTATGTTTTATTCATTTTTTGGAAATAATGAATTGGTATAAATAAACAAACTTTGGTTTGAAGATGTTTCAGATATATCCCATTTAAAAAATTTCTATTACTATCCAAAGTGGGTAGGTTTTTTATAGTTTTTCAAGTAATAATTGATCTTCATGAAGGCAAAGTTATATATGTAGCCAATAATCATGGTGAACAAGAAGCGAGGAGAGTGAGTGGTTTGAAAAAAGACTTCCTTAGAAAAATAATTGGTGGAATTCTCCTTGTTTCATTAATTTCTTTATGTTTTAGTAATTCCTTTCGAGCATATCTTCATATACCAAAAAGCATCACTCTTTTTGAAGGGCAGAATGCAGAAATCTCTATGTCTGCAATTCCTGCTACAGCGCAGTTAACAGATGACAATTCTGTTATAGCTTTAAGTCAGGATGAACATATCTTTTCTTTACATGGTGAAGAAAATGGCAAAAATGAAATGGTATTAGAGCTTGCAGGCATTCCGATAAAAAAAGTGGATGTGAATGTATTAAAAGATTTTAAAGTAATCCCTGGTGGACAGTCCATCGGTGTAAAACTAAATACAGTTGGCGTATTAGTTGTAGGTCATCATCAAGTGAATACAGAAGAAGGCAAAGAATCCCCAGGAGATAAAGCAGGGATTAAAGTAGGCGATTTGATTACTGAAATCAATGGAAAAGAAATCGAAAAAATGTCAGATGTTGCTCCATTTGTACAAAGTGCAGGAAATTCAGGAGATGCATTAAATTTAACGATTATTAGAGATAATAAACAAATAAAAACAAAACTTTTACCTTTAAAAGAAAAAGGTGAAAATTCCTATAAATTAGGATTATATATTCGGGATTCAGCTGCAGGTATTGGAACTATGACGTTTTATCATCCAGAAACAAAAAAATATGGAGCTTTAGGACATGTTATTTCCGATATGGATACGAAAAAACCAATTGTAGTAGATGACGGAGAGATTGTACGTTCTACTGTAACAAGCATTGAAAAAGGAAGCAGTGGAAACCCAGGTGAAAAATTAGCCCGTTTTTCCTCAGATAAAGAAGTGATTGGGAATATTACGACAAATAGTCCTTTCGGGATTTTTGGCGAACTAAATAAAGAAATGTCTAATGGCATAATGGATACTCCAATGCCGATTACTTTAGCAGATCAGGTGAAAGAAGGTCCAGCACAAATATTAACTGTAGTGGATAATGATCAAGTAAAGTTATTTGATATTGAAGTAGTTAGTTCTATTCCGCAGAAATTCCCTGCAACAAAAGGATTAGTTATTAAAGTAACTGATAAAGAATTATTGAAAAAAACTGGCGGAATCGTGCAAGGAATGAGTGGAAGTCCGATCATTCAAGACGGCAAAGTAATTGGAGCTGTTACACATGTATTTGTTAATGATCCAACGAGTGGATATGGCGTTCATATTGAATGGATGTTAAATGAAGCAGGCATTAATATTTACGAAAATGGAAAGCAGAAAGCCTCTTAAATCATGGCTGTGTTAAACTTGCCTGTTGATTGCAGCGAGAGGCATTGGCAGTCCGGGAGCCTCCTCGGCGCTGTGCGCTTGTGGGCTCTCCCTTTGACTCGCTTTTCCCGCAGGAGTCTCACGCTTTCCGCTCCAATCAACAAAGTATCAAAATCAACAATTAGCTTTAACACAATAAAAAAGGTAAAAAATGCTGAATACCAGCACTTTTTACCTTTTTTAATACCGTTTTTATAAAGTCAAGTATTGGAGTATCAACCCGATGGATAGAAAAAAACCAAATAATGTGTTCGTTAATGCAGTGGATTTCATTGCAACAGGTGTTTGACTGCGGTCTCCTTTAAAACCGATAATAGCTTGAATTGGCTTTTTAATGCTGCATAACACAATCAGTACCCAAGGACTAAAGAGACCAAATAAAATTAGGGCAATAATCCAAATATAGGATAAGGCAAAAAGGACAGCTAATAAAGTGACTGCTTTGTCATAACCAATCAAAATGGCAATTGTTTTGCGTCCACCTAAAATATCTTCATCGATATCTCGAATGTTATTAGCTAAGTTTATGGAACCAACTAAAAACGCAATCGGTACAGAAATAAGCATACTTTGTATATTAATCATATTTGTTTGAATATAAAATGATACTAAAACAAATATAGATCCCATACAAACACCTGAAAATAATTCACCAAAAGGGGTATAGGCAATTGGCAGCGGCCCTCCTGTATATAAATAACCGATAGCCATTCCGAAAAGTCCAACGAGGGCAATCCACCAGCTGCTGCTTATACATATATAAATGCCAAGCAATAAGGAGACACCATATAACATCAGTGCATATTGTAATACGGTTCTGGGCTTCATCCCATGGCGAACAATCGCTCCACCAATACCTACTGAATCAACTGTATCTAAACCCCTGATAAAATCATAATATTCATTAAACAAGTTTGTGGCGATTTGAATAAACAAACAAGCAAATAACATAGCTAGAAATATGCTTATATTAATCGGTTCATATTGCATAGCTAATACGGTTCCAATTAAAACAGGAATAAAGGAAGCGGTTAAAGTATGGGGCCTTGTCAGCTGCCACAGCACTTTACGTCTAGGCTGAAGTTCTCTTGTAACATTTTCCATAAAAAAATCCTTTCTATATAAGTAAAAAATAATTATTTAAAACAAAAATAGTGATTAAAGTCCAACTCTTATAATAACGTAAGAATCTATTTTTCAACAAGAAATTATTCATCATTTCGCCATAATTTTTTTATGACAATATATTTTATAAGTTATTGTTGTATTTTATTCGCATATTGTATAGAAATAAAGTATAAAAATATACTCGTAAAGATTATTCGACAAAAACGATTATGAAGAAAGATGAAATGATCGAATGAGGTCGAAAACAATAGAAAATAAGGGAAAAATAATGATTTTCTAAATTTTTCAAGAAATTTTAATAAACGCAAAGGAATTTTAGTTACTTTGTCGAAATTGTCAATTAGAATAAAGAAAAGCACAGACGCCTTAATCAGCCCCGAGGAAAAATGTTCTCTTGCCTCAAAAAGTGTTTTTAACTCTTAGAGGCAAGAGGTTATCTTTCAAAGGGGCTAGGCGCCGGCCGGCTAAATACCCACAGAGGAAAATCGACTAAGTACGCCACGTCCTGTGGCAACGCCGGCACTTGTACGTCCTGTACGTCGTAGCTAAACACTCATCTAAATTGAAAAATTTTATACTATCTTACCTTTTAAAAAAAAGTGACGATGGACTGAGGGAGGAAATTATAATTGAAAAAAATAAAAGTATGTGTTGTTGATGATAATAGAGAATTAGTTGGATTATTAGAAGAATATATAGATTCTCAAGACGACATGGAAGTTGTAGGAGTTGCGCACAATGGCCAGGAATGCTTAGAGTTGATTGAACAGATTGAACCAGATGTGATGGTTTTGGATATTATTATGCCTCATCTTGACGGGTTAGCAGTATTGGAAAGAATGAGAGAGATGAAATTAGCCAGTATTCCGAATGTTATTATGTTAACAGCATTTGGCCAAGAAGACGTAACGAAAAAAGCGGTTGAGCTTGGTGCATCCTATTTTATTCTAAAACCATTTGATATGGATTATTTAGCAAGTCATATCCGTCAAGTAAGCGGAAAATCAAACGGATTTATAAGAAAAAGTCAACCATCTTACAGACCGCAGCAGCAAGAATCAAAACCGCGAAATCTTGATGCAAGCATTACAAGCATTATTCATGAAATAGGAGTGCCTGCTCATATTAAAGGTTATTTATATTTAAGAGAAGCTATTTCCATGGTATATAATGATATTGAATTATTAGGATCGATCACGAAAGTATTGTATCCGGATATCGCTAAAAAATACAATACAACAGCAAGCCGTGTCGAACGTGCCATCCGCCATGCCATTGAAGTTGCTTGGAGTCGCGGCAATATCGACAGCATCTCTTCTTTGTTTGGCTATACAGTATCTATGTCAAAAGCAAAACCTACAAATAGTGAATTCATTGCAATGGTTGCAGATAAATTAAGGCTGGAACATAAGGCTAGTTGAGAGGGTTAGTGGCGCAATGTCATCAAGTTAAGTTTCAAAAAACAGGAAAATAAGTAGCTAATTAGGAAGTAAGGGTTTCCGTTCTGTTCTCCGAGGCTTACCGCTCGCTTTCCACGGGGCGAGCGCCGAGCCTCCTCGTCGCTATGCTCCTGTGGGGTCTCGTCTTTCTCGCTAATCCCGTAGGAGTCGAGCGGATGCCTCTCCAAACAAATGGGGTATTTCTTTGACATAAAGGATATCCAATAAATAGGATATTAAAAAAGGCAATAGGATGCCCGGGCTTTTAAAGACGTATTTACCTATAAAACGATGGGTATACCTTTATAACGGTAATTTTTAAGCTTGTGATTCTGCGCGGACAACCTCTCACTAGAGAGATGTGAACATTCCAATGGAAGGATTGCTGCGTAGGGGATCACAGGTAGCCCTGGTAACTCCAGCCCTATGGTGAGCTCCTCTAGAGACCGAAAGACATAGGTGTCGTGCTAGATCCTTGCCAGCGAAGGGTCGGATAGATCTTTTCAATGTTTCTAAAAGGAGTTATCCTTTACCTCGAGAAATTTACGATAAATAATACTTTGGTATGATTTGTTATGGTTTAGAGGGAGCTGGTATAAAATCCCCACCTGATTTCCTGATGTTTCAAATTGATGAAATGAGTTCGATTCACTAGTTCTATAAAAATGTTTTACAAAACAATGACTGTTAAAATTTGCTTTCCATACTTTAAACTGTTATGATTAGATTGTATTATTTTTGTTCCATTATAAGAGAAGGTTTCTTTTCTACATAAGAACAAGGATAGTGTTATTATATTGTGTGTGAAACACATAGGAGGAAAATAAACATGGCTACAGGTAAAGTTAAATGGTTTAATGCAGAAAAAGGTTTCGGATTTATCGAATCTTCTGAAGGAAACGATGTATTTGTACATTTCAGCGCTATTCAAACTGATGGATTTAAAACATTAGAAGAAGGTCAAGAAGTATCTTTTGATATAGAAGAAGGTCAACGTGGCCCTCAAGCTGCTAACGTTGTTAAAGCTTAATTTACTGATCTGAACAAAAAAACAGACGCTATCCATTGGTTAGTGTCTGTTTTTTTTTGTCTTTGCTCTTTTAAATGATAATAATGTTTAAGGGAGTGGATTCCCTGACCTTTTGAAAATCAACAATGGAATTTAACAGATCCTTTGTTTTAAATGATTTATTTATTTTCATCCTTTTGCAGCAGCATAAGTTTTTGAACAAGTATATGCTGAGGCATGTGCATAATCTGTTCTAAAGGTACGTTTAGTTTTTCTGCAAGTTTTAATGCTGTTTCTGGTGATAATTGTAATGGTTTCATAAACATTTCCCCCGATAATAAAATGTTAGGATGTGTCTTCATGTCACTTATTTTTGCTCATCGTGGATATTCAGCTCAATTTCCTGAAAATACAATGATTGCATTTCAGCAAGCAAAAGAAGCTAATGCTGATGGAATTGAATTAGATATTCAAATGACAAAAGATGGTGAGTTAGTAATAATTCATGATGAAAAAGTGGATCGAACAACAAGTGGATCCGGTTATGTGAAAGAGCTTTCTTTTAAAGAAATTCGAACACTAGATGCTGCTTATAAATATAAAGGAAAGCTACACAAAGTGCAAATTCCTGCATTAGAGGAATTTTTGGAATGGATAAAGCCTACAGCGCTAACTTGCAACATTGAATTTAAGAATAATCTTTTTGTTTATGCGGGAATGGAAGACAAAGCAATTGAACTAGTTAGACGGTATGGACTTAGTGAACGAGTAATTTTTTCATCTTTTAATCATTACAGTATTGTTAATAGCTATCGACTAGCACCTGAAATCGAAACAGCACCATTATTTTCCGACGGTATATATCAACCTTGGATTTATGCAGAGGCAATTAAAGCAACAGGCATCCACCCGAATCATCGTTTATTAAACAGTCAAATAATAAAAGCCTCGGAGAATTATGGCATAAAAGTTAGAGCATATACCGTAAATAATGAAAAAAGATTGCAATATCTTTTAGAAAGCGGCATCTCTGCTGTGATAACAGACGATCCTGTACTTGCAAAGAATGTCATGAGTAGACTAAAAAATACGTAAAACCTTCTTATCAAAAGAAGGTTTTTTTTGTAAAGATAAAAAAGTATAAAAATTCGAACCTATGTTTAGTGCCTAGTTTCGGGGTTGAGCAAGGCACCTGCACTTTTCTTGATAAGACTGAATATTTTGCAATTGAGAAAAAATTTGCATGTAAGCTTGAAAGTGATTATAGTATAACTATGAAATAAATTGCACGGTGGATAATGAATTAGAAAATCTATGCAAAAAGAGAGGCTTTTGCACGATGCAATATTCTTTACAAATAGATTGTATTTTTAATGAAATAAAGCAAGGTATTATTCTGGTGAATAAAAACGGTACAATCATTCTTTTAAATGAGGAAGCGGCAAAACTAATTGGATCAACAAAAAGCAACGCGCTCGGAAAACATATATTAGAGGTTGTAGCAAACAGTGGTTTACCACGTGTTTTACAAACAGGAAAAAAGGAAATAGGAAAAGGATTTGTTTTAGCATCTAACTGTAAAGTACGCATATCAAGAATTCCTTTATTTAATAAACAGAAACAAACGATAGGTGCGATTGCTTACTTTACAAATGTTTGGAACGATAAAGAAGATTGGTATGATCAAGAAAATTTGCAAGCTATAGTAGAAATGCTTATTCAAAATACAGAAGCGGCCATATCAATAACAGATGAAAAAGCAAACAGTATGATGAAAAATACTGCATACAGCCAATTAACCGAAAATACAAATGCAGATGGCGATGATAAGCAGTCAGAAATATACAGCAAGCTTTCAGAATCGATGCATCAAAAAGTTCTACAAACACGAAGAAGCCAACAAATTGTAAAAAAAAATCATCAACAGTCCATAAAAATGGATGACTTCCCTGTTATCATCGATGGGAAATTAAAAGGAAGCATGCAAATTATTCAAGATCAATCACATCTATTGCAATTACAAAATGAACTGAAAATGGTTCGAAGTTTTATTCGTGCCTTAGAAGAAAAATACATATTTGATGATATCATTAGCGATGCTCTAACCATGCAACTCCCACTTCAACAAGGAAAAATCGCATGTGATACAGATTGCCCAGTTCTTATTAGAGGAGCTGCTGGGACGGGGAAAAAAATGTTTGCAAGCGTAATACATCATGCAAGTAACCGAAAATACAATAGATTTGTTGTCATTCCTTGCATCAACACTTCTGAAAAAGAACTAGAATCCATATTATTCGGAACAATTAATGGAAATGATAGGGAAGAAACGAATACTATTTTACAAAAAGAATGGAATGGAACCGTATATTTAGATGAAATTAGTTTCCTTCCAATAAAATTGCAGCAAAAATTACTGCAATTTTTACAAAGCAATGACAGAATAAGAATTATAGCTGGATCTTCTGAAAATATGGAAAAATCAATGATAAAAGGCGATTTTTTAGAGCAATTATATTATGAGTTGAACAGAATAAGCATTCACTTGCCTTTATTGAATAACCGAAAAGAAGATATTCCACTGTTAACAAAAAACTTTGTTCAGCAGTTGAATCATGAATATGGCCGTTCCATCTCGGTAGAACTAGAAGTATTTCAAGCGCTTGAGCAATATCATTTTACTAGCAATGTGAAAGAGCTAAAGGCAATTCTTCAGCTTTCGATGGCAAAGATGGATAAAACCGAAACTGTGTTAACGAAAAACAATTTATGTTTTGCTCCTCAACAACCTACAAAAGACAAAGATCTTTTATTTATCGAAGAGGAAGAAAGTGTAGAAGACAAGCCGCTGTCGATTTTAGTGGAAAACTACGAAAAAGTGATTATTGAAAAAGCGTTAAGAAAAAATGATGGCAATAAAACGTTAACGGCAAAGTCATTAGGGCTGTCTGTACGTAATTTATATTACAAGTTAGAAAAATATGGACTTGGTTAAAAGGGAGGAAGTGGGGTGACGCAAAATAAATTCCGAATCTTAGTGATTAATCCGAAAACGTCTTCCACCAATATAGCATTGTATCAAAATGAAATTCCTTTATTAACAGGTACTGTTTATCATTCTAATAGTCATGGGCAGTCGTATTCACCTGTTGCTGCACAATACAAAGATCGAACAGAAATGATTTTAAACTATTTGGTTGAAAAAGAAATAAATCTTTCGAAGCTGGATGCAGTTTGTGGCAGAGGCGGTTTGTTATGTGCAATGGAAGGTGGAACCTATCACATAAATGAAAAAATGCTTGAAGATTTAAAAACAGGTTATGGAGGAGATCATCCTTCTAACTTAGGTGGGATTATTGCGTATGAGATTGCTTCTGGCTTAAATATTCCTTCCTATATTGTAGATCCTGTCGTAGTCGATGAGTTAGAAGACGTTGCTAGAATATCAGGATATCCGGGTATTGAAAGAAGAAGTGTTTTTCATGCGCTTAATCATAAAGCATGCGGCAGACGAGCTGCATCAGAACTTGGCCAACATTATGAGGAAGTGAATCTGATAGTTGCTCATTTAGGGGAAGGGATTACAGTGGGTGCCCATCGAAATGGCAAAGTCATCGATGTGAATAATGGTTTAAATGGAGAAGGACCTTTCACATTAGAACGAACTGGCACCATTCCTCCAGGTGATTTAATCGATTTATGTTATTCAGGGAATTTTACTTATTCAGAAATGAAACAAGAGCTTCTTTATAATGGAGGAGTAAAAGGTTATTTATATACAAATGATTTAACAGCAGCAGAAAAGGCAGTTGAGGAAGGTGATCAAAATGCTTCTTTCATCCTAACTGCGTTGGCGTATCAAATCGCAAAAGAGATTGGCAGTATTAGCACCGTACTAGACGGAAAAGTAGATGCGATTGTTTTGACAGGAAGGCTTGCAAATAGTGAAGTGTTAGTGAAAAAAATAATAAATAAAATAATGTGGATTGCAGATTGTTTTGTATATCCTGGAGAAAACGAATTGCAGTCGTTAGCGGAAGGCTGTTTACGAGTGTTAAGAAAAGTAGAAGATGCCAAAAAGTATCATCATAAATAAGAGAAGGGTGTGGGAAAAATGGCAAATGAATACGATGTAGTAATTTTAGGTGGTGGAACAGGTGGATATGTTGCTGCAATTCGAGCATCACAATTAGGGTTGAAAACAGCGATTGTTGAAAAAGGAAAGCTTGGTGGAACTTGTTTGCATCACGGCTGCATTCCTAGTAAGGCGTTGCTTCGCAGTGCAGAAGTATACCGTACGGCAAAAAACAGTGCAGATTTTGGGGTATTGACGTCAGATGTAAGCATCAATTTTACGAAAATACAAGAGCGTAAAAATGCCATCATTCAGCAATTGTTTCAAGGTGTTCAATATTTAATGAAAAAAGGAAAAATCGATGTTTACGAAGGAACAGGAAGAATATTAGGGCCGTCTATTTTTTCTCCTATTCCTGGAACGATATCTGTTGAAATGAACAATGGAGAAGAAAATGAATTGCTTGTTCCAAAAAATGTGATTATCGCAACTGGTTCAAGACCAAAAACACTAAATGGTCTTAAGGTGGATGGTGAATATGTAATCAGTTCCGAAGAAGCACTGCAAATGGAAACATTGCCTAAATCGGTTATTATTGTCGGCGGTGGTGTGATTGGAGTCGAGTGGGCGTCCATGCTTTCCGACTTTGGTGTACAGGTTACGCTTTTAGAATACAGTAGTCATCTGATTCCTACAGAAGATAAAGAGATTTCAAAGGAACTTCAGAAACTATTAGAGAAAAAAGGCGTAAAAGTTGTAACAGGTGCAAAAGTTTTGCCAGATACATTATCAATAAACGGTTCCGTCTCCATTCATGCAGAATATCAACAAGAGCAGCAGACTTTTTATGGAGAAAAGCTATTGGTATCAGTTGGACGTATAGCCAATACTGAAGGCATTGGTTTAGAAAATACAGAGGTTGTCATAGAGAAAGATGTCATTCAAACAAATAAATTTTATCAAACAAAAGAAAGCCATATTTATGCAGTAGGAGATGTTATTGGTGGTCTGCAGCTTGCCCATGTTGCTTCTCATGAGGCGATAAAAGCAATCGAGCATATTGCTGGGCTGAATCCTGAGAAAATAGATGATAAAAAAGTGCCGAAATGTATTTATACAAGCCCAGAAATTGCAAGCATTGGTTTAACTGAAGAAGAAGCAAAAGAAAAAGGCTATAACATCAAAAAAGGAAAATTTTCATTTAAAGCGATAGGTAAAGCGTTAGTTTACGGTGAGCATGAAGGATTTGTCAAAATCATTTCAGATAGTAAAACAGATGATCTGCTTGGGGTACATATTATTGGCCCACATGCAACGGATATGATTGGAGAAGCAGCTTTGGCAAGTGTGTTGGATGCAACTGCTTGGGAAATCGGCTCCACTATCCATGCCCATCCAACCTTAACAGAAGCAATTGGAGAAGCGGCACTTGCAGTCGATGGTAATGCCATTCATGGGTGAAAAATTAAGTATGGAAAAAATAGGAGGTACTAAAATGGTTATGGTCACAAATCGCCATAAAGAAATAGGATTAACGGATGAGCAAGTTTTAGCAATGTATGAAAAAATGCTGCTTGCACGCAGAATAGATGAAAGAATGTGGTTATTGAACCGCTCAGGAAAAATTCCATTTGTAGTATCTTGCCAAGGTCAAGAAGCTGCACAAGTTGGGGCGGCGTTTGCTTTTGATAACAGCAAAGATTATATCCTCCCTTATTATCGTGATTTAGGTGTTGTTTTATCATTTGGGATGACGGCTAAAGATATTATGTTATCTGGATTTGCCAAAGCGGAAGACCCGAATTCAGGTGGAAGGCAAATGCCTGGTCATTTTGGACAAAAAAGCAATCGAATCGTAACAGGATCTTCTCCTGTAACGACACAAGTTCCTCATGCAGTCGGCATTGCGCTTGCAGGAAAAATAGAAAAAAAAGATTTTGTTACTTTTGTAAGTTTTGGGGAAGGTTCATCCAACCAAGGCGATTTTCATGAAGGGGCAAATTTTGCTGGCGTACATAAACTCCCAGTAATCTTTGTCTGTGAAAACAATAAATATGCCATTTCTGTACCAATCGAAAAGCAGCTAGCATGTGAAAAAGTTTCTGATCGTGCAATAGGTTATGGCATGCCAGGTTTCACGGTGGACGGAAATGATCCGATTGAAGTATACCGAGTAACAAAAGAAGCGGTCGATAGGGCAAGAAGAGGAGAAGGGCCTACACTAATTGAAACGGTTTCTTACCGGTTAACGCCTCATTCTTCGGATGATGATGATAGAAGCTATCGAGGCAGAGAAGAAGTAGCAGCTGCAAAAGCGAATGATCCGGTTATTACATTTAAAGAATATTTATTAAATACTAACGTGTTGACAGAAGAAATGGACAAAGAACTAAATGATAAGCTTATGCAAATAATTAATGAAGCAACCGAGTATGCAGAAAAGGCACCGTATGCACAGCCGGAAGATACACTTAAATATGTTTATGGAGAAGGTGAAAGGTAAATGGCAGTAATTTCGTATATTGATGCTGTTACAATGGCAATTCATGAAGAAATGGAAAGAGATGAAAAAGTATTTGTTTTAGGGGAAGATGTTGGCGTAAAAGGCGGCGTGTTTAAAGCGACTGCGGGGTTATATGAAAAATTTGGGGAAGAAAGAGTAATAGATGCACCACTTGCAGAATCTGCGATTGCTGGTGTTGGAATAGGCGCGGCAATGTATGGCCTTAAACCAATCGCTGAAATGCAGTTTGCTGATTTTATTATGCCCGCTGTTAACCAAATCGTATCAGAAGCAGCAAAAATCCGCTATCGAAGCAATAATGATTGGACATGTCCAATCGTTATTCGAGCACCATATGGCGGTGGGGTTCATGGCGCATTGTATCATTCACAATCGGTAGAAGCGATGTTTGCGAATACACCTGGTTTAAAAATCGTGATGCCATCGACACCTTATGATGTAAAAGGTTTATTAAAGGCGGCAGTTCGTGATCCTGATCCTGTCCTGTTTTTTGAACATAAACGTGCCTATCGTTTAATAAAAGGGGAAGTGCCAGAAGAAGACTACGTTTTGCCAATCGGCAAAGCAGATGTTAAACGTAATGGAGAAGATATTACGGTTATTACATATGGTTTATGTGTTCATTTTGCCCTTCAAGCAGCAGAAAAATTAGCAGATGATGGTATTTCTGTTCATGTGTTAGATTTAAGAACTGTTTATCCTCTTGATCAAGAAGCAATAATCGAAGCTGCTTCTAAAACGGGGAAAGTATTATTAATTACAGAAGACAATAAAGAAGGAAGTATTATAAGTGAAGTCTCTGCAATCATTGCTGAACATTGTTTATTTGATTTAGATGCACCGATTATGCGACTTGCTGGAGATGAGGTTCCAGCTATGCCATATGCTCCAACAATGGAAAAATATTTTTTAGTCAATCCGGAAAAAGTCGAACATGCCATGAGAAAGTTAGCTGAATTTTAAATAGGAAAGAAAGTGGAAAGCATACGACTCTAAACGGGTGCTTACACTTTTCTTACAAAACTAACATGGAGGGTAATAGGATGTCGATTGAAAAAATAACAATGCCTCAATTGGGGGAAAGTGTTACAGAAGGTACGATTAGCAAATGGCTCGTCTCAAGCGGAGATCAAGTAAATAAGTATGATCCTTTAGCTGAGGTTATAACAGATAAAGTGACTGCTGAAATTCCATCCTCTTTTACGGGCGTTATTACAGAGTTAATTGCTAAAGAAGAGGAAACACTACAAGTCGGAGAAGTGATTTGTACAATGGAAGTAGCAGAAGAAGAAACGAAAGTAGAAGAAGTTCTGGAAGAAAAAGTAGCGGCAAAAGAAGAAAAATCAGAACAGAAGTTAGATAATAAACTTCGGTATTCTCCGGCTGTTTTACGATTATCACAGCAAGAAGGTATTGATTTAACGACTGTAAATGGCACTGGTGCAGGAGGACGAATTACTCGTAAAGATGTATTAAAGGCAATAGAGACTAAAACACTAGAACCTGCCAATGATAGCACGCCAAAAGCACCTCAACATGAAACAAAGGTAGAATCATTACCACCAGCTCCACAAGAAGCTGTGATTCAACAGCCGCTAAACACAGGAGATACAGAAATCCCTGTAACAGGCTTGCGCAAAGCGATCGCTGCAAATATGCTGAAAAGTAAACATGATATTCCGCATGCTTGGACGATGATAGAGGTGGATGTTACTAGCCTCGTAAATTACCGGAATCAAATAAAAGATTCGTTTAAAGCATCAGAAGGATTTAATTTAACATTTTTTGCTTTTTTCGTAAAAGCAGTTGCACGAAGTTTAAAAGAATTTCCAGAATTGAATTCTACTTGGGCAGGAGATAAAATTATCCGCAAAAAAGATGTGAATATTTCTATCGCAGTTGCAACAGAAGATGCTTTATTTGTACCTGTCATTAAAAATGCAGATGAAAAATCAATAAAAGGCATTGCGAAAGAAATTGTAGAACTTGCTAATAAAGCACGGACAGGCAATCTTTCATTAGATGAAATGCAAGGTGGTACATTTACGGTCAATAATACAGGCTCTTTCGGCTCTATCCAATCAATGGGAATCATTAATCATCCTCAAGCTGCAATTCTACAAGTAGAATCGATTGTGAAAAGACCAGTGATAAAAAATGGTATGATTGCGATAAGTGATATGGTAAATTTATGTTTATCGTTGGATCATCGCGTCTTAGACGGATTAGTTTGTGGGAGATTTTTACAAAGAGTAAAAGAATTATTAGAAAATACCGATGAAAAAAGCACTCCAATTTATTAATGATAAAAGAGGTCTCATTTAAAAACAGATTTATTGAAACTTTTCCGATTATTGATAATAATGAATGTACAGATAAAATTTTTGCAAATCAGAACAAGTGTTTTTCGATAATTATGCAGACAAAGGAGCTAACCAATGAATATGAATATGAATTTCAATTTTTTTATGAATGATGTTGTCCGCCGAGCCCGTGAAGAGATAGTGGAAGCAGGATATAAGGAATTAACCACAACTGAAGCCGTTGATGAAACACTTGCTCAAAAAGGAACTACCCTTGTGATGATTAATTCTGTATGCGGATGTGCTGGAGGAATTGCTCGTCCTGCTGCAAAATATTCTCTGCAATATAATAAAAAACCAGATCAATTAGTTACTGTCTTTGCAGGACAAGATAAAGAAGCAACAGAAAAAGCTAGATCTTATTTTACTGGCTACGCACCTTCATCCCCATCATTTGCTTTATTAAAAGATGGGAAAATACTTACAATGATTGAAAGACATGAAATCGAAGGTCATGAACCAATTCAAGTAGTGGAAAAGCTGCAGCAGGCATTTGAAACTTATTGTGAAGAATAAATAATAATTATCTTAAAAAAGCTTTTTTAATGTAGGGCAATGAAGATCGAAATCTTTGTTGTCCTTTTTATTACGCTGGAAAATGGGTTTTACTATTCAGAAATAATCTAATCCATCCAAGTAGTCAGAAAAATCAAATAATTATATTTTTTCAAAATAATAATTCATTGTATGGATTTGTATAAATTCTATTGAATAATTATTCGGATATGATAAAATGCATAGTGTTGTATGAATATAATCGTCATTTTAGTATATTTTTTTTTGAAAAAAAAGGCATATTAAGAAAGATTACAGCGTGTAAGAAATTATAGGAGGAATATAATATGAAAAAATTAATAGCAATGATGCTGTTAGCGATAGTAGTACTTGCAGCATGTGGGACAAGCAATGGAGATAAAACAGCAAAATCTGATGAGAAAGTATTAGTAATGGGAACATCAGCAGATTATAAACCGTTTGAATATATTGATTCAGCAAAAAGCGAGGACATTATCGGATTTGACATCGATTTAGCAAATGCTCTTGGCGAAAAATTAGGTTATACCATAAAAATAAAAGATATGGATTTTAGTGGTTTAATTCCTGCAATCCAAGCAAAACAAGTAGATTTAGTGCTTGCTGGTATGTCTGCAACAGAAGAAAGAAAAAAGAATGTAGACTTCAGTGATGTTTATTATTCAGCAAAAGATTTAATTATTACAAAAAAAGACAGTAGCATTAAAAGTGTAGAAGATTTAAAAGGGAAAACAGTTGGTGTTCAATTATCATCTATTCAAGAAGATGCAGCTAAAGAAATTGCTAAAACAGTAAAAATAAACGTGGAAAACAGAGATCGCATCCCTCAATTAATTCAAGAAATTAAAGCTGGAAGATTTGATGCAGCAATCGTTGAAGATGTGGTAGCACAAGGATATTTGAAAAAAGATGACAGCTTAACATCTTTTGCAGCTACTGAGCCGACTGATGCTGCAGGTTCTGCTATTGCATTTCCAAAAAACAGTGAGCTGACTGAAAAGTTTAATGCAGAGCTTAAAAAAATGAAAGAAAACGGCGAGTTAGACAAACTAATTGTTAAATGGTTTGGCAATTAAAAATAGTAGTAAATAAGAAACGTTTAAGGAAAACCTCCTTTAACGTTTTCTTGCTTTATAGTGCGTGAAGAAAGTATAAATTTCTGAAGTAATACGAGAGTCTAGCTTCAGCGCTTAGACCTTGTGAAAAATAACCCTTCGCCTCTAAAAGTAAAAAGCACTTTTTGAGTCAAATGAACATTTTTCTTCAGGGCTGAACAAGGCGCTTCCGCTTTTCTGATAGTATTTCTAATTTTGAAAGGGTTGTTAAAGAATGGAGTTGAATTTTCACCAGTTTATCCCATCTATTCCTTATTTATTACAAGGAATTATTGTAACATTAAAAATTGTTTTTGTTGCAGGGGTATTAGGGTTTGTGTTAGGGATTATCCTATCCGTATTCAAAATCAGCAAATTTCCTGTCCTCAGCTGGATCGCTGATGCATATACATCTATATTTAGAGGTACTCCATTAGTACTTCAGTTAATGTTAATTTATTATGGAACGCCACAGGTTACAGGTATTGAAATCGAGCCTTCGGTTGCTGCGATTTTATCTTTTGGTCTTAATTCAGCTGCTTATATTTCAGAAATTATTCGAGCTGGAATTCTTGCCGTCGATAAAGGGCAAAATGAAGCTGCATTAGCTCTTGGTGTTTCAAATAAACAAGCAATGTTTGATTTGATTTTGCCTCAAGCGTTAAAAAATATTTTTCCTGCACTTATAAATGAAGCGGTAACGTTAACAAAGGAATCTGCGATTGTAACGGTAATTGGTGTAACAGATGTTATGAGACGCGCTTATATTATGGGTGGAGAAAAGTTCTCTTATTTTGAACCGTTGTTATTGGCAGGACTAGTTTATTATATTTTAGTTATGTTGTTGACGATGTTGGCAAAGGTTCTAGAAAGGAGAATGAGACGCAGTGATTAAAGTGGTAGATTTGCATAAGTCATTTGGTTCGTTGCAAGTTTTAAAAGGAATTACAACGGAAATAACGAAAGGGGAAGTTGTTACAATTATTGGTCCTTCAGGTTCTGGTAAATCGACATTTCTTCGGTGTTTGAATTTATTGGAAGTTCCTACTTCAGGCAAAGTGTTTATTGAAGAAGTAGAAATAACCGATAAAAAAACGAATATTAAAAAAATAAGAGAAAATGTCGGCATGGTATTTCAACATTTTCATCTATTTCCACATAAAACAGTCCTTCAGAATATCACATATGCTCCGGTAAAAGTAAAAGGACTAAGCAAACAAGAAGCAGAGAAAATCGGCTTAGAGTTACTGCAAAAAGTTGGACTAGCAAATAAAGCAAATGAGTATCCAAACAGATTATCCGGTGGTCAAAAACAAAGGGTTGCGATTGCAAGAGCATTAGCGATGAATCCAGATGTCATTTTGTTTGATGAACCGACATCTGCACTTGATCCTGAAATGGTCAAAGAAGTGTTGGAAGTAATGAAATCATTAGCAAATACAGGCATTACGATGCTGATCGTAACACATGAGATGGGCTTTGCTAGAGAAGCGGCAGACAGAGTGTTATTTTTGGATCAAGGAGCGGTAGTAGAAGATGCGCCACCTGCTCAATTTTTTACGAATCCTACAAGTGAAAGAGCAAAAGAATTTTTGGAAAAAATGTTATAATAAAGAGAAGAGAGTTATTCGGTTGAGTTATAGAAACTTTGCTGGATTGCTCTTTTTTATATTAAGAAGAACAAAAAGATACATTAACTATAGAACTCAATAGAAAAAAACAACGGAAAAGTATATGATTTTCCGTTGTTTTACTATTATTTTAAGAAAATAATAATTCTAAACCCATTAAAAAGGTCGAAACTAGCATAATAAAAATCATTAAGTAAACAACTAATTTTCTAAAATTACGGTTACGCATTTTATCCTCCATCATTAACTTCTTAACTATTACTTTCATTTTACTAAGAAATAGGCATTGTCACAACTAAAATAGTAGATTGAATTATTTTTTTCAAAAATGCGAATGATTGTGAAAAGGTGAATGGTTTCATTTGCTGTTAAATCTTGCTACCGTTATACTAAAATAGAGAGTCTAACTTGGAGGAATGATAAATGATTAATCAAGAACGTTTGTTAAACGAATTTTTAGAACTAGTGAAAATTGATTCTGAAACAAAGTTTGAAAAAGAAATAGCTGCTTTATTAAAAAGCAAATTTTCTGAGTTAGGATTAGAAGTTATTGAAGACGATACAACCTCTGTTACCGGACATGGGGCAGGCAATTTAATTTGTACATTAAAAGGTAATGTGGAGAGTGCTGATCCTATTTATTTTACGTCTCATATGGATACGGTAGTGCCTGGGGTAGGGGTGAAGCCCTCTATTCAAGATGGATATGTTGTAACAGATGGTACGACCATTTTAGGAGCGGATGATAAAGCTGGTTTAGCAGTTATATTGGAAACGATTAAGGTCTTAAAAGAAAATAATATCCCACATGGTACGATTCAATACGTTATTACTGTTGGGGAAGAATCAGGGTTAGTTGGAGCGAAAGCATTAGACCCTTCTCTTTTAACAGCAAAATATGGTTATGCACTCGATAGTGATGGAAAAGTCGGCAATATTATTGTGGCAGCTCCAACACAAGCAAAAGTAAAAGCAACTATATTAGGAAAAACAGCACATGCTGGTGTTGCACCTGAAAAAGGGGTTTCTGCTATTACTATTGCTGCAAAAGCGATTGCTAAAATGCCATTAGGAAGAATAGACAGTGAAACAACAGCAAATATTGGTCGTTTTGAAGGCGGCAAGCAAACAAATATTGTTTGTGATCATGTGGAAATTTTGGCTGAAGCTCGTTCTTTAATAGAAGAAAAAATGCAAAATCAAGTGGCAAAAATGAAAGATGCATTTGAAAGCACAGCAAAAGAAATGGGCGGCGAAGCGATTGTTGAAGTGGAAGTGATGTATCCTGGCTTTAAGTTTGGAGAAGGGGATCATGTAGTGGAAGTGGCCCGCAAAGCTGCTGCAAAAATCGGAAGAAGCTGTGAATTGCAGCAAAGCGGCGGTGGAAGTGATGCCAATGTTATTTGTGGATTAGGCATTCCAACCGTAAACCTTGCAGTAGGTTATGAAGAGATACATACAACAAATGAAAAAATGCCAATTGAAGAATTAAATAAATTAGCAGAAATGGTAATAGCAATTATTGAAGAAGTAGCGGCAGACAATTAAATCTAATCTATTTGAAGGCACTCATTCCAATCATTAGGGAGAGTGCTTTTTTTATCGTAGGCTGTTTTCTCAAAGTTTGTTGTTTTTTACGTAAAGGCTATGTTAAAGCTCATTGTTGGTTTTGGCACTATGTTGATTGGAGTGGAAGGCGTGAGACTCCTGCGGGAAAAGTGAGTCGGAGGGAGACCCCACAGGCGCACAGCGCCGAGGAGGCTCCCGGACCGCCCGCGGAAAGCGAACGCCTGGAGTGGAAATCAACAGGCAAGTTTAACAGAGCCTACGTAAAAAAAATGGGAGAAGAAGTACTCAGCAGACTGAATACACGTAGACTCCTGTGGGAATGCGAGAAAGACGAGACCCCACAGGAGCGTATGCGACGAGGAGGCTCGACGCTCGCCCACGGAAAGCGAAGTGTATTCAGGCTGCGAGTTTAAAAGCAACAATCTATACGAAAACAGCCTAATCGTAAATAGAATATTTTCTAAAGAGATTCCCTTTTTAATAGAGAACTGTAAAAAAAATTAGTATAATATAATTAATTGCTTTAAGGAGCCAAGAGAAAAAATAGGGAATTAGCTGTGGGAAAAATTAGGGGTTGATAGGAAAATGAAAGATACTAATAAAGTGGTTGTTTTTCAAGTAGCAGAAGGAGAATACGCTATTTCTATAGATTATGTCATTTCAATTGAAAAAGAAGAAGGAATTACGGCAGTTCCTGCGCTCCCTTCTCATGTTGTTGGAATTAAAAAAGTGAGAGATGAATTGCTGCCGATAATTGATTTGGAACAAGTATTTTACAATCGAGCTATGACTAAAAATGAACGGAACAGATTGATTGTTCTTAAAACAGACGAGTTAACATTTGCTGTATCAGTATGCGATGCAAAAGAAATACTAGTAGTACCAGAAGAGTCAATGAAACAGACAGCAATATCTGCCTACCAAAAAACAAGCTATTTCACCGAGGTAATTCAATTAGAAAACCGTTTAATGATGGTAATTGATCCTGCTATATTTATTCATTCTTTGGCAGGTTTAAAAGAAATTAAAGATTATATGAAAAATCAACCTGCATAAGCTACTTCATTTATATTAGGATGTGGGCTATTATGAAAGAGTTTTATCCTAAAGCGGGACGAGTTATTTTACATGTAGATATGAACTGTTTTTTCGCTGCTGTTGAAATGGCATTTGACCCTACATTAAAAGGAAAAGCTTTAGCCATTGCTGGCAATGAAATGGAGCGAAAAGGGATTATTATTACTTGTAGTTATGAAGCAAGAAAGTATGGGGTCAAAACGACAATGCCAATATGGGAAGCCAAAAAGCTTTGTCCAAATTTAATTATTAGGAAGCCACATTTTGATCGATATCGAAAAGCATCTCTTGGCATGTTTTCGATTTTACAGGAGTTTACAACAGTAGTCGAACCTGTTTCCATTGATGAAGGGTATCTGGATATTACAAACAGTTATGATTTGGGCAGTCCGATTGCCATAGCCGAAACGATTCAAAAATGTATGGTGGAACGGTTGGATTTGCCGTGCAGCATTGGAATTGCACCGAATAAATTTTTAGCAAAAATGGCTTCGAATTTAAAAAAACCGATGGGTATTTCGATCATAAGAAAAAGAGATGTTCCCACCATTTTATGGCCTTTAGAGGTGGAAGAAATGCATGGAGTTGGAAAAAAGACGGGAGAAAAACTAAGATCCCTCGGTGTTTCCACGATAAAAGATTTGGCTAATGCTGACACTTTGCAGTTAAAAGCTGTTTTAGGGGTAAATGGAGCACGATTAAAAGCGAGAGCGAATGGTGAAGACAATAGAGAAGTAGATCCTAACGCAGCAAATGAGTTTAAAAGCATTGGCAATTCTACAACTTTGCCGAAAGACGTATCCAATCAACAGGAACTTTTTCAAGTTTTACAAGCTTTATCATATAAAGTGGCGACAAGAATGAAGAAAAAGCATGTTCATACTAAAGGGCTAAGTATTACGATTCGTTATGGAAATCGAAAAAATTATTCGAAAAGTATGAAGTTAGACAACCCGATCAAAACAGAACAAGACATCCTAAACAAAAGCAAGGAAATATTCTTGAAGGCATGGAATGGGAATCCCGTTCGTTTGCTTGGAATTACAGCAACGGAGTTAATCGACAATAATATTGTAGTAAAGCAATTGGATTTATTTTCGTTTGAAAAAGAGGTGGAAAAAGAGCCTCTTTGGCTGACAATTGCCGCACTAAAAGAAAAATATGGGACATCCGTAATTGAACACGCAAGCGATATTCAAAATGTAAACACAACGGATCATATTGGTACGCAAACGAGCTTTAACAAAGATTTTTTGCGAAAGAAATAAATTTTTTTAAATTAAACAAGCAGAAGAAAAAATTTTTTATAAAACTAGTAGCAAAAGTGATGCAACTTCAGTTAGAATAGTTGCATATATAACAGAATCTTGCTAAAGTAAAGTGAATTCTACTATATACATAAAGTTAGAAGGGACGTAAGAAAAATGACAAAACAGCAATTTGGCGTTATTGGTTTAGCAGTAATGGGGAAAAACCTTGCAATGAACATTGAAAGCAGAGGCTACACTGTATCTGTTTTTAACCGCTCAAAAGAAAAAACAGAAGAAATGCTTCAAGAAACAGAAGGCAAAAACATCGTTGGAACTTATACATTAGAAGAATTCGTTCAATCTTTAGAAGTTCCACGCAAAATTATGTTAATGGTAAAAGCAGGTCCAGCAACGGATGCAACGATCGAACAATTAAAGCCTTTATTAGATAAAGGGGATATTGTTATTGATGGCGGTAACACTTTCTTTGTTGATACGCAAAGACGAAACAAAGAATTAAGTGAATTAGGCATTCACTTTATCGGTACTGGTGTATCTGGAGGAGAAGAAGGAGCACTTAAAGGACCATCTATTATGCCTGGTGGACAAAAAGAAGCGTACGAGCTTGTTGCGCCAATTTTTAAAGATATTTCTGCAAAAGTAAACGATGAAGCATGTACAACATACATTGGTCCAGATGGAGCTGGACATTATGTAAAAATGGTTCATAACGGTATCGAGTACGGGGATATGCAGTTAATTTGTGAAGCATATTTTATCATGAAAAACGTGCTTGGATTAGATGCACAAGAACTTCATGAAGTATTTGCTGATTGGAATAAAGGAGAGCTTGACAGCTATCTAATCGAAATCACAGCAGATATCTTTACGAAAGTAGACGAAGAAACAGGAAAACCATTAGTAGACTTAATTTTAGATACTGCTGGTCAAAAAGGAACTGGAAAATGGACAAGCCAAAGTGCATTAGACTTAGGTGTACCGCTTCCAATGATTACTGAGTCTGTATTTGCTCGTTTCATTTCTGCTATTAAAGAAGAGCGTGTAGCTGCAAGCAAAGTTTTATCTGGTCCTGCTGTTCAAGCATTTACTGGCGATAAAGCTGCATTTATCGAATCTGTTCGTAAAGCACTTTATTTAAGCAAAATTATTTCTTATGCTCAAGGATTTGCACAAATGAAAGCAGCTTCTGAAGAATATAACTGGGATTTAAATTATGGAGAAATCGCGATGATTTTCCGTGGCGGTTGTATTATCCGTGCACAATTCTTACAAAAAATTAAAGATGCATACGATCGTGATGCAGGCTTAAACAACTTATTATTAGACCCTTACTTCAGTGAAATTGCAGAAAATTATCAAGCTGCATTACGTGAAGTAATTGCAGGCGCTGTTATGAACGGTATTCCTGTACCAAGCTTTGCTGCTGCATTATCTTATTATGACAGCTATCGTACAGAAACACTTCCAGCGAACCTTCTGCAAGCACAACGTGACTACTTTGGTGCACATACGTATAATCGTATTGACAAAGAAGGCGTATTCCATACAAATTGGATGAAATAATTATATAATAAAAGTCATTCTTTAGCTTCAATTTGTATAAACAAGTTTGTTTATACGAAGGGAAGTCTAAGAATGACTTTTTTCATTATAAGAAAGCATAATAAAAGTCGTTCCTTTTTGAAAAAGTTCAACGGAAACACATTTACGTATATATGGATTTAATTTTTCTTATTGGATTAGCTCCGCAGTAATGCTAGATAAAAAACATGAAAAAAAGAAATAAATCGATGCTTTCGAATTTATTAAGTAAAAATAACTGCAAAGAGGGTGAGTAGATGGACCATTTAAGCTTTCCTATCGGGCAATTCGAGCCAATACATAATCCTACTCCAGAACAACGTAACAGATGGATTAAGGATATTTCAGAGATATCAAAAATCCTTCGGCAGACCGTTCAAAACCTAACAAGGGAACAACTACTTACACCATATCGTCCTGGTGGTTGGACTATCCAACAGGTAATTCACCATATGGCTGATAACGATATAAACGCATTTATTCGTTTCAAAAAAGCATTGACTGAACATAACCCTACTTCAAGTACGTATAGAGAAGATTTATGGGCAGAGCTGAGCGACTATCGAAATACACCCGTTGAAACATCATTGGTTCTGCTTGAATCACTTCACAGTCGATTTGTAGTATTACTTTGTTCATTAAGTCCGAATGATTTTAAGAGGACATTTACGAGTCCCACTCACGGCGAAATGAGTCTTGATGTTGCAACTCAAAGATATGTTTGGCATGGCCAACATCATATCGCACAAATTGCTTCACTTAAAGAACGTTCAGGGTGGTAATTAAACATTATTTATTTGTGATTATAGGGATTATTATTCAATAACATAAACCGAATATGATTAAACTTTTTAATAAAATGGATGTTTTTTATTTGCGGTATAATGTGAATGTTTACTAAGTGAAATAATTTTTCATAATGTACTCCTTTTGATTATGTATTATTTAGTTTCCGATTGGAACAAAAACTACAACGCATCACCTTTATATTAAAATAGTATTCTGATAAAAAAGTTTGATTACTTCTTCCAAGCTGTAAATAATCAATAAAAAAGGCTGTTTTCTCAAAGTGTGTTGTTTTTGAATAAAATAATAAACATGGCTGAAGCACTGAGCAGCCTGAATACACGTAGACTCCTGCTTAGAAAAGCGAGAGAGACGAGACCTCATAGGAGCATAGCGTGGCCACTGTAGAAGTGTTTTATTATATAAATTATATGTAAAACCCTTATATTTAGTGGATGAAAATGGTATAAGGAATTTGAAAACGACCATCTTGTTGGTTAGGAGAGGCGTCCGCACGACTCCTGCGGGATTAGCGAGAAAGGCGAGACCCCACAGGAGCAAAGCGACGAGGAGGCTCGGCGCTCGCCCCGCGGAAAGCGTGTGGTAAGCCTCGGAAAACCGAACGAAAACCTCTGAATGCTTGGATTTTTACTATCTATATTTCATAGCATCCACTTTTTCAGTGACCTTAGCAAAACGACGAGGAGGATCGGCATTCGTCTGTGGAAAGCGAAGTGTATTCAGGCTGCGGGGTAAATAACAACAATCTATACGAAAAGAGCGTAAATAAAAAACGTGAAATCATAAAGATCCCACGTTTTTATTGTTGTTAGCAAACATCCACATCAAATTGATTTATTGGCCACCAGAAGAAACCATCTTGTTCTAATAATTCATCTGCCTCTTTTGGTCCCATTGATCCAGATGCATAGTTTGGAAAATTAGCAGCAGCTGTATTTTCCCAAACTTTAGAAATTTCATCTACAAAACTCCAAGAAAGAGCCACTTCATCCCAGTGTGTAAAGTTTGTTGCATCACCATTTAAACTGTCATCAATTAACTTTTCATATGCTTCAGGTGTATTAATGCCTGCAACACCTGTATTTGCATAGCTTAGTTTAATCGGTGTAGCTTCCATATTTTGTCCAGCTTTTTTAGCATTTAAATGTAAAGTAATACCTTCTTCCGGCTGAATGTGAATTACTAAAAGATTTGGCGTTAATTCTTTTTCAGGATGATCATATAAATTCATTGGAATATCTTTAAATTGCACAACAATTTTTGTTGATTTTGATTCCATTCTTTTACCTGTACGAATATAAAATGGCACACCAGCCCAACGGAAATTATCGATCATCACTTTACCAGCAACATATGTTTCTGTATTCGATTCCGGATTTACCATTTGTTCTTCACGGTAACTAGGCAGTTCTTTATCATTTACTGTTCCTTTACCATACTGTCCACGAACAAAATATTCGTTTATTTCATCTCCTTTGATTGAGCGCATAGCTCGGAAGACTTTTACCTTTTCAGAACGAATTTCATCAGGTGTTAATCGAATCGGCGGTTCCATTGCAAGCAATGCGACCATTTGCAGCATATGGTTTTGAAACATGTCTCGTAACGCGCCGCTTGTTTCATAGTATCTGCCACGCTCTTCAACCCCTAAAGTTTCACTAGAAGTCACTTGAATATTGCTTATATAACGGTTATTCCATAAGTTTTCAAAAATGGCATTAGAAAAACGAATGGTTTCAATATTTTGCACCATTGCTTTTCCTAAATAATGATCAATTCGATACACTTCATCTTCAGAAAATGCTGTTCTTATTTGCTCATTTAGCTCTTTAGCAGATTCCAGATCATGTCCAAATGGCTTTTCGATAATCAGACGTTTGAAACCAGTGACATCTGTAAGACCATCTTCTTTTAAATGGATCGCAATTGGACCGAAAAATTCTGGAGCCATTGCCAAATAGAATATTCTGTTGCCGTCTAAGCTATATTTCTCATCTAACTCATTTGCGATATTTTTTAATGTAAGATAAGAATTAGAATCTGTTACATCATGTGAATGGTAGCAGAAATAGGAAGCAAATGTCTCAACTTCAGTTGGATTTGTATTCGCAATAGATTCTGCTACAGATTTTTCAACATTCTTTTTAAATTGTTCATTTGTTAATGTTCTTCTTCCAACTCCGACCACAGCAAAGCGTGATAATTTGCCTTTTTCATATAGTCGGTATAGGGAAGGGAACAGCTTGCGGTTTGCTAAATCTCCTGTTGCTCCAAAAATCATTAATAGTGCATTGGGTTGTTGATTTTGATTCACTTTCATGGACCTCTTTTCATTAAGTATGTATAAATAGTTCAAATTAGCTTTGAATTTTTTTAAGACACTTTAAAACAAACTTTATAAAAGAATAACAGGTATTAAAGAAGATGAAAACATAATATTCTTTCTTTTTTCTACTATGTTGTGAAAAAGTATCTGTTCAGATATAAAATTTTATCTGTTTCCTGCTAATTAAGCAAACAAAATGTTTTAATAAAACATTTTTTACTGAAATTTTAGAAAAATTAATTTTTAAAACTTTAGCAGTGTGTTTACTTTATTATTCGTTATTGTAGATAATACAATAAATTCGAGAAACTTACTAGGAAAAAAAGAAAAAATAATTTGGTAAGTTGTTCTTTTTCCCTTATACTTAAGGCATTCTCCGCTTTAATTTTCTTTTTTTTGGAACATGTATATTTAATTAGTATTTTATAGATTAACAGCATTTATCTAAAAAAAGCTTTCGTTTGAATTAGATTTTATCTAATAATTGGCATTGCAAAAATAGATAGAAAGAAGTGTATAACAGTGGAATTGCAGTTTTTAGGAACGGGTGCTGGGCTTCCAGCAAAATTAAGGAATGTTACCTGTATCGCATTAAAACTTTTAGAAGAAAGAGGAAGCATCTGGTTGTTTGATGTTGGAGAAGCGACACAGCACCAAATTTTACATACGTCTATTAAACCAAAAAGGATTGAAAAAATATTTATCACTCATCTGCATGGTGATCATTTGTATGGATTGCCTGGATTGCTTGCAAGCAGATCTTTTCAAGGAGGAGAGACTTCAGTGACCGTATATGGTCCAAAAGGGGTTAAGACTTATATTGAAACAAGTTTTACTATTAGTCAAACGCATTTAAAATATGAATTGCAAGTAGTTGAAATAGAAGAAGGCATCATTTTTGAAGACGAATCCTTTCAAGTCGAAGCGATGGCATTAGAGCACGGTGTTCCCTGCTTTGGCTATCGTGTCACGGAAAAAGACCGTCCTGGAAAATTACTCATTGATAAGCTGCGAAAAATTGGCTTGACACCAGGCCCGTTATTTAAAAAAATCAAAAATGGGGAAGACGTCACGCTGGAGGACGGCACTTTTATAAAAAGCCAGGATTTTGTCGGTTCTCCAATAAAGGGGCGGATTGTGGCCGTTTTAGGGGATACAAGGGTTTGTCAATCGGCGAGTCTTTTAGCACAAGATGCATCTGTGCTCGTTCATGAAGCGACTTTTGCAAGAGATGAGGCAGCGCTTGCAAAGGAATATTTTCATTCAACAACGGTACAAGCTGCAAAAATTGCGAAAGAGGCTAATGTAAAACAGCTTATTTTAACCCATATAAGTGCCAGATATGATAGTAATGATATTCACGAGTTGTTAACAGAAGCACAAGAAGTTTTTCCTAACACGGATATAGCAGAAGATTTTAATGTATATTCCGTCTAATTAACATGGTTTTGTTAAAAAAAGAAAGTCAAAATGGAATGTATCCTTTTTGACTTTCTTTTTCTTAATTAGTGATTTTCAACTCTTCACTTAGTGTATTTCCAAGCTGCTTTGATTTGGCTGCTGCTTCTTGAATACATTGGATGAAAGCATTTTGCACGTTAAAAGAGTCTAACACTTTAATGCCGGCTTCTGTTGTGCCTCCAGGGCTTGTTACATTTTTGCGAAGTTCAGCAGGAGTTTTAGAAGAGGTAGCAATCATTTCTGCCGCTCCATTTAAAGTTTGCACAATTAGCTCCTTTGCTATTTGATGGTCTAGTCCAATTTCGACTGCACTTTTTTCCATCGCTTCAACAATATAATAAATATAAGCAGGACCGCTTCCAGAAAGTCCCGTAACTGCATCTAGCTGAGATTCCTCGACTACTGTTGATAATCCAATCGTTTCAAATATTTTTAATACAAATTGTTTTTGGTTTTCATTAACGTACGCATTCATTGCAATTCCCGTTGCAGATTTGCCAACCGTTGCAGATGTATTAGGCATCGCTCGGGCAATTGGCAGTGCTTTATCGGCTAATAATTCCATACTTTTGATGCTGACACCTGCTAAAACCGAAATAAGCAGTGTGTTATCGGCTAAAAATGGTTTTATTTCTGTAATAGCTTCTTTTACATCTTTTGGTTTCATAGCAAGGATTATTGCATCAGCATTTGCTGAAAGTGTTTCCATATTATAGGAATAGTTCACGCCATACTGATTTTGAAGTGTTTCCAATCTTTCTTGATTAGCTCTGTTTGTAACAAAAATATCTTCCCCATTAATCATTTTACTGTTTACTATTCCGGAAATTATTGCTTCGCACATAGAACCAGCGCCAATAAAAGTGAGTTTTGTCATATATTTGCCTCCAACTATTTTTCTTTATATATTCATTATTATCATAAAAAAACCTTTCATCCAATAAAGGACGAAAGGTTTTATTTCGCGGTACCACCTTAGTTCAGTATATAAAATTTATTACATACTATTCTTTTATCCGGATAACGACGGAATACGTGTAGGTTTGCCTATCAACTCGTAAGGTAGGTTCAATGAGATGAGGGACGATGAAGTTTTCCAGCCAAGAACTTCACTCTCTTAATGTATCTATCTCATTTACTATTCTTAGTCATCATTTATTTATCTATGAAATTGCTTTGATTATGCAAGAAAAAAGGCTTGTCTGTCAAGAGACAATTTAAAAAAAATGTATTGTGATGACGGGAAAGCTGAGAGGAATGCTCAATGCAAAACAAAAACATAATATTGTGAATCAATGGAAGATATGTGAAAATGATTTTATTCAAAGGCTGTTTTTTCAAAGTTTGTTGTTTTTCACATGAAATATTGGAAATGAAATACTCAGCAGACTGAATACACGTAGACTCCTGTGGGAATGCGAGAAAGACGAGACCCCGCAGGAGCGTATACGACGAGGAGGCTCGACGCTCGCCCGCGGAAAGCGAAGTGTATTCAGGCTGCGAATTTAAAAGCAATAATCCATAAGAAAACAGCCTATTCAAATCAAGAAATAAATCAATGATAAGAGAAAGTAATAAGAGGTGTATCATGCAAATATTAAAAAATAAAAATATCGTCATTACTGGAGCTTCGTCTGGCATTGGAGAAAAAATCGCTCACAATGTAGCGGCTTTAGGAGCAAGACCGATTCTTTTGGCTCGTTCTGTTGATAAGCTAGAGCAAATATGTAGAGAAATTAATCAACATTCAAATGTAAATGCGATTTTTTTTCAGCTTGATGTTGGTAATTCAGCAGAAATAAAAGCAGTTTTTAAAAAAATTTATGAAGAAGTAGGCTTTATTGATATTTTATTAAATAATGCTGGATTTGGAGTGTTTGATTATTTGCATGAAGCAAGCTTTGACCATTTAGAAAAAATGTTTCAAGTAAATGTTTTAGGTGTAATGGCGTGTACAAAAGAAGTGTTGCCTTCGATGTTAAAACGAAATAGTGGGCATATCATCAATATTGCATCAATCGCAGGGAAACTGGCGACAGCGAAGTCAAGCGGCTATTCTGCTACAAAACATGCCGTATTAGGTTTCACTAACAGCTTGCGCATGGAACTCGCAAAAACAAATATTCATGTTTCAGCCGTTAATCCGGGACCAATTGCCACTAATTTTTTTACAATTGCTGATAAGTCAGGGGATTATGTAAAAAATATCAAAAAACATATGCTTTCTTCTGATGATGTGGCAAATAAGGTAACGAACTTAATGTTAAAACCAAAAAGAGAGTTGAATATACCAAACTGGATGAATTGGGGAAATATGCTTTATCATTTATTTCCAAAAACTGCAGATAAAGTAATGACGAAAATGTTTAATAAAAAATAGGCTCTGTTAAACGATTATGTTGATTTTGGAAGGGAATATGCGAGATTCCTGTGGGAAAATGGGCTGGCAAGACCCCGCAAGACGGGGGTACAAGCTAAGAGGATTGCCAGTTCGTCCACGGAAAGCGAGCGATAAGCTTCGGAAAACCCCTTTTATCAGGAGCTTATTTTCAGGGTAGACATCCATGCTAATAAAATTCGCACCATGGCGCATGAAAAGAAGCAGTCTCCCTATTTTTTAGCGAAGTGTATGCCGGCTGCGGACTACTCACAAGAACACCACACTTTTCAGGGTAGACACCCATGCTAATAAAATTCGCATCATGGCGTATGGAAAGAAGCAGTCTCCACATTTATAGCGCAGAGCAGCGTGAATACACGAAGACTCCTGCGGGAAAGCGAGACAGACGAGACCCTGCAGGAGCGTAGCGACGAAGCGGCTCGGCGCTCGCTAAGCAAGAAGCGTAGTGTATTCACGCTGCGGAACTTCTTTTCAGGGTAGCCAAAAAATAAAACAGATTCTTCTAAAAATAAGGCGAATCTGTAATATACCCATAAACAACATCCTGAACAAGATCATAAATATCTACTTCAGGCGATTCTTTTTTACTATATATAATTTTTTTATACATGTTTTCGAAATCATGATCGTTCAGAATAGTACTTTCTGTATGGTATTGTTTTAATGCATTTTTAATCATTTTGTTAATAAAAACTTTATTCATGACATAACCTACTTTAATTTAGAACTTTTAAAAATGAAAAGATAGAATGGTTTTATAAAATATTATATACTATATCTCAATAGAATAAAGTATTTTGAAAATTTGCCTACATAAAGCAGGGAAAATAGATAAGATGAATTTCAACGAAGAAAGAGGATGGAAATTATGGAGAAAGCTACATTTGCAGGGGGATGCTTTTGGTGTATGGTAACACCTTTTGACGAGCTGCCTGGGATTGAAGGGATTATTTCTGGATATATGGGTGGAACGAAAGAAAATCCAACATATGAAGAAGTGAAATCAGGAAATACAGGTCATTCGGAAGTCGTGCAAATTACGTTTAATCCAGATCTTTTTCCATATGAAAGGTTATTAGAATTGTATTGGCAGCAAATTGATCCAACGGATGCTGGTGGTCAATTTCATGACAGAGGATCGCAATACCGTACGGTTATTTTTTATCATAATGAAATACAAAAAAAACTTGCGGAAGAATCAAAGCAAGCAGTCATTGACAGTGGACGCTTTCATAAACCAATTGTCACTGCTATTGAGCCAGCAAGCGCTTTTTACGAGGCAGAAGAATATCATCAAGATTATCATAAAAAGAATAAACAGCATTATAAAGAAGATCGTCAAAAATCTGGAAGAGATGAATATATTAAAGAAAAATGGCAGTAGAATAGGAAACATAATCGGGATTGCTCCTATTAGACAATCCCGATTATGTTTCCTTAACATGGACATATTCTTGTAAAAAATCATCAATTGCTTGTTCATAGGCTTCCTTGTTTTCATTATAGGATTGAGCGTGCAGACCGTTGCTTGCAAAAAACAATTTTTTGGGTCCTTTTTTCTTTTCGAATAACTTTTGGGTCATACTTGGCAAAATAAAATCATCTTTTTCACTATGAATAAACAACATTGGTTTTGTTATTTTATCAATAACGGTGATAGGAGAAACATCGCGAAGAGAATAATGTTCTCTTAGTCGGATAAACAAATCAGCAATCGGCAATAGAAGTTTTGCAGGTAATTTTACTTCAGAAGAAATTAAATGTTGAATTTCCTCTTTAAAATCAGAAAAAGGACAATCTGCAATATAAAAATCGGCCCCATCATCCAACATGCCTGCATAAAGAATCATGGTTGCAGCGCCCATTGATTCCCCATGTATGCCGAGAAGAATATCTTTCCCTCTATTTTCATGAACCCAATCAACCACTGCTTTTAAATCAAATTTTTCATAATGACCAAAACTAGTTGTTTTACCTCCAGATTCTCCATGTCTGCGATGGTCGTAAATTAGGACATTATATCCTCTTTTTAGAAAAAGATTCATATATTTAATGGAATTGATTTTGTTTTCGGTAACGCCATGTGAAATAATAATATAGTGTTTTTTTTCAAACGGTTCCACTATAATGGTTTTTAAATGATAACCATAGGGAGAAGGAATGGTAACTTCTTGCTTACGTAATGCTTCGAATGACGCAGGATCGAAACGCCCTGCATCTCGTTCTCGATTATAAATAAATTGATCTTTTTTTGTCTTCATGTACATTAATCGGTTGGTGCTATATACACCAATAGATGCTAAAAAAAGCAAACATGAAAAGATATAACGAAAGAACCGAAAGAATCTTTTCATCAAATCCCACCTATTCCTATATCTGTAAAAATCATTTGTAGTTTACCATTCTTTTTCAGGAAAGCAAAGGGATAGATTCTTTAATTTTTCATCGGTTCAAACCTAATGGTAAAGACTATTGATAGTAATTGAGTTAAAAGTTAGAATAGTGAAAAAAAGAAGAGGGGAAATGGCTAAGTGAAACATACTACGACAATGTTAGAGGAATTGGCGATGAATGCTCAGCCTTGTGCAGTTACAATGCTGCTGGATGGGTGGATTATTCGTTTTAATGATGGTTATACAAAACGTGGCAATTCAGTGCAGCCATTGTATTTTTCTTCCATGAGTCTTGAGGAAAAAATACAGGAAGTGGAACAAATATATGTAAAGAAAGAGATGCCTGTTATTTTTAAGATGACAGAAGAAGCTTGTCCTAAGGAGCTAGATGGAATCCTTGAAACAAAAGGATATGGATTCCTAGATGAAACAAGTGTACAAACAAGATCTTTGCACGATATATCTCCTGTCTCCTCTTTAACGAATGCTGTAGAGATGTATGATTATTTTACAGAAGAGTGGCTTGAGCATTATTGCCGCTTGAATAAAGTAAACAAGACGAATCATTCGACATTAGTACATATGTTGCGTACTATTATTCCAGACACATGTTATGTTTTGCTAAAGGAAGGTTCGGAAGTAGTCTCGTGCGGTTTAGGTGTAAGGCAAGGAAAGTATATCGGATTATTTGATATTGTTACAAATAGTGATTATCGCCGCAAAGGGTATGGAAAAGCTTTAGTTCAATCGATCCTGCAATGGGGAAAAAACGAAGGTGCAGAATATGCCTACTTGCAAGTTATGGTAAAAAATAAACCGGCAATAACCTTATATCAAACATGTGGTTTCCAAGAGAGCTACCGTTATTGGTATAGAATAAAGGAAAAAAAGGAAAATAGATTCTGTGGGTAAGACCCAATGTCATCAACTTAAGATTCCATAAATTACAAACTTTTTAATATCATGGAATTAGATACCCTTTATGTAAAAGAAATACCCAATTTGTTTGGAGAGGCGTCCGCTCGACTCCTACGGGATTAGCGAGAAAGACGAGACCCCACAGGAGCAAAGCGACGAGGAGGCTCGGCGCTCGCCCCGTGGAAAGCGAGCGGTAAGCCTCGGAGAACAGAGCGGAAACCCTTACTTCCTATTTAGTTGCTTATTTTCCTGTTTTTTGAAGGTTAGCTTGATGACATTGGGGTAAGACCCCACCTTTAAGCGAATTATAGGTGGGGTTTTTCCAATACGTTAAATAATAACTTTACCTGCTTAGTTGAAGTTTTAGCTTGCTTTAAAACGAGTTCATTGTTTTGTGTTTTGTCTTTTTGTTGGATGAATGGCTTTCTCTAATTCTTCTACTGCAATCGTTTCTTTTACTGTATCACCATTTGGCTGTCCTGCTTGGCTATATCCTTTGTCTCTTTTTTGGCTCATTTTAATGCTCCTTTCCAAAATAAACTACAATCATAACATAAGTTATTAGCACGATTTTTATTCATCCCACTAAATTGGGGGATTAACATAAGGAGAGGGTGAATATAAGAATGGCAGAACATCACTTTTATTTACATGCAGACTGGCCTGGATTAAGAAATGATGTTGGTACAATACAAAGCGGAAATTTGAAAACTGAAATTTCCATTCCTAAAGAAATGGATGGACCAGGAATTGGCACAAATCCGGATGAAATGCTCTTAGGAGCCGCAGCCACTTGTTTTATCATCACTTTAGCAGCAATGCTGGAAAGAAGTAAGATAAAAAAGGAAAGTTTAAGCTTGAAGTCTGAAGGAATTGTAGATGTTACAAATGGCGTAATTACTTATAAGCAAATTATACATCGTCCTAAAATTGTTTTGCCAATCGGTGCAACAGACAGAGACAAGCTTTTAGTCCGCCGTTTAGCACATAAAGCGGAAGCATCTTGTATGATTACAAGAGCGATAAAAGGGAATGTGGAAGTGAAATTGGTGGAAACTATTTGCATCCAGGATGAAAGCAATTAGATGATAAATAAATGAATAAGCACAAGGAGGAATTTACGATGAAAAAACAGCGTAAACCAGTAACTAAGAACCAGCAAGATAAACCGACAACATTAAAGGACTTGCTTAATGACCAGCTAATGAAACAGCTGCAAGACAAAAAACAGGCACTAAAGGCAGAAGAACAAGTAAAACAAAAAGCGGAAGAAGAAAGAATGAAAGAAGAAAAAAGATTAAAAGAAAAAAATAAATCTTTTGAAGAATTATTAAATGAAAATCCTCTTAATTGGAAAGAATTTAAGTAATGAACGAAGATAAAAAAGAACGCGACCTTTCCTTTTTTTCACGGAAAAGGTCGCAAACTTTTAACGATGCTGAAGATACGTATTTGCTTTTGTTATTTTTTGTACAAGTTCTATTTCTTTAAGTGATAACTGTTCACTATTTATAGCTTTTGCATTTTCCACGATCTGTTTTACACTGCTTGCTCCGGCAATGACAGAGCTAACCGCTGGGGCGGCTAAATTAAATTGAAGTGCTGCTTCCGTTAAAGAGTGAGTATCTGCAAAAATGTCTTTAAGTTTTGGCAAGATATCTTGTAATTCCTCTAAAGTATAATCTAAATATCCAGCAGTAAGTTTGTTTCGAAAGTTTTCACTTAATAAGCCTTTTGCAACTGGCCCTCTTGTAACTACACTAATCCCGTTTCGATATAATTGTGACAGCACTTCTTCCTCTGGTCGTCTGTCTAACATACTGTATTGCATCATGACAGAAACAATCGAGGAATGTTTTATATATTCACGAATGACATTTGGACGAATAGAGGAAATGCCATAATAGCGGATAAACCCTTCTTCCTTTAATTCTTCAAAGGCCTCAATCGTTTTTTTTATATTATCCTCTAATGTACCACCGTGTAACTGATACAAGTCGATATAATCGGTATTTAATCGCTTTAAACTTTGTTTAACGGCTTCTTTTATATAGTCTTTGCTCGCATCCCATGACCAGTTAGTTTGTCCACCTTTCCATTTATTTCCCACCTTTGTTGCAATAATAATATCTTCCCGATTATGTTTGAAAAATTGCCCCAATAACTGCTCGTTTTTTCCAAAATCATATAAATCTGCTGTATCAAAATAATTAATTCCTTGTTCAAGAGCAGCTTCTAAAATGGGGAATGCCGTTTTTTCATCCGTCCCTAAACTCATGCATCCTAATCCAAGTATTGAAACATATAGATCAGATGATCCTAACTGTCTTTTTTTCAAAATAAGGCACCTCTTTTTGTCGTTTATTCCTTCATTGTACCGAAAAAATAATCGGCTTTTCAAAAATATCGCCTTATTTAGTAAAATTGATTTTTTTACTATCTGGATTATTATTTTTTAGAAGAAGGATATTTTTTGGTTTGTTTTTCAACATATTCCAGCCACTCTTTTACATACGTATAATCTTTAGTGTATTTTTTTAAAAGGTGCCGAATTTGCCACGCCTTTCCTGTGCAAATGATGCCCTTATCATGTAAGTAAATCTTCATATGCAGCTCCTTTCCTGTCTTTATAAAAGAAAAAAAAGTATAATAATCTTAGGATAGACAAAAAAGAAATGAATAATCTTTCTGGGAGACATAAAAAAATTTTTTCGACAGGCAGATAATAAAACTATATGTAGTTAGACGATGCGAATAGAACGAGAACAGGAGAGGGTTTGAAATGAATTTACAGGAAAAAACAATTCGTTCAGAAAAAATATTTGATGGCAGAATCATCACGGTCCAAGTGGATGAGGTAGAACTTCCGAATGGAAAGACATCAACAAGAGAATTAGTAAAACATCCTGGTGCCGTTGCAGTTATTGCGGTAACCGATGAAGAAAAATTAGTATTGGTGGAACAATTTAGAAAACCATTAGAAAAAGAAATTGTCGAAATACCAGCAGGGAAGCTGGAAAAAGGGGAAGATCCTGCAGTTTGTGCGAAACGGGAGTTAGAGGAAGAAACAGGCTATGGCTGTAAAAGCCTAGAATTGCTAACATCTTTTTACACGTCTCCCGGATTTGCAGATGAAATTGTTCATCTTTATATTGCAAAAGGATTACATAAAATCGAAGACGCAGCAGGATTAGATGAAGACGAATTTGTCAACTTAATGGAAGTATCGTTGGAAGAGGCACAGGAATTGGTCAAAAATCAACGCATTTTTGATGCGAAAACGATGTATGCGGTTCAGTATATGCAGCTTGTTCAGGCCTTGAAAAAATAATGAATCGATATTATACAGATCTTCATATCCATATCGGCCGTACAAAAAGCGGAAAACCAGTAAAAATCACCGGATCCCGCACATTAACTTTTTCGAATATAATTCAATATGCAAAATTTCAAAAAGGAATGCATATGATAGGCATCATTGATTCTCATTCACCGGAAGTGCTTGCCGAAATTGAACAAAAGGTGGAAGAAGGTGTGATTGCTCCAAAAACAAACGGCGGTTTGGATATGAATGGATTAACGATTATTTTAGGATCAGAACTGGAACTATACGATGACCATTGCAACGGTCCGGTCCATGTATTAGTGTTTTTGCCGACATTAGAGAAAATGAAGGAATTTTCTTATTGGCTTTCTTCCAATACAAAAAACATTACATTAAGTTCACAAAGAATTTATGTAACAGGATTTGAATTGCAAAAAAAGATAAAGAGCATGGGAGGATTATTTATTCCAGCACATATTTTTACACCTTTTAAAAGCCTTTATGGCAGCGGTGTCAAGCAGTCTCTTTCAGAAATCTTTGATCCTGAATTAATTGATGCAGTGGAACTTGGCTTGAGTGCCGATTCAAAAATGGCAGATTGTATCGAAGAATTGCATCGTTATACATATATTACGAACTCAGATGCTCATTCGTTAGCAAAAATAGCTCGTGAATATCAAATAATTGAGATGAAAGAACCTTCCTTTTTAGAATTGAAAAAGGCAATAAAGGGTGAAGAAGGAAGAGGTATACGTGCAAATTACGGATTGAATCCTTTACTGGGGAAGTATCATGAAACTGTTTGTGCTAAATGTTTGAACCAACTTTCAAAAATAGGAGAGTCCTGTTCTATTTGTGGTAGTAAAAAAGGAGTGAAGGGTGTTGCAGCAAGAATAGAGGAATTAAAAAATGCGGTAACACAAACGAAAAGACCCCCTTACATCTACCAAGTGCCCCTTGAATTTATCCCAGGCCTCGGGAGAAAAACGCTAGAGAAGCTTTTGCAGCATTTTTCCACAGAAATGCAAGTTATTCATGAAGTTCCATACGAAAAACTAGCAGAAGTTTTGCCAAAAAAAATCGCAGATTATATTTCTGCTGCAAGAAATGGAAAGCTATTAATTTCTGTTGGCGGCGGCGGGAAATATGGAAAGATTGCAGAAAATTTATTTCATAAATAGCACCTAGTGCTGTCCATTAGATTCTTTTTTCTTTTGGAACAGCACTATTTTTTTCAAAAGATAAGAAAGTATAAAATTTCGAACCTAGTTTAGTGTCTAGTGCCGGCGTTGCCACAGGCTCGCAGGATGCGAGTCAATCGACGCTGCCACAGGACGTGGCGTACTACTTAGTCGATTTTCCTCTGTGCGCATTTAGCCAGCCGGTGCCTAGCCCCTGTGAAAGATAACCTCTGCCTCTAAAAGTAAAAAACATTTTTTCAGTCAAGAGAACATTTTTCTTCGGGGCTGAGCAAGGCGCCTGTGCTTTTCTTATGCAAAAAGAATTTACTAGAAAAAATACTAGATTTCCTAGTCATATGCCTTCCTCTCTTGCATAGAATAAACTAACTGATTTGTAGGAGGAAGAGCAATGAAGAAAAAAAAGTACCAGAACATTGTGGCCAATCATTTTCGGGAGCATTCCTCAATTTATTTATTTATCGTTGTTTTGTTTCTGATGGGGGTTATTTTTGGTGCGGTTGTTGTCAATAGTTTAACGTTAACGCAAAAGGAAGATTTATATGATTATTTATCCCAATTTTTTGGCCAAGTTTCAGATGGAAAAATAGCAAGTAGTAAGGATCTGTTTATACAGAGCTTTTCACATAATAGTAAGTTTATTGGTTTAATGTGGCTACTCGGTATTTCTATTATCGGATTGCCAGTTATTCTTATTCTATTATTTATTAAAGGAATGGTTGTTGGTTTTACAGTAGGTTTTTTAGTAAATCAGATGGGGTGGAATGGATTTCTGCTTTCCTTTGTGTCTATCTTGCCACAAAATATCATTGTAATCCCGATTTTTATTATTTCTGCCACACTTTCCGTAGCATTTTCATTTAAAATGATAAGACAACAGTTTATAAACAAAAGGGGGGAGCCGATACTTCCTTTATTCGGACGATATATGTTTCTTTTAGTGGTTGCTTTTCTTTTTTTGGCTGCAGCTGCCGGAGTTGAGGCCTATATTTCACCTATGCTGATGAAGTCCATCATTAATATGGTTCAATCATTTATCATACCCTTTGGAATGTAAGCAAGGGGGGAGAATAAAATGGTGGAAAAACGAAAAAAGGAATGGTATAATTAATATTATTTAATAATAATTATTGATTCTTAATTATAATAATTTTTATTAGGATTCTTTTCCTACATCTGTTATAATGAGATGGATAGTGGCTAGGGAGGGACTTTCGGAATGGAAAGTAGAATTGATAGAATAAAAAAGCTGTTGCACTCATCGAGTTATAAACTAACTCCCCAAAGGGAAGCAACGGTAAGAGTACTACTAGAAAATGAAGAAGACCACTTAAGTGCAGAAGACGTATACCTCCTTGTTAAAGATAAATCTCCAGAAATTGGATTAGCAACCGTTTATCGTACGTTAGAATTGTTAACTGAACTTAAAATTGTTGATAAAATAAATTTCGGAGACGGTGTTTCAAGATACGATTTACGACAAGAAGGAGCGGCACACTTTCATCATCATTTAGTATGCATAGAATGTGGTGCTGTTGATGAAATTCAAGAGGATTTATTAGGGGATGTTGAAAAAATAGTCGAACGTGATTGGAATTTCAAAATAAAAGATCACCGCTTAACTTTTCATGGAATATGTCATCGCTGCACAGAAAAAAGTGAGGGTGCAGTCGAAGAATAATGAAACCTTCTCTTTTTGGAGAAGGTTTTCAATATAGGTTGAAGGTAAAAGAAACTGCAACTTTTCAACAATTCTCTTCTCTTTTTGAGAAGTTTTTTTCAACCTTTCATTTTAGAAGGTATAAAACCTGTCCAAACTGGCATAGCTTTTAGTAAGATGCAAGTTTGGAGGAAATAATATGCTACAATGGTCAAAAATCGTTTTTCGCACAATTAAAGTGTTTATTTTGTTTACAGGATGCACGATTCTTTTTTATTATGCACTAATATGGTTTAATGAAGAATATCAGGATCTTCATCGTTATGATGAACCTTCAGGGGCAGCTGTAAAAGTAAATAGTACGGTAGCGAAAGAGGAATATTCCTGGAAAGATCGAATATTATTGTTTTATTTAAATGGGGAGTAATGCAAATGGACGACCAATTACAAGACTTTATGCATTTTTTGTTAGTTGAAAAAGGCTTAGCAAAAAATACTTTAGTTTCTTACGAAAGAGATTTAAAGGCTTACTATAAATATATAAAAAACATAGAACATTGTTCCTTGCAACAAATAAATCGAGCGCATATTATTCGATTTTTAGCGTTTTTAAAGGATCAAGGGAAATCGTCGAAAACAATTGCTCGACATATTGCCTCTATTCGGGCATTTCATCAGTTTTTATTAAGAGATCGTGTTTTAGAAGAAGATCCGACTGTACATATTGAGACTCCTCAAGCAGAAAGAACGCTGCCAAAAGTCCTCTCCATGCAGGATGTAGAAAAATTGTTAGATTCCCCGCAAATAACCGATCATTATGGAAAACGAGATAAAGCAATGTTAGAGCTGTTATATGCAACGGGAATACGAGTTAGTGAGCTTATTAGTTTAAATGAAGAAGATATTCATTTAACAATGGGATTTGTTCGTTGTATTGGCAAAGGCAATAAAGAACGCATCATACCTATTGGTGGAGCTGCTACGAGTGCGCTTCAGCTTTATTTAGAGGAGGGACGCTCCCTTTTCATCAATAAAAAAGAAAAAGACAATGCCCTTTTTCTCAATCATCACGGAAAGAGATTAACACGACAAGGGTTTTGGAAAATTTTAAAACGTCTTGGCAAAGAGGCGGAAATAAACAAAGAAATTACTCCGCATACATTAAGACATTCTTTTGCCACTCATTTATTAGAGAATGGGGCAGACTTGCGGGCAGTTCAAGAGATGTTGGGTCATGCGGATATTTCGACAACCCAAATATATACACATGTAACAAAAACAAGATTAAAAGATGTGTATACGAAGTTTCATCCGAGAGCATAGCTGCTGCAATCTTACTGGAGCACTCCTGTCGCAAACGGCAGGTTTAAAAATATATGGATATGTTCGAGATAAGTTCAAAAAATAGAAAGATCTCATTCATGATAAGTATTCTTGAATGAGATCTTTCTATTTTAAAAGTTGCTTACTTTCTATCTTGAAAATGTTGTACATTTATTGGCTTTAAATAATTAAATCAAATTAGTTCTGTTGCGTTAAAATCGCATTTATACCTTTTTAACAAATTCAGATTTTAATTTCATAGCTCCAAAACCATCTATTTTGCAATCAATATCATGGTCTCCATCAACTAAACGGATACTTTTTACTTTTGTACCTATTTTTACGACTAATGAAGTTCCCTTTACTTTAAGATCTTTAATTACTGTTACAGAATCACCATCGTTTAATACATTTCCATTTGCATCTTTGATTACCTTCGTATCTTCACTATTTTCAGTTTCTGATTTTAAAGTCCACTCATGAGCACATTCTGGACATACAAAAAGATTTCTATCTTCGTAAGTGTATTCTGATTTGCATTTTGGGCAATTTGGTAAATTAGACATATATTTATTTCCTCCACTTGTTATCATTCTAAAAATCTAATGCATTTACTTTATTATTTACTGTATTCGCTTTCTGGGATTGCTGAGAAAGTTGGGTACACTCATGAAAAGCGAAATGTGTACACCCCATACATTTTTTTGTATTTAAATGTCCAAGCGCGTAGTTAATAGCTTCCCCTGTATGATCAAAAAAGTTTTCTTCTCCAATCTCATCGTACAATCCATTTTTATCTAGGGTTATTTTTAACTCAAATTGAATCTCAGAAACAAGAAGTACGCCACCTTGTTTTTTTAAATGCTGAACAATATTTCTAAAATAGGATTCTCCTGTTGTATCAATAAAAGGAACTTTTCCCATACGTAAAATCAAAACTTGGGGTTTGTAATGAATGGTTGTTAAAATGTTTTGTTCAAACGTTTGAGCGGCACCAAAAAACAATGGACCTTCTATTGTATAGATACTAATTTGTGGGCAATCATGAGCTTTATTTACTACATGTGGTAGCATTCTTTCGTTCTTTCTTGTATGATCTGGAAGCACTTTAGATATGACAAGCATATTGCTCATACGTTTTGTAAATAAAATAACAGCTAAAATAAGTCCGATTTCCACAGCCGTTGTTAAACTAGTAAAAACAGTGAGTAAAAATGTTACAAGTAATACAAGAGAGTCTCCTGTCTTCATTTTAAGTATGTGAACAAAATGTTTTTGTTCGCTCATATTCCAAGCTACCACCATTAAAATGGGAGCCATACTAGCAAGCGGAATATGTGAAGCATATGGAGCAAATAGTAGAAGCGTGAATAACACAAATCCTCCATGAATAACACCCGACATCGGAGATACAGCTCCACCTTTTATATTGGTTGCTGTTCGAGCAATCGCTCCAGTTGCCGGAATTCCTCCAAATAACGGTGTAACAATATTGGCAATTCCCTGACCAATAAGCTCTTTGTTACTGTTGTGTTTACTATTTGTCATACCATCTGCCACGACAGCGGATAAAAGAGATTCAATACCACCCAACATTGCAATAACGCATGCAGGACCAATTAATTGTTTTATTCGCTCTAATGTGATTTCTGGTATATCAAACTGAGGAAGTGTATTTGGAATCGTACCAAATGCTGTACCAATAGTAGGTACATGACCTGAGAAAAATACGGTAGCAATTAAAGTTGAAATAACAACACCTACTAATGAACCTGGTACTTTGGGCAAAATCTTTGGTGTTATGATTATAACAATAAAGCAAATCATAGCAGTTATAAGACTGTAAAAATTGGTGGTACCGATATGAGTGAAGATTTCCTTCAGGTTTGCTATAAATTCCTCATGCTTTTTTATACCTGTTAGACCCAAAAAACTAGCAATTTGTCCCGTGAAGATAATGACAGAAATCCCTGATGTAAAGCCAATAGTTACAGGACGTGGGATAAACTTAATTAAAGATCCCAGTTTAAAAATTCCCATAAGGCATAAGATAATTCCAGCTAATAAACCAGCAAGTAGTAAATTTTCATACCCATATGTAATTACAATGCCTAAAAGAATAGGAACAAAAGCACCTGTAGGCCCTCCAATTTGATACTTCGAACCACCAAATAGCGAAATGAGTATCCCAGCAATACATGTTGTATAAATCCCAAACTCCGGCTTAACACCAGAGGCTATAGCAAAAGACATAGCAAGTGGAATCGCAACAACTCCGACAATCATTCCTGAAAGAAGATCCTTTTGAAAATATCCCAACGAATAACCTTCAAACCTTCCCGTAAATAACCCTCTCATTACAAACCCTTCTTTTCTATTTTTAATAAATCTTGCTTTTTTGTAAGAATATTAGCATTTGATGAAATTGAATTACAAATACATTTCCCATACCCTTATACAGCCCCATTTTATCTCTTTACAAGAGGAGCATCAGCTTAATATTGGTTATACATTTTACTTAAATGACGTTCTAATTTGTTTATATCTCCGCCTTCGAGTATATAAGAATTTAACCCTTCTGCTAGAAGTAATCCATCTCGACTATCAAGCTTTTTCATATCTATAAACGATTTAATCTTTACTTTATCTGGGGTATTGTCTCTACGAAACATTTGTCCTGGGATTTCACTCCAGAAACTATTCCATTCGTTTAGTAATCCCTTTTGATCAAATAAAAAACTTTGAATTCCGCATAACCAAGCTGTATTTCTCTTTTGACATCCTACTCCATCCTGTAAATGCTGACATGATAAACAACAAGAATTTCCACTTTTAATACAAACATTACAAACGTGATGAGCTCCTATTGAGCGAAATATTTCAATTCCATGTTGGATGATATCTTCTTTCTCAACTTCAATGCTCAACCTAACCCTCCTTAACTATCGTTTCACGTTCTGTTTCATCTAGTTCTTCAAACATTGAAATCGTGTCGATTAAATGGTTATTAAAAATCTTTCGAGCAACTGCCAGTAAATTCATAATCATAGGATCTCGAAGAGAATATAAAACTCGTTTTCCATCTTTTGTGCCAACAACAATATTTTTAGCACGTAGTACACTTAACTGTTGGGAAACAACTGAACCTTCCTTGTTAAGAATGCTCTGAATTTCATTTACACTTTTTTCGCCCTCTGACAATAATTCGAGAATACGTATTCGTAAAGGATGTGATAAGGCTTTAAAAAAATCAGCCTTAAATTGTTGCATTTCGTCTCCCATTAAAACGCCTCCATTGATTTTAAATAATTAGGAAGTATCATATACATATTCAAATGTTTGAATATATATATATGATACTTCTAGAACTTACAATTTTCAATACAAATTGTGAAACGTTAAAAAAAGAACCAGAAACCAGCGTTTAACTTTTGATTTTTTGTTACGCTAGAGTTAGTACAGTAGAATGAAGACGAATGTTCGTTCTCTTTTCCACAAAAAAAGAAAGATAAAAGATGTCAGACTTCTAACGATTATGATATAATTTTTAAGATTAAATATATTAAATTATGGGTAAAATAGTTTGATTATTTCTTTATGAAGGAGGAAGGAACATGTCTTCATATACATATAAAAGAATATTTCTTATTGTTATGGATTCAGTTGGTATTGGCGAAGCGCCGGATGCTGAAAAATTTGGGGATGTCGGTTCACATACGTTGGGGCATATTGCAGAAAAAATGAATGGACTTCTGATGCCGAATATAGGTAAATTAGGATTAAGTAATATTGAAGAAATAAAAGGGATAAAAAAGGCGGAAAAGCCACTTGCTTATTATTCAAAAATGCAGGAAGCTTCTAACGGCAAAGACACGATGACAGGTCATTGGGAGATTATGGGTCTGCATATTGCCACACCATTTAAAGTGTTTCCAGATGGATTTCCAGATGAGCTATTGCAAACAATAGAAGAAAAAACAGGTCGAAAAATTATCGGAAATAAACCGGCGAGCGGAACAGAAATTCTCGATGAGTTAGGGGAAGAGCATATGAAAACGGGTGCTCTTATCGTATATACTTCAGCAGATTCTGTGTTACAAATTGCTGCTCATGAAGAAATTGTGCCATTAGAGGAACTGTATAAAATTTGTGAGTTGGCAAGAGAATTAACCTTGGATGAAAAATATATGGTTGGAAGAATTATTGCAAGGCCATTTGTTGGAGAACCAGGAAACTTTAAACGAACAGCCAATCGTCATGACTATGCTTTAAAGCCATTTGAACGGACTGTGATGAATGAATTAAAAGATAACGAATTAGATTGCATTGCCATCGGGAAAATTTCGGATATTTATGATGGAGAAGGTGTTACAAAGTCTTTAAGAACAGTCAGCAATATGGATGGAATAGATAAATTAATAGAAACACTAAATATGGATTTTACTGGTCTAAGCTTTTTAAACTTAGTAGATTTTGATGCTCTTTATGGCCATCGCAGAGATCCAATCGGATATGGGAAAGCGTTAGAAGAGTTTGATGCAAGATTGCCGGAAGTATTGGAACTATTAACTAAGGATGATTTATTAATTATTACCGCCGATCATGGCAATGACCCTGTACATCACGGAACAGATCATACACGAGAATATGTACCTTTATTAGTGTATAACAAAAAGATGGCTGCTGGAAACGAGCTGCCGCTAAGAGAAACATTTGCCGATATTGGTGCAACAGTTGCTGATAATTTTCATGTCACATTGCCAAAGTACGGAAAAAGCTTTTTAGATGAGTTAAAGTAGGGGAGAGTATAATATGAACTATACAAAGATTAAACAAGCTGCAGATTTTTTAAAGAAAAACAACAATGTTTCACCAAAAATCGGACTTATTTTAGGATCTGGATTAGGCGTTTTAGCTGACGAAATTGATCAAGCTGTGAAAATTCCATATAGTGATATACCTGAATTTCCTGTAAGTACAGTTGAAGGACATGCTGGTCAATTAGTATTTGGCAGTATTTTTGGCATTGATGTTGTAGCGATGCAAGGACGTTTTCATTTTTATGAAGGATATTCTTTTGATAAAGTAACTTTTCCTGTTCGTGTAATGAAAGAACTTGGGGTAGAAACATTAATTGTTACGAATGCAGCAGGTGGAGTGAATGAAACATATTTGCCAGGAAATTTAATGCTAATTTCTGATCACATAAATAATATGGGGACCAATCCATTGATTGGTCCGAATGATGCTAACTTAGGCGTACGTTTCCCTGATATGTCAGAAGCGTATTGCAAAGAATTACGAAAAACAGCTAGAGAAATAGCGACTAAAATTGGATTGACGATTCAAGAAGGAGTATATGTCGGCAACACAGGTCCTTCTTATGAAACACCAGCTGAAGTTCGCATGATAAGAACACTTGGCGGTGATGCTGTTGGGATGTCAACGGTTCCGGAAGTAATCGTGGCAAGACATGCGGGAATGAAGGTGCTAGGAATATCTTGTATTTCGAATATGGCAGCTGGCATTTTGGATCAACCGCTAAATCATGAAGAAGTAATCGAAACAACGGAAAAAGTAAAAAATGATTTTCTTCTGTATGTAAAAGAACTTATTAAACAAATTGGCTAATATATCGCAAAGGGGATACTAATTATGAAAATGCGAATGGTTGACTTAATCGAGAAAAAAAGAGATGGATTCGAACTAACGGAAGAAGAAATTTCTTTTATCATTAACGGATATACAGATGGCTCCATTCCAGATTATCAGATGAGTGCCTTTACGATGGCTGTTTTTTTTCAGGGAATGACAGAAAGGGAATGTGCAGATTTAACGATGTCTATGGTACATTCCGGTGATGTCATTGATTTATCGGAAATAGAAGGAATAAAAGTAGATAAGCATTCTACAGGTGGAGTTGGCGACACTACTACTTTAGTATTAGGGCCATTAGTAGCATCACTTGGTGTTCCAGTGGCAAAAATGTCCGGCCGAGGATTGGGGCACACTGGTGGAACCATTGATAAATTAGAATCAGTTCAAGGATTTCATGTCGAAATAGATAAAGAAGCGTTTATTCAGCTTGTGAATAAAAATAAAGTTGCAGTCATTGGCCAAAGTGGGAATTTAACGCCTGCGGACAAAAAATTATATGCTTTAAGAGATGTAACAGCAACGGTTAATAATATTCCTTTAATTGCAAGCAGCATTATGAGCAAAAAAATTGCTGCAGGTGCAGATGCTATTTGTTTGGATGTTAAAACAGGCGCTGGTGCATTTATGAAAACATTAGAAGATTCAAGAGAGTTAGCAGAAGCAATGGTACGGATAGGCAATAATGTCGGCAGAAAAACGATGGCTGTTATTTCTGATATGAGCCAGCCGCTGGGATTTGCGGTTGGCAACGCATTAGAAGTAAAAGAGGCAATCGATACATTAACAGGCAATGGTCCAAAAGATTTAACAGAGCTATGCTTAACCCTTGGAAGTCATATGGTCTATCTAGCAGAAAAAGCGGACAGTATTGAACATGCTAGAAAAATGCTGGAAGAAGCAATTGCCAATGGCAAAGCACTTGAAACGTTTAAACTGTTTTTACGTTCGCAAGGTGGAGATGATTCAGTTGTAGACCAACCAGATAAACTGCCGCAAAGCAAGTATATATCTGAACTGCCTGCTAAGGAAGCTGGATATGTGGCTGAAATAACAGCAGACAGCATTGGAACTGCTGCAATGTTGCTTGGTGCAGGGCGAGCAACAAAAGAATCAGAAATTGATTTAGCTGTCGGCTTAGTTCTCCGTAAAAAAATCGGCGATCAAATAGAAGCAGGTGAATCACTTGTCACCATATATAGTAATTCAGAAGATATAGAAGATGTCAAAAAGAGGCTTTATAAGCATATAAAAATTAGCAGCGATCGGGTAGAAGCACCTGTATTAATACATGAAGTAATAACAAAATAAAATTTCAGAAGAGTTGTATGATACCTATAAAAATCGTACAACTCTTCTGTTTTACGATGAATTTTAGATGAAGTTGGCACGTTTAATTGAATCCGATAAATAGCAAATGGATTTGCCAAATCTTTTATCTAAAATACACTTAAAAATAATCAGAAAAATAAGGAGTTTGCTGTTCAATAATATCTTCAAGGAGCTCAACCGTTTCCAGACTGCAGGAAAGTCGTCCAATTTTATAAAGATAGTCTGGGCTTTTGTAACTAAGAAGCATCGTTGTTATCGTTTGAATATCCAGCTTTAATTCGCTTTGACTGCCATCACGTACTAATTTTCCTTGTCCATCTTTAGATATATAAAGAGTGAAAGTACCTTGGTTCCATGCCAGCAACGGATCATCTAATGTAAAAGTTAATTTTCGGTCCATTCTTTGCGGTTTAAAAGGATATTGAGAAATAAACTGCTCCAGATCCACAATACGAGCCATATAATAAGGAGAAATCGTTTCTTTGATGTCAGCATCTTCCAATAGAAAAGCAAGTGGCTCATCTGTGAATGTATTGCCGACAACTTGTGATACCATCGAAAAGTGGGCACTAATAAAATTCCATAGTCCAATCCTTGCTTCTTCATTAACAAATACCATTTCTTTAATATGAAATATTTCATCCGCAATCCAATAAAGAACATATCCATCTGGCTGTCTGTCTTCACTGTAATATACAGCTGCAGTAAGATCTTCAAAATCCCAGCGCCAATATTCATCCCATGCTAAATCATTTCTAAGCATGGCTCCATGGGTTTGTGATGTAAATCGTTCATAAACAGTTTTGAGTATTTTGTCTTCAGTAGAAACACGTTCCACTTCTCCTGAAACTTGCTTCATTTTCGGCAATTGATAGTCTTTTACTTCAAAGGTCATTTTATCTGAAATAATTTCCCACCCTTTTCGGCGATAATAAGGTATAGAGTATGGAAAAAGATAACTGATGGATTGTTTCTTTTCCCGCATGTTGGCAAGTGCTTTCCGCAACAATTTGTCCATTAATCCTAAGTTTGAATACTCTGGGAATGTGCCGACACCTGTTACACCGCCCATGTCGTATGTATTATTAAATATTCTTACTTGAAAAGGATAAACGGAAAGCTGAGATACTAATTTATCGCCATCAAACCAACCGATTACATCTGCTTGTTCTAATACTGGTGATTTCGCCAATATTATTTCTCGTTCTTCCCAACCGATTTTTTGTAGATCATGATTTGTTACTTGAAAAACATATCGAAGTAATTGGTTGTATTGTTCTAGATGCTCTAGTTGAACATCTTTCATTTTTAACCTTTCTTTTCGACCCATAAAATACCCCTCTTTTTTAACTTTTTCACCGTTCTCTTTTACTATACAATTTTTTTGATTTTAAGTCATTTTTCAAAATAAATTGTTTATGCAATCGTATATATGTCGTCTCCTTCAATTTTAGAAAACCTAATTAAGGCGGCGCGAGCGAAAAAAGCACATTATTCATACGAATAAAAAACAAAGTAATGAGGACAGAATCGTGTTTATTTCCATCTAAATCACGCAGCTCCGACCCCTTTTCTATAAAAAAGCGAGAAAAAATACTATTCCTCGCTTTAGAATAATCAAAAATAAAAATTACTGTTTAGTTAATATTTCAGGCCCATTTGCAGTGATAGCTAATGTGTGTTCATACTGTGCAGATAGACTCCCGTCAACAGTTCTTGCTGTCCAGCCATCTAAGTCAACTTTAGCATGATACATACCGATATTAAGCATTGGTTCAATCGTAATGACCATCCCTTCTTTTAATCTTTTTCCAAAGTTAGGTGGTCCGAAGTGTGGGATTTGCGGTTCTTCATGCATATTTTTCCCAATCGCATGACCTACAAAATCACGGACTACTGAAAAACCTTGAGATTCAGCAAATGTTTGAATAGCATGAGAAATATCTCCCACTCGATTTCCTACTACAGCCTGCTCAATTCCTTTGTAAAGAGCAGCCTCCGTTGTTTCTAATAATTTTTTTGCATCTTCAGAAATGGTGCCGACAGCATAAGACCATGCGGAATCAGCGAGCCAGCCATCTAAATTGACAACCATATCAATGGTCACAATATCGCCATTTTTTAATGGGGTTTTATTAGGAAATCCGTGACAAATAACATCATTAACAGATGCACATGTTGCAAAAGGATAACCATGATATCCTTTTTGTTCAGGAATTGCTCCTCTTTTAAGAATATAGTTTTCTGCAAACGCATTAATCGCTTCGGTTGTTACGCCAGGTTTGATTATTGCTGCTATTTCTTTATGGCAATCAGCCAATATTTCGCCAGCTTTTTTCATTTTTTTTATTTGTTCAGGTGTTTTAATAATAATCATCTTTTCTCCGTTGCCAAAACCTTATAAAAATCTATAAAGTTTGTTTATTTCCCTGTTTTTCGTGTCCGATTTTGCCGAAGCTACTTTCGTTTGATATAACACTCCGAGGGCGTAAATTCGGATACAACGAATCCTACATATTAGCAGTTAACGTTTTGGTGTTAATTTGCTAATTGATAATGTGATAAGTTGATAGAAGCGTTCAAATCCCTATCCACTACAAGACCACAATCACATTGATATAATCGGTCAGATAGCTTTAGATTCTTTTTAACAGTCCCACAACATGAACACATTTTAGAAGATGGATACCATTTATCAGCCTCCACAAATTCAATCCCATGCTTCTCACACTTATACTGGATTTGCCGTTTGAATTCGTATAATCCTTGTTTGGCAATCGCTTCTGATAAATGCTTATTCTTCATCATTCCTTTGATGTTTAAGGTTTCCATTACAATTCGATATGGTTTGGTTTTCACAATATCGTTTGTCGTTTGATGAAGATAATTGGTTCTGATATTCGATAATCTTCTATATAGGTTCCGCACTTTCCTTTCGATTTTTATAATGTTGCTGGTTTTGACGAAACGGTCTCCCTCCTTGTTCATTTGATATTTTCGAGAAACTTGACGCTGCAACCTGCGAAGGCGTTTCTCTGCCTTTTTTACTACATTTGTTTTGTTTATGTTTTTAAACTTTCTACCATCTGAACATATTGCTAATTCTTTCACACCAACATCAATTCCAAGTGAAACATTTGTTAATTCCGTTGATTGTATTCCTTTTTCCATTCCAACAGACAAATACCAGTACTTACCATTAAAACTGATTCTTGGGTTGAAGTACTTTACACCTATTGGCAAAAGTTCAGACGTTTTAATCCAACCAACTTTTTCAATCAAGACTTCATCCTTTTTAACTTTGAGTTTTACGTTATCATTATAAAAAGACGGTTTTGATTTCTTCCTGCTTTTAAAACGTGGTTTCTCTGCTTGATTTTTAAAGAATTTCTTATACGCATCACAAGCATCTTTGATCGCTTGTTTTGTGATATTATTTGATACATCATACAACCAAGCATATTCTTCCGTTTGTTTTAAAACAGTCAATTCTTTACGCAGGGTTTCATCAGATAAAAATTTACTACCGTTCTTATAGTTTTCTTCTTGTTTCCCTAATGTCCAGTTATACGCCCAGCGAGCTGTTCCTGCTGATTTCCAAAGCTGATGTTCCTGTTCTTTCGTTGGTTTTATCCTTATTTTCTTTGCAAGAATCACTTTCCATCAACTTCTTTATCATCTTTTTGTTGCGAAATAATTGTACAATACCCTTCTATCACATAATATGGTTTGAAAGTATTTTGTTTTTCCCAATTTCTTAATGTTTGTGTTATTTTTCCTATCCATTCAGCAAATACACTTATTAAATAATATCTCATTTATATCACCTCTTAGTTTTATTATAAAAATAATGTTTATAATAAAATAAGAAGTTTTTATGAACTTTTATAAACTACCTTTGACTGTTCTTTCCCTCCTTCCATTAGTATATTCCTTTTAGCTGCGAAGGGAAAACCAATTTTTACTACTTAATTAGAATTATAAGTGATGGAACAGATTAAAAAGCTGTCTAAAAAATATTCAATAGTTGATTGTATAAAAAATCCTCCTTTGGAAAAAATGGAGTCATATAGAATGGAGGGTCATAGAAATGAAACGCATCATATCAATGGCATTAACAACGCTTTTATTTGCTTTAACACTGACATCACCAACATTAGCAGCTGAAAAAAAAAGTGAGTTAGTAGAAAATGTGAAGTCAGCGATCTTAATTGATAGAGATACAGGAACCACTTTGTACGAAAAAAACAGCAACGAAAAACTTCCTCCTGCAAGTATGACAAAGGTAATGACTATGCTTTTAATTATGGAAGCACTTGATGAAGGAAAGCTTAAGATGGATGAAAAGATACGAACAAGTGAATATGCAGCCTCAATGGGCGGCTCGCAAATCTTTTTAGAACCTGGAGAAGAAATGACAACAGAGCAAATGTTAAAAGGCATTGCCATTGGGTCAGGCAACGATGCTGCTGTAGCAATGGCAGAAAGACTTGCCGGTTCAGAAGAAGCATTTGTCGAAATGATGAATACGAAAGCTAAAGAATTAGGGTTGAAAAATACAATGTTTAAAAATACAACCGGTTTGCCGATAGAAGATCATTATAGTACAGCACATGATATGGCTATTATGGCGAAAGAACTTCTTAAATACGAAGATATTACAAAATTCACTGGTACATATGAAGCGTATTTACGAGAAAATAGTGATAAAAAGTTTTGGCTTGTTAACACAAATCGACTGGTGAAATTTTATCCAGGTGTCGATGGATTAAAAACAGGCTTTACAAATGAAGCGAAGTACTGTTTAACGGCAACTGCTGAAAAAAATGGCATGCGTGTAATTGCCGTTGTTTTTGGTGCTCCAACCTCAAAAGAACGCAATGCACAAGTAACAAAAATGCTGGATTATGCGTTTAGTCAATATGAAACACATCCTATGTATAAACGAAATGAGCCAATTGGAAAAGTAAAGGTAAGCAAAGGTGAACAAAAACATGTAACTGCTGTAACGAGTGAATCGATTTCTCTTCTGACAAAAAAAGGTGAACAAGTTGACAAAGTGAACAAAGAAATAACAATGAATAAAAAGTTAAAAGCACCTATTGAAAAAGGGCAGCAAATTGGAACCATTAAGTTTACGAAAGACGGCAAAATATTAGTAGAAAGTTCATTAGTCGCTCAAAAAGATATTAAGGAAGCCAATTGGTGGCAGTTATTTAAACGAGCTACTGGAATGTTCACGAAAACAAATTAAAAAGAAAAGCGGAAGCGGCTTGGGCAGCCCCGAAAAAAAATGTTCTCTTGACTCAAAAAGTGTTTTTTACTTTTAGAGACAAGAGGTTATCTTTCACAGGGGCTAGACGCTGGAGCTAGATCAAAGAAAAGCGGAAGCGGCTTGGGCAGCCCCGAAGAAAAATGTTCTCTTGACTCAAAAAGTGTTTTTTACTTTTAGAGACAAGAGGTTATCTTTCACAGGGGCTAGACGCTGGAGCTAGATCAAAGAAAAGCGGAAGCGGCTTTTGTCGAAGGAATGATCATTTTTACTTATTTTAGCGAATTACCACTAGTTTTGTCTTTCATGAAGGAATTGAAAGGAACAGCCTAGAATTGACTCACTAAACCAAATGAGGAGGTTATGGATAGTGAGTCTGAGTATTGATCTAGAAGTGAAAAATAATGTCCTTTGTATTCGTTTATCTGGGGAATTAGATCATCATTACGCAGAAGAGTTGCGCTCAAAAGCAACGAATGCGATTGAACATTATGATATTCGTCATATAGTGCTTAATTTAGAAAATCTTTCGTTTATGGATAGTTCTGGTCTAGGTGTTATATTAGGCAGGTATAAACAAATTAAACAATTAGGCGGAGAGATGGTGATTTGTGCTATTTCTCCAAGTGTACAAAGGCTGTTTGATTTGTCAGGAATGTTTAAAATTATGAGACTCGAAATGAATGAGGAATTTGCCCTTCAACGATTGGGGGTAGCATAACATGAAAAATGAGATGCATCTTCAATTTAGTGCGATAAGCCAAAATGAATCGTTTGCCCGTGTAACGGTTGCAGCATTTATTACGCAATTAGATCCAACGATGGATGAATTAACAGAAATTAAAACAGTCGTTTCCGAAGCTGTTACAAACAGTATTATTCATGGATATGAAAACGATCCAAATGGAATTGTTTATATTTCTGTTATTCTTAATGACTCATACGCTGACTTAATAATAAGAGATGACGGCAAAGGAATCCTAGATGTAGAGGAAGCGAGACAACCGTTGTTTACAACAAAACCTGAATTAGAAAGATCCGGAATGGGCTTTACCATTATGGAAAACTTTATGGATGAAATTGAAGTGCAGTCAAGCCCTGAGAATGGAACTGAGATCCGTCTGCGCAAGCATTTAATTAAGAGCAAAATGCTAAGCAATTAAGGAGAATCGTCTATGGATGTGGAGGTAAAAAAAGACAAAAAAGAACCGTATTTAAAGGATCATGAAGTGAAAGAATTAATTAAAAAAAGCCAAGATGGAGATCAAACTGCAAGAGATACGATTGTTCAGAAAAATATGCGCCTTGTATGGTCTGTAGTCCAAAGGTTTCTTAATAGAGGCTATGATCCTGACGACTTATTTCAAATCGGCTGTATCGGTTTGTTAAAGTCCGTCGATAAATTTGATTTAAGTTATGATGTGAAATTTTCCACTTATGCTGTTCCTATGATAATTGGCGAGATTCAGCGTTTTATTCGCGACGATGGAACAGTGAAAGTAAGCAGGTCGTTAAAAGAATTAAGCAATAAAATCCGGAAAGCAAAAGATGAGCTTTCTAAACAATTCGGAAGAACACCAACTGTAGGAGAACTATCAGAATACTTAAAGCTACCTCCAGAAGATATTGTGCTTGCACAAGAAGCATCCAGAACACCTTCCTCTATTCATGAAACAGTTTATGAAAACGATGGAGATCCTATAACCCTTTTAGACCAGATCGATGATGGCGAAGAAGGGAAATGGTTTGATAAAATTGCTTTGCAAGAGGCTATAAGAGAATTAGATGAAAGAGAACGCCTTATTGTTTATTTAAGGTACTATAAGGACCAAACACAGTCAGAAGTTGCAGAAAGGCTTGGCATTTCTCAAGTGCAGGTTTCACGGCTGGAGAAGAAGATATTGAAGCAGATGAGGGAGCAAATGGATTAGTCATCCATTTGCTTTTTTGCGTTTGGAAAAATTTCCATAGAATAGTTCATTATATATTTTGCAATATAAACAAATACTACCTTTAAAGGTAAAACAATGTGATAGGAAGGGGTAACGATGGGGGAGATTATTTATATACGCATGAGGCATCGCATTCAGAAGAAGTTACATGATCAAGTATTGTTAAAGGATCTCGCACAATTAGTCGCTACTGATACCTTGATCAACAGCCTTAAAGATGTCTGTATTTATGAGATTTCTGAAAAAGACCGAAATATTATCATTATTGATAGTACACAGCTTATTAGGAAGATACGAACGATAAGCGAAGATATTGAAATTCAACTGATTGGTCCAGCCCAAACGATTATTGAAGTAGTGTACAAGAAAAAAAGAGTGTCGACACCCTTGTTTCTATTAGTGTGGTTGTTTTTATTTGTTGGTTCTGCATTAACGATTATGAACTTTCATGAAGATGTAAGCATGCAATATGTGCATCAGCGCCTATATAGGTTGATAACAGGGAAAGAAGTCGAAAAACCACTTCTATTTCAAATTCCATATTCGATTGGATTAGGATTAGGCATGATTATCTTTTTTAATCATGTTTTTAAAAAGCGTTTAAATGAGGAGCCGAGCCCGTTAGAGGTGGAAGTGTTTAATTATCAACAGTCATTAGATCAGTACGTCATTATGCATGAAAATAAAGAAAGTATGAAAGATCTAGATGATCATTAATATCCTGCTGATTATTTTTATCGCTTTGGCATGGGGGACAACAGTAGGTGCTGGGTATGTTGCTTTTTTAACCGTTTTTGGCATTATTCCACGCCTAACACAATTAACGAAAACAGGAAGTAAAATTTATGCATATGAATGGTCTGTTGTTTTTGGTGCTGTATGTGGAACATTCGCTTTTTTAAGTGAACCGACCTTTTCTTTGCCATCAGCGCTGCTTATTTTTATGGGAATAGCAGAAGGAATTTATGTTGGAATGATAGCAGCTGCATTAACAGAAGTACTAAATGTTTTCCCTTTATTAGCAAAAAGGATTGGAATGGATGATCGTTTATTAATGCTAATGATGGCCATTGTATTTGGTAAAATCTTTGGCTCCTTGTTTCATTGGATGTTCTTTATTTCATAGGTATTCAAAAAAGAAAGGAAATAAATAAAATGGAAAAAAGGAGAAAAGTAATATTAATTACAGATGGTGATGAATATGCAAGACGTGCTGTAGAAGTTGTAGCAACAGAAGTAGGTGGAAGTTGTATGACTTTTGGCAATCCAAGTAATCATACAGGCCCTGAAGTGATCAACAGCATCAAAAAAGCAAAAAACGATCCAGTATTAGTGATGGTTGATGATAGTGGATTTATAGGAGAAGGAGCAGGAGAAACGATATTAAGATACATAGCAGCACATGAAGAGGTGGAAATACTTGGTGTGATTGCTGTTGCAAGCAAATCAAGAAGAGAAGAATGGACGAGAATTGATGTTAGCATCGATCAAGATGGTGAATTAACTCCATATGGCGTAGATAAATATGGGGTACCAGAATATGAAATAGGCCGTTTAAATGGAGATACCGTATATAACCTAGATGAGTTAGATTTACCGTTAGTTGTTGGCATTGGGGATATTGGAAAAATGGGCAAAAAAGATGCATATGACAAAGGTGCTCCAATAACAAAAATAGCAGTAGAATATATATTAGAAAGAAGTGGTTTTTATCATGGAAAAGCAAAAAAACAATATGATCCCGATATATGATAATATCAATTCAATTGAACAATATATGAAAGATCGTGTCGGTTTAGGAACAAGCTTTGATTTAGGTGTACGAAAACTGACCGTTTTAAATAAAGAAATTCAATTATATTATGTAAATGGTTTATGTGATAGTATTTTAATCGCGGAATTATTAGAACATCTGCTTTTTCTTAACGATACTGATAGAACACTGCAAGGCAGCAATATTTTTGAAGTGGTGGAAAATCAACTTGTTCATCAGTCTGTTCAACCAATCAAGACAATGGATGAACTTGTAGACCAAGTTCTTTCTGGTCTAATTGTTATTGTTGTAAATGGTTATGGAATAGGTCTTGCTATTGATGTTAGAAGTTATCCAGGAAGATCACCGCAAGAACCAGATACGGAAAAAGTAGTAAGAGGTTCGAGAGACGGTTTTGTCGAAAATATTATCATTAATACTGCGATTACAAGAAGAAGAATTCGTGATGAAAGATTGCGATTTGAAATTATGAAAGTAGGGGAACGATCGAAAACGGATATTGCCATCGGGTATTTAGAAGATGTTGCAGATCCTGATTTAATCGAAATAATCAAAAAAGAATTAAATGCGATTAAAACAGATGGCCTTACGATGGCAGATAAATCGATTGAAGAATTTCTCCTGCAACAAGGCGGCAATCCCTATCCTTTAGTAAGATATACAGAAAGAGCAGATGTAGCCGCAACGCATATACTAGAAGGACATGTCATTATTTATGTCGATACATCACCAAGTGTTATTATTACACCGGCAACTTTTTTTCATCACTTGCAGCATGCCGAAGAGTATCGACAAGCACCTGTAGTAGGAACGTTTATTCGATGGGTTCGTTTTATAGGTGTCATAGCATCTTTGTTTTTTTTGCCATTATGGTTTTTAGTTACACTAGAACCTTCTTTATTGCCTGAAAAATTAGCGTTTATTGGCCCAAATGAGCGGACAAATATCCCAATTGTTGTGCAGTTGTTTATTGCGGATCTCGGGTTGGAATTCTTAAGAATTGCTGCGATTCATACGCCAACTCCATTATCAACGGCAATGGGGCTAATAGCAGCCGTATTGATAGGGCAAATAGCTATTGATGTCGGTTTGTTTGTACCAGAAGTTATCCTATATGTTTCGGTAGCAGCAATTGGAAACTTTGCAACACCAAGTTATGAACTAGGAATTGCCAATAAAATAGTTCGATTACTATTATTAATAGTGGTTTCGATATTCCATACCCCAGGTTTCCTTATCGGATGTACCTTATATCTTTTGTTATTAATCCGTATTCGTACATTAAATGTACCGTATCTATGGCCATTTATTCCTTTTTATCCAAGGGCATTAGCACAAATTATGCTACGTAGAACGGTTCCTGGCAGTACAATAAGACCTAGTCATCTGCATCCGCAGAATCGCTATAAGCAGCCAAGCGAATGAGTTTGTTATAGTAAGCGGAAACTTCTCATTCTTTAAAAATAAGAGGTAAAAAGAGGATTGAGAAATATAGTTTTTTATGGTACATTTGTTTAATTAAGTGGGCTGTTAATGATAATGAAACGAAAAGACAGCTCTCTAAATGGGTAGCTGTCTTTAATTAATTAGCTATAGCTTGTATGAAAAAAATAGGAGTATCCCTTCATCTATTGATAGTATATGGGATTACTAATTTATATAATATAGAGAATAGAGGGGAAAAGATGCATTATTATGGGACGTCTACAGTAAATGAATTAGGTCATTTAGAAATCGGCGGGGTGGATACATTACAATTAGTCGAAAAATTTGGAACTCCTGTGTATGTGTATGATGTTGCGTTAATTCGTGAAAGAGCAAGAGGGTTTAAACAAACTTTTGATAATATGGGTGTTACTGCACAAGTAGCATACGCAAGCAAAGCTTTTTCAACGATTGCAATGGTTCAGCTTGCTGAGGAAGAAGGATTATCACTGGATGTTGTTTCAGGTGGAGAATTATATACTGCTCTTGCTGCAAAATTTCCAGTTGAGCGTATTCATTTTCATGGAAATAATAAAAGCCGCGAAGAATTGCTGATGGCAATTGATCATCAGATTGGCTGCATTGTAGTTGATAATTTTTATGAGTTGCAATTACTCCATGAATTATGTGAAATGAAACAAGTGAAAATGAATATTTTATTGCGTGTGACACCAGGTATTGAGGCGCATACTCATGATTATATATTAACAGGTCAAGCAGATTCTAAATTTGGTTTTGACCTTCAAAATGGTCAAGCAGAAGAAGCTTTACTAAAAGGAATCGATTCGCAATGGCTTGACGTACTAGGATTGCATTGTCATATTGGTTCACAAATTTTTGAAACAACAGGCTTTGTGCTTGCCGCGAAAAAAATTATTGATCATTTGAAATTATGGCAGCAAAACCATGGTTTTGAAACGAAAGTGTTAAATCTTGGCGGTGGATTTGGGATTCGCTATACTAGTGAAGATCAACCGATTCAACCGGAAGAATATGTGAAAGAGATTATCCATGAAGTACAAAATCAAGTAGCAGCACATCAAATGAATATGCCAGAGATTTGGATTGAGCCAGGCAGATCCTTGGTTGGTGATGCAGGAACGACCCTTTATAAAATTGGCTCTCGTAAAGAAGTTCCAAACGTTCGTAATTATTTAGCAATTGACGGTGGGATGACAGATAATTTACGTCCTTCCTTATATCAGGCTAAATATGAAGCGGTATTAGCAAATAAGCCCCTGCATAAAACGGATGAGGTCGTATCTATAGCAGGGAAATGCTGTGAATCAGGCGATATGCTTATTTGGGATCTTCCATTGCCAAAAGCAAGTGATGAAGATGTCTTAGCTGTATTTTGTACTGGAGCATACGGCTATTCTATGGCAAATAATTATAATAGAATTCCAAGACCGCCTGTTGTATTTGTAGAAAATAAAAAAGCAACCCTTGTTGTAAAAAGAGAATCTTATGAAGATTTAATAAAATTAGATTTGCCTTTAAAGGAAACGGCGACAATAAAAAACTAATCAGCCTGAAAAGTTTCTAAATTATACTTTTTCAACACTTTAACTAAGTGCATGAACTGCACTTAGTTTTTTACTTAGGCTATTTTCTCAAAGTTTGTTGTTTTTTACGTAAAAAAATGGGAGAAGAAGTACTCAGCAGACTGAATACACGTAGACTCCTGTGGGAATGCAAGAAAGACGAGACCCCACAGGAGCGTATGCGACGAGGAGGCTCGACGCTCGCCCACGGAAAGCGAGTGTATTCAGGCTGCGAGTTTAACAGCAACAATCTATACGAAAACAGCCTTTACTTAAAACAACCTACATAAATTAAGTGTATTTTTTTAAAGAAAAATTGGACAATAGAAAAAAGTAGCTTATTTCGTTTTAATTGCATACTTATATAGAGAGCAAAACATGTTACCGCGAGTACAGTGAGATAGGAAATAGATGGTATTATAAGTTGTGGGAATATATTGAAAATAATTGCTTCTAACATTATCATTGAAGTATAAGAATAATTTCTGTATGATAAATGATATAACATCATTCGTCAAAGCAAGATATTATCTACTATATTATGCTTTACCTAGTTTGAGAATTTTGGAAGATGGGAAAAATAATAAGTAAATATGTTTTAATAATAATGAGGGATATACATGATCATTCGATATAAGAAATCATTTGAAAAAATTGCTATGGGACTTCTTTCCTTTATGCCAGCTGAAAAAGATTTAAAAGTACTGCAGCAAACGATGAAAGAGTATGAAATAAACGAAAAATGGCAGCTTTTATTATGGAAAGAGGATGAAGATATTATCGGTTTAATCGGAATCGTCTTTGTAGAGGAAAATACAATTCGAATTCAGCATATTTCCGTTAATCCGTCACATCGACTCCAAGGAGTAGGGAAGTCCATGGTCCAAGGAATTAAAGGGATGTATCCAGATAAAAACATTGAAGCAAATGATTTAATTATCTCTTTTTTATCCAAATGTCAAGATATCGTTTAAAAAGATATGGATAAGAAAGCACAATCGTTTTGGAAGACTCTGAAGCTAGACATCCTTTCCGACTTTAGAAATTGTATATATTTATTTTAAAAACCATCTCGTTGTTTGTCTTTTTTGAAAAACAGAAAAGACAGCCATTAATGAGATGGTTTTTTGGGGTGAATATAAAAGTCGTTTTACTCAACCAAATTATACAAGGATACTGGCTATTTATGATGCATTCTAGCCATAATCGCTGCTTCTCTTTCTTGTATGACGATACTGCGATCTCTTGTCAGGTGACGGTGAATGATATCATCAGCAGCTAAGTTATTGTTTTTCCATATTAATCCCATTTGTTCACAATATTTTTGGCATTGCTTTTCTAATTCAGCATCATCGATAGGAAGAATAAACGATTTATAAGAAAGTAAGTTCTCTATATTTGTCTGATTACTTTCAAGTAAAGAGAATAATAGAACTGTATCGAGACCATATGAAGGAAGTTGGTGTTTATTTTGTTTAAAAAGGGAATAACTTTTTTTTATCGTTTTGATTGCTCCAGCAAAATTTTCTCTTCGATGATGATAACAAGAAACTGCTAATAAAATGAATGCAACCCATATGGATTCTTTGTTGTTTGCATCAACTTTTTTCCAATATTCTTCTAGTATTTCGTGACATTCAAAGTAATCACGGTCTGCATGAAAATGGACTAAAAAAAGGATATACGGTTTTGAATACATACTTTCCACACTTTCTTTTTGTAATACTTTTTGGCTGTTTTCTCAAAGTTTTTTGTTTTTTTTTCGTAAAAAAATAGGAGAAGAAGTACTCAGCAGACTGAATACACGTAGACTCCTGTGGGAATGCGAGAAAGACGAGACCCCACAGGAGCGTATGCGACGAGGAGGCTCGACGCTCGCTAAACGGACGAAGTGTATTCAGGCTGCGGGTTTAAAAGCAACAATCTATACGAAAACAGCCTATTTTTTTAATAGGTTGTCCAAAAAGTCCGGGATAAATAGCTGTCGAATTATATTAATGGCATTCGCTGTGGTGCTTAAAGCTTCACTTCCTTGAATTTCTCGGATCTTTTTGTCCACCTTTTTGAATACGTACTTAAACATGTGATCGAAAATGATCAATCATGCTAAGATTCAACTTTAACGGTTATATTATACAAAAAAATGCTCGGTGTACAGTAAAATATTTGTTTTCCAATCTGTTTGGATGATTTTTCTGTTGGATAACGGTTTTAAATCATCTATACTAGTACTATCATAGTTCAGAGGTAGGCAAAGTATAAAACTGCAAACTTTTGGCAAGCATTATTGTTATTCTATTAGGATTTTGGTGAGATAAATGCAGTATAATGTGAAAATTGATAGTTTTGAAGGACCTTTAGACTTGCTTCTTCATTTAATCAATAAATTGGAAATAGATATATATGATATAAATGTAGCGGAGATTACTGAACAGTATTTAGATTATATTCATGCAATGACAGAGCTGGAGCTCGACATTGCCAGTGAATTTCTTGTGATGGCAGCAACTTTGCTCGCAATTAAAAGTAAAATGTTATTGCCGAAACATGATGAAGAATTATTAGATGAAGATATATTAATGGAACCGGAAGAAGACTCGAGAGATGAATTAATTGAAAGATTAGTGGAGTATCGAAAATTTAAAGAAGTTGCCGGCGGTTTAAAAGCAATGGAGCAAGAACGTGGTTTAATCTTTACAAAGCCTCCTAGTGACCTATCGGACTTTGCGGCAGAAATCGAAGAAGCTTCCAAAAAGGAATTGGATGTTACATTATATGATATGTTAGCTGCTTTTCAAAAGCTAATAAAAAGAAAAAAACTCCAAGCACCGTTAACAACAAAAATTACTCGACAAGAAATACCGATTGAAAATAGAATGGATGACATCTTAAAGTTAGTACGAAATAAAAAAGGAAGAACATCCTTTGAAGAACTTTTTCCCATCCATGATAAAACACATATTGTGGTTACATTTCTAGCAATTTTAGAATTAATGAAACGTCAGCAAATATTTGTAGAACAAGAACATAATTTTGCAAATATTTTTGTTATTGGAAAGGAAGTTGAAGCAAGAATTGAAGGTTAACAAATGGAAAGGAATCATTGAAAGCTTAATGTTTGCGGCTGGAGATGAAGGTATTACTGTAAAGCAATTAACCCATGTATTATCAATAGAAAGCGGCGAAGCAGAGCAAATTCTGCAGCAGCTAAAAGACGATTATAACGATAATCAAAATCGTGGGATTACGATTATTGAAATTGCCGGGACGTATCAATTGGCAACAAAAAAAGAGCATTCCAACTATTTGAAAAAGTTGGTAGAGTCTCCACATGCATCCACGTTGTCACAAGCAGCATTAGAAACATTGGCAATTATTGCATACAAACAGCCAATAGCTCGAGCAGAAATAGAGGAAGTGAGAGGCGTAAAAACAGAAAAGCCTCTTCATACTTTAGCTGCTAAAGCGCTGATTAAAGAAGTAGGCAGAGCAGAAGGGGCAGGAAGAGCGATATTATATGGAACAACAAAAGAATTTCTAGATCACTTTGGTTTAAAGGATTTAGCAGAACTGCCGCCGCTCGCTGATAAAGAAGAAGAATTTAACCAAGAAGAAGCCGATTTGTTTTTTGAAACATTTCAGCAAAAAATAGAAGAATAGTTGGTAAAAATGGTATGGCTGATAAAAGGTAAGTAACTTTTTATCAGCCGGTTCCGAGACGGGAAAAATAAGTTTTTAGCGTGGATTCCTATAAGAATTCATGCTTTTATTTTTTTACAATAAGAATAGGGGGATGAAAAGTGCGAAGAAATAGTTTGTGAATGATAAATGGAGGAGAGAGGTGAAAGAAATACAATGATAAAAAGAACGGATATTCCTATATTAAGAGAAAGTGCTATACTTGATTCCAATCAAATGAATTTGCTAGTTAATCGTTGAATGTCTGTTTAACAAGCATAAACTCTTTTATTTAGTGCTTCCGTTTTATTATCAACGTGCTCAGCAATTTTCTCCGTGTATTGACCAAGACTTTCAATAATGTTTTTCTGAAGTCGTGCTTGTCCATCTTTAAGTTCTTTTATTTCTTCTGACAAAGTATCGAAACGTTGTTCAAATCCATCAAAACGTTGTTCATATCCATCAAGACGTTTATTTATCGGTTCCAACTCTTCTTTTAAAACTGAACGTAAGATTTCTTTTAAATCGTTATTCATTAAGTATTACCTCCTTTGCTCATTATTTTAACACAAATTTTTTAGTTAAAGTACAATAACAGACTTTTTAAGAATTTATAAATATATTCAGGTTGTAAATAGGGATTCATGCTAGTTTTATATAAAACTTACCTGGGGACTTAACCCAATGTCATCAACTTAAATTCATAAATTGCAAACTTTAAAAATGTCATGAAATAGTTAGAATTTAAGCATAAAGATACTTGATTTTTCGAAAACACCACAATAATTGGATTGATACGTCTATTCTTGAAATGAACAATTCGAAAAGGTTAAAGGATGCCTTTGGGGTTGCGAAAGGCTCGTCTGTAGAACTTGCCCGTACAATGGCATCCTGTATTTATGATATCGAAAATAATCTAATTGTGAAAGCCCTAATTACAAATTGTAATGATAGTGAGCGTTCCGTCGCCATTCGATTGTTGGAGGGTTTTAAAAAGTTCCAATCAAATAAGGATCTTTTCCTATTTGATCGTGGATATCCATCCATTGATTTTTTTCAGTATTTATGATCCTATTTATGGGATACCCTTTATTTAAAAGAAATACCTCATTTGTTTGGAGAGGTGTCCCCCGTGGAAAGCGAGCGGTAAGCCTCGGAGAACAGAAAGGAAACCCTTATTTCCTATTTAGTTGCTTATTTTCCTGTTTTTTGAAGTTTAGATTGATGACATTGGGACTTAACCTCTCGTCCGCACTATCTAACTAGAATAGGCAAATACTAATCAAATAAAGGCGGTGCTATATATAGGATAAAAACTAATTACAAAGCATGATTACTTGTTTCCTTCCATAAAGTAGGCGTAGCTCCGTCCCCTTTTCCATACAAAAATAACATGTTCTTGTACGTTTCATCATATCATTTAAGGAAGAGTACTGTTGAAATGAGGTGTGAAAAGATTGAGCAGCTACAATGATTATGTAAAAGAAGTGTTAGTGTGGAATGAACATTTAAAGAAATTATTAGAATCAGAACAAGTTCAAAAAGAAGAGAATATATGGAAAAAACTTGATAAATTTTCTAGTTTAATGGATAATATGCAGCGGAAACCGCTTGATACAGAAGAGTTGATTAAAATACAACATGAAGCAGAAGAACTTCATGATAAGATGGAACATTATTTTTCCAATCGGCAGAATTTAGGAAGCATTTATATGAATGAGCCGATTGTAAAAGCAGGGCAGCATGTTTTACCAAAATTGCCGTATGCCTATAATGCGTTAGAACCTTATATTCAAAAAGAAATTATGGAGCTGCATCATACGAAACATCATCAATCGTATGTCGACGGATTAAATAAAGCAGAATTAAAATTAGCAGAAGCAAGAAAAGCTGGGAATTATGAACTGGTAAAACATTGGTCTCGAGAACTTTCATTTCACGGTTCTGGTCATTATTTACACACTATTTTTTGGAATAATATGAGTCCAAAAGGCGGAGGGAAGCCGAGTGGTGCTTTATTAGAAGAAATAAGAAAATATTTTGGCAGTTTTGAAGCTTTTAAACAACATTTTACGGAGGCGGCCAAAGCGGTGGAAGGAGTAGGCTGGGCAATCCTTGTGTGGTCGCCGCGGGCACGCCATTTAGAGATTCTTCAATCAGAAAGACATAATCTGCTTACACAATGGGATACGATTCCTTTATTAGTGCTGGATGTTTGGGAACATGCATATTATCTGCAATATAAAAATAATAGAGCAGATTATATTAATAATTGGTGGAATATTGTCAACTGGAAGGATGTAGAACAAAGATTTGCGAAAGCAAGTGAATTAAAGTGGAGACCATATTAAGATGGATTATATATGGAATTAGTCGAGAAATGTCGAGTTGCTAAACAGGATACCATCCTCTTAAGTCTAGAAAATTAGTCATGGTTATTCTATGGCTAATTTTCTAGATGAATTTATATGAATGATAAATTAGTATTCATTTTTTAATTATTACAATGTGTATGTGGCAAGGTAATGTTAATCTTTGTTCCTAAAGATAATTCGCTATTAACTTTGATATGGCCACCATGTGCTAAAATTAAATTCTTGACAATTGCCATCCCTAAACCAGTTCCTAAATCGGAGGAATTAGTGGCAGTGCCTCGGTAATATTTCTTGAAGAGGTTGTCTATCGTATCTTGATCCATTCCAACTCCATCATCAGAGATTGTGATTGTAACAAATCTGTCCTTTTCATTCACTATCTCCACATGGATGCTTGTTCCTGAAGGATTGTGAATGATGGCATTAATCAGTAGATTCTGCAAAGCACGATACATTAATTGTGCATCAAATTCACTTTTGATTATTTTTTCATCTGAATGGAAACTTAGATTATATTCGAAAGCTTTCGGGTCATTTCCAATATCAGCAATCAAGTTTTGGATGAATTCAACAATGTTTGTTTTACTCAAGTTTAGCGGTAAAGGAGATTGAACACTATTTATCTGAAAGGAAAGATTAAGGTCTTGAATAAGGGCTTCCATGTGTTCACCTTTTTGTGCGATCGTTTTAATAAAGGTGTTTTTTTCTTCTTCTGTCCATACGTACTCTTTATTTAGCAATAAAGCTGAATATCCAGTAATGTATGTCAAAGGCGTTTTTAGATCATGGGAAATTCCTGCCATCCAGTCTTTTTTTAGTTCCTCCATTTTCATTCGCTCTTGTTCCGCCTGCTTTAGATGTTCAGCTAAGGAATGAATATTGATGATTACTTCTTCATAAAGTCGATAAGGCTTGCGTAACTTACCTTTTCTCGTATAAATTTTACTTTTGTTAAAAGGTGCTTCGTATTTACCTTGGGTCAGTAGTTGTATCCAAGACATCATAAACCATAAGGGGCTGCCGAAATACCAAGCAAAAAGCATGCTGCATAAAGTAATGTTTAAGAGAAACACCATTAATACTAAAAGGTCATATCCTTTGTTTTCTTCAATGACCCCAATCGATGGAAAGATGACGTCAATAGTAAACATAGCGGTGAGACCCATGCCAATGATCCATATAAATAATCCGATGATAAAATGAGCGCTAAAACGAAATTTTATTTTCATGCTTCCTCCATAGATGGAGGAATAAATTTATACCCAATACCTCTTAAGTTCAAGATGATTTTAGGACATTTTGGATCATCGCCTAATTTTTTTCTTATCTTTGAGATATGGATTGTGACTGTTTTTTCTACCCCATATCCCTGATTCCCCCATACATGCTCGTAAATTTGAGATGTAGTATAAATGCGATTTGGATTCCTGCAGAAGAACTGTAGAAGATCTAATTCCTTTGCTGTACACTCAATTTTTTCATTATTTACTATAAGCAGAGCATCATCAGGTTTTAATGAAAAGCGTCCAAAATTATACTCTTTTCCATCCTCTGTAGCTACGTCTGATGATGACTCATACATATTCTTTCTTCTTAGCAATGCTTTCACTCTCGCGATTACTTCAAGAGGGTTAAAAGGTTTAGTGATATAATCATCCCCTCCGATTCCAAAGCCAGTTAATTTATCAAAATCTGTGGAACAGGATGTAATGAAAATAATGGGTGTATTCGTATGCTTCCGTATTTCTCTACAAAGGTCAAATCCATTAAAATCAGGAAGCATAACATCTAACAAAATTAAGTCGTATGTATTTTGTTTGACTAATTCCAATGTTTCTTGACCTGTCATACAGCAGGTAATATTATCAAACCGTTCCTTCTTCAAAGTTATTTCCAGTAATGTTAGAATTCCTTTTTCGTCATCAACCAAAAGGATGTTTTCAGACTCAAGCAATTATGCTCCCTCCCAATAGCATAAAATTAAATCATTTATTTACTAATCTTACCATAAGTTTAATCATCAAATAGGAAATTGTTTGTTTTTAGGAGGAAAATCGTCAAAACCCTTATAGAATTTGGAGAACTTGAAAAATAAGTATTACTTATATTTTCCCTTCATTTTACTTTGATTTTACTTTAGTTCGTTATATTGAAAGTAAGAAAGTAATATTTACACTTCAAACATGTAAATAACAAGAATTTTGTGCAGTGGAGGAATATAAATGGAACTTAGCATACAGAAGGTCACAAAAAGTTATGGATCTAAACAGGCACTCAAGAATTTGACTTTAAATTTAAAATCAGGAGTAATGGGGTTATTAGGACCAAATGGGGCAGGGAAATCTACGTTAATGAGGATGTTAGCTACGATTGAGAAACCTTCAAGTGGGACGATTATGTGGAACGGAACAGATATTACAAAGAATCCTGACCTCTTAAGAAGAGAACTGGGGTATTTACCTCAAGACTTTGGTGTATACCCTAACATGAATCCTATTGAATTTCTTGAATATATGGCAGCGATTAAAGGATTGTCCATTAGATCTTCAAGGAAACGAATAGAAGAATTAATGGAGATTTTGAATCTATCAAATGATCGAAAAAGACTTTTAGGAGGATTCTCTGGAGGAATGAAACAACGTGTGGGGATTGCACAAGCACTGTTAAATGACCCATCTCTGTTAATAGTTGATGAACCAACAGTAGGATTAGATCCGCAGGAACGAATCAGATTCCGTAATTTACTTTCAACCTTGTCATCCAATCGAATCGTTATTCTCTCAACCCATATCGTAACAGACATTGAGTCAATAGCACCTAATATTGCGATACTATCAAAAGGCCAACTTGTCACTTATACAACTCCGGAACACCTAATACAAACTGTAGATAATAAAGTTTGGAACTGTGTGATACCGTCTACCGGTTTACAAGATATGCAGGAGAAATACTCGATCAGCAGTGCAATTCACCGTAGTGACGGTGTGCATGCGCGAATCGTATCTGATCTTAGGCCAAACCTCAACGCTACCCCTCTGCCGTCTTCATTGGAAGATGCCTATCTATATTACGTGGCGTCACTGGGAGTGAAAGCATGAATAATACACTTGAATCTAATATTTACTTAATAAAAAATAATTTAGTCAAACAAATGAGGAGCTATTCTTTCTTACTTGTTATTGGAATATCCTTGTTCCTAGGATACGCATGTGTACCTTCGTTATCCTCAGGCTATGAAGTTTTTTATATTGGCGGAGTTAGAGGAATATATAATTCTGCTTGGCTAGGTGGCATGGCAGCGATGCTTTCCACGCTTCTATTATGGTTGTTTGGTTTTTACATGTTGAGAAGCCAGATCTTAGAAGATCAACGTCTGAAAGTCGGACAAATCATTGCATCTACTCCTATCAGTAACTTTCGATATGTTTCAAGTAAGGTAATTTCAAATTTTTTTGTGCTTGTTGTAATGGAGCTAATGATGATTCTAGCCTTTATGAGCATGCAGCTCTTGCGTGGAGAAGAGTATCAACTGGAAGTATGGGATTATTTTGCACCGTTCTTGTTCATTGCTCTTCCGTCTCTATTCGTATTGGCAGCATTAAGTGTTTTTTTTGATGTCTTTCCGGGGGTAAAGGGTGTGATTGGAAACATTATTTTTTTTGGACTTTGGATATTTTTTAGCGTAATTTCTATTGCCAGTCCCAATAGTTTCTGGGATGTATATGGACTTGATGTCATCCGTTCAGATATGGTTCAGGAAGCAGCAATGAAATATGATTTCATTGCAGATAGTCAAGAGGGTGGGAGCTTTGGATATTATCCAGTAGAAGGAAAAATTTCTACGTTTGAATGGCAAGGGGTTGATTGGAATCCTCGTCTACTAACACTACGAGTGATTTGGGTTTTTATTGCAGGGATTATTATTTTACTTTCGTCTATAGTCTTTGATCGATTTAAAAATCAAGGAAAAGGTAAACAGTCAGGAAAGCTATCAATTTTTGAAACAAACAAGAAGCTGTTAGTGAAGAGTAATTTAATCCAAAGCTTTCGTTTATCACCAGTTGAAAAAGAAAAACGAATCCATCTTTCAAGATTAGTTAAAGTGGAACTTCTTATCATGATAAAAGGCTTTTCCATCTGGTGGTATCTGTTTGTTATAGGTGTAATTGCTGCTAGTCTTTTAATCTCTCTCGACAAAATTAGGAGCTGGCTGCCGTTAGTCATGGTATTGCCTATTGCTATCTGGTCACAGATGGGGAACAGAGAAAAGCATTATTTTATGCGAGAGATTATTTTATCCAGTTGTCCACCGCTCTATAAGTTTATTGCAGTTTGGATATCAGGAGTTCTTATCGCATTGCTAATGTCTTTAGGTGTTTTGATTCATTTCCTAATGGAAGGACAGTTATTATTCCTCCACTCTTGGATTACTGGCATTTTCTTTATTCCGACATTGGGATTAGCACTTGGTAGTTTTAGTGGATCAAGGAAATTATTCGAAGTTATCTATATGCTGTGGTGGTATCTTGGTCCAGTCAATAACATGCCATATCTAGATTTCTTGGGAGTGTCAACGGGTTATCCGAATTTCTATGCGATTTTGACAGTCATCTTATTAAGTATTGCTATAGTAGTACAACAGCTACAGGCTGGAAATCACCGTATCATAGGTGCTAAAAGAACAATCAAACATAAAGGAGCATACAATGAAAAATTTAAGCAGTAAACTCGTTTTAATATTAAATGTGGGAATTATTTGTTCTATAATTTCAGGATGTGGATCAAATTCTCTTTCTAAAAATGAAACAAAATCTTTTGAAGGACAGAAGATAGAAGAAATTAATATTAAGACAGGAGGACAAAACATCGAATTTCGTCCATCTAATGGAAAAGAAGTAACGGTTAAAATGAAAGCAGAAAAGGAATTACCAGCAAAGGTTGAAGACAATGTCTTATCTGTTGTTATTGAAGATTCATCAGATTTTATTCATTTTAAGACAGAAACTTTGTATGTTGATATACCGAAAGATACGTATAAAAAAATAAATCTCGTAACGACTTCTGGGAACATTACAGGGGAAGACCTGAAAGCAGAAAAATTAATTCTAACAGCCGATTCTGGAGAGATTAATATCAATGGCTTTGAAGGCGATAAGGTAAAAGGGGAGGTTGTGTCTGGTAATGTGAAACTAGTCAATATTATGGGAGATTTGTCGATCGAAAATGATACTGGCAACGTTAGTGTGTCTCACAAAGGAACGTTTAAGAACGATAGTAGTATCAGTTCCAATTCAGGTGAAATTGAAGCAAAGCTAGAAGATAAACCTAATTCTCTGCAAATTGATGCAGCTACAGAATCAGGTAAAATCAAGACATCTCTTTTTTCTTCAAAAGAGATTATAACAAAGGATGCTGGCAGCAAATTAAAATCAGAAATAGGTTCAGAAGGTCCAACTTTATCACTTCATTCATCATCAGGAAATATCAATATAGATTAATAATTTAAGTATTAATTTAATAATCGTTATACAAAAATGTTTTATAGATTCGTGCTGATATTCCAATCAAGAGTATCGGCATTTTTTGTTTCGTTGGTTACCTCGATTTTTAAAGAAGTTTTTGCTTTATTGTCATAAGGCTACTTGTCCTGCATAAACATGTACAAATGACTTAATGAGATGAGGTAGTGTTAAATGAAACTATATAAAACCATTATATTTTCCCTTATCACTTCCATTTTAATATTAGCGATTCCTCATAATACAAATGCGGCGATGTATGTAAGTGCTAATAGTGCGGTATTAATGGAACAAAAATCAGGACGGGTTCTATATGAAAAGGACGCTAACACAAAAAGAAGAATAGCAAGTATTACAAAGATAATGACTGCTATTCTAGCCATTGAATCTGGAAATTTAGATGAAAAAGTGACGATAAGTGAAAATGCGGTAAAAGCGGAAGGTTCTTCTGTTTATTTAAAAGTGGGTGAAAAAATTCCACTGAAAGATTTAGTATATGGTTTAATGCTTCGTTCTGGGAACGATGCGGCTGTTGCGATTGCCGAATCCGTTGGAGGAAGTTTAGACGGGTTTGTTTACTTAATGAATCAAAAAGCAGAAGAAATTGGCATGAGCAATACGCATTTTGCTAATCCGCATGGCCTTGATGACCATGAAAACCATTATTCTACAGCCTATGACATGGCATTATTAACCCGTTATGCGATGAACAATGATACATATAAAAAAATTGCAGGAACAAAAAAATATAGATCAGAGGATCCTTCAGGAGAATGGGACCGTGTCTGGAACAATAAAAACCGATTATTAACAGAGCTTTATGACTATTCCACAGGGGGAAAAACAGGATATACAAAAAGGGCAAAAAGAACGCTTGTCAGTACGGCTGAAAAGGATGGATTAGAGCTAATTGCCGTGACATTAAATGATCCAGATGATTGGGACGACCATATTAATATGTTTGAAACTTCCTTTAAAAAATATAAATTGGCACAAGTAATCGAGAATGGAAAATTAAAAGATATCAACAATGCTTTCTATAAAAATAAATTATATATAAAACAAGGCTACGAATATCCGATTACTTCAGATGAAGAGGATTTATTTCAAATTGAATATAAATTGTCAAATGTAAATAAAGCATGGAAAAAAGATGAAAATAAAGTACCGAATATTGTAGGGGAAGTGCAAATTTATTTTGACCACAAAATAATTGATACGATTCCTATCTACTATCAGCATCAGAAAAAACAATCCAAATCATTTTTTGGGTATTTTAAACAAATGTTTATTAGCCTGACGGGAGTGGGCAGTGATGGTTAATATTATCTGGGTACTGCTTACCGTTATTGGAATTGTGTTTGCCATGGTTAATGGCACGATGGATGAAGTGAATAAGGCCGTATTTTCTGGTGCAAAAGAAGCTGTAACGATATGTATTGGTTTGATTAGTGTATTAGTATTTTGGCTAGGAATGATGAAGATTGCCGAGCAGGCAGGATTATTAAAAAAACTGACCAATCTATTTAGACCTTTTGTTGTAAAATTATTTCCTGAAGTTCCAAAAGACCATCCGGCAATGGGGTATATATTGTCTAATATGATGGCAAACTTATTTGGGCTCGGAAATGCGGCAACACCGCTTGGCATTAAAGCGATGGAAGAGTTGAAAAAATTAAATGGCGGGAAAAATACGGCAAGCAATAGCATGATTACTTTTCTTGCGGTGAATACGTCAAGTATCACATTAATACCGACAACCGTGATTGCGATAAGAATGAATTATCATGCTGCAAGTCCAACGGATATTGTAGGTCCAACATTAATTGCAACTATTTTTTCTGCCATCAGCGGTATATTAATAGATCGATATTTTTATTATAGAAGATTAAAAAAGGAGGAATGATAATGGAATTTGTTTCTTTAATATCATTATGGATGATTCCTTCCCTTATCGGTTTTATTTTATTATATGGAACATACAAGAAAATTCCTACATATGAAAGCTTTGTAGAAGGAGGAAAAGAAGGAATTAGCATTGCTTTTTCGATCATTCCTTTTTTAATTGGCATGCTTGTTGCAATTTCAGTCTTCCGAGCTTCTGGTGCATTAGAATTTTTTATGGGCTTTTTAAAACCGGTGTTACATAGTATTGGCATTCCTTCAGAAGTAGCTCCACTTGCGATTATTCGCCCGATTTCTGGAAATGCGGCGCTTGGCATGACAAGTGATTTAATTGCAACATATGGTCCAGACTCTTATATTGGCAGACTTGCTGCCACTATTCAAGGCAGTACAGATACAACATTTTACGTGCTTACTGTTTATTTTGGCGCGGTTGGCATAAAAAAAATGGGGGATGCCTTAAAAGTAGGTTTATTAGCAGATCTTGTCGGTTTTATTGTGGCGATTATCGTTGTCACGATGTTTTTTGGGAAATAATCTTTACCTAAATTACAAACAAAATTCAACTCCAAATGATCGTTTTTTGGCAACACTACTAACACAGTAGTGTTTTTTTATTTTAAGACTTTCTTTGAAAATTCATTAATTTATGTCATAATTCAAAAGGGTAATGATATTATTTGTTTTTTATTCAAACGATTTAAGGTAGCCATAAGGCATAAGCTTACTTAATTAAAGGCTGTGTTAAAGCTAATTGTTGATTTTGATGCTTTGTTGATTGGAGCGGAAGGCGTGAGACTCCTGCGGGATTAGCGAGACAGGCGAGACCCTTCAGGAGCAAAGCGACGAGGAGGCTCGGCGCTCGCTCCGTGGAAATCGAGCGATAAGCTTCGGAAAACCCCATTTAAAAGTGCTTATTTTCAGGGTGGACACTCATGCAACAAAACTTGCACCATGGCACATGAAAAGAAGCAGCTTCCACTATTTATAGCAGAGAGCAGGTTGAATACACGAAGACTCCTGTGGGAAAGCGAGACAGACAGACCCTGCAGGAGCAAAGCGACGAAGCGGCTCGGCGCTCGCCCGCGGAAAGCGAAGTGTATTCAACCTGCGGAACCCTTTTTTCAGAGTAGCCAATTAATAAATAAAGAATGACTCAAAACAAAGAAAATTTAGAGGTGACATAGATGGAAAGGTTACAAAAAGTAATTGCACATGCAGGAATTGCATCAAGAAGAAAAGCAGAAGAATTAATACTGGATGGAAAAGTAAAAGTGAACGGTGTGATTGTTAAAGAATTAGGGGTAAAAGTAACTCCTTCTGATAAAGTAGAAGTGAACGGAATACCAGTTGAAAGAGAAGAGCCTGTCTATTTTATTCTGTATAAACCAAGAGGAGTTATTTCGAGTGTTAATGATGATAAAGGAAGAAAAGTAGTAACAGATTTCTTTTCTGAAATGGAAGCAAGAATTTATCCAGTTGGCCGCCTTGATTACGATACATCGGGATTAATATTATTAACAAATGACGGAGAATTTGCTAATTTAATGATGCATCCTAAGGGTGAAATCGAAAAAGTATATGTTGCAAAAGTAAAAGGAATTCCTGCCAGAGAAAAGTTAAAGCAATTAGAAAGAGGAATTGTTTTGGAAGATGGGAAAACGGCACCTGCAAAAGTAAAACTTTTATCGTTAGATAAGAAAAAAGGAACGTCTATTATTGAGCTGAAAATTCATGAAGGCAGAAATCGACAAGTGAGAAGGATGTTTGAAGCGATTGGAACGCCTGTAATGAAGTTAAAACGGGAAAGATATGCTTTTTTAAATTTAAACGGATTACAACCAGGAGATGCTAGAGAACTGACGGCGCATGAAGTGAAGTTACTTCGGACAGAGGCAAATAAGAAAAAATAGGGAATAATTTAAAAAATTCATAAAACTTTCACAGAATGCCTGTTTGCGATTACAATATCTACAACATATAAATGGTATAATAGTGGCAGAAGTTACTTGTCTTTCCATCATTTAAATGAGTCGAGCTAGGTGAGTGGCTAGCTCCGGTGCCTAGCCACTGTGAAAGATAACCTCTTCCCTCTAAAAGTAAAAAACACTTTTTGAGTCAAGAGAACATTTTTCTTCAGAGCTGTTCAAGGCGCTTACGCTTTTGTTCCAGGGGGATGACATGAAAAAGAAACGGTTACTGCTTCGAGTGATTATTTTATTGCTGTTAATAGTTGCTTCTGCCTACACTATTTACGAGAGTATAACAGCGAAACAAGCTGAAAAAGTTCAAATTGGCCAAAAAGCTCCTGATTTTGTGCTTTTGGATCAAAATGGGGAGCAACAAAAACTTTCAAACTATAAAGGGCAAGGGGTATTTTTGAACTTTTGGGCTACTTGGTGCAAACCTTGTGAAAACGAGATACCGACTATCAATGAACTATATACACGAGATAAAAGTAAAGATGTACAAGTATTATCTGTAAACGTTGGAGAATCTTCATTTGTTGTTAATAGATTTATAGAACAATATGACTTAACTTTTCCGATTATGATTGATTCTGAAGAGCTAGTTCAGGAAGCGTATAGAATAAATCCACTTCCAGTGACATTTTTAATTGATAAGGAAGGATTTATTATCGATATATACACAGGAGAACTAACAGAAAGCAAGATTCAAGAATTGATGAGGAAAATAAAACCTTGATCTTTAGGTGGACATACATATGAATACTGTAAATTGTCAATGTGGACATAAAAATCCTTTAGGAACAAAGTTATGTGTAAGTTGTGGAAGAGTTTTACAAGAAGTAGATGCAGGCAAGATTGATATGAGGTATGAAGGCACTCCCCGCCGCTCGCAAACGTATAATAAAAATATCATTGATAAAGTTTGGAATTTTTTTTCTTCTGTTAAAGTAGGGGTATGCTTTATTTTCCTCCTGTTGCTTGCATCCATTATAGGAACAATATTGCCGCAGGAAATGTATATTCCAACGGAGATTTCCTCATATGATTATTATTCTGATACATACGGCTGGTTTGGCAGTGTATATTATAGTATAGGATTTGCTAATTTGTATCAATCTTGGTGGTATCTACTTCTTATTATTTGTTTAAGCTTTTCATTAGTAATCGCAAGTATTGACAGGTTTTTTCCATTATATCGTGCGTTAAAGCATCAGAGAGTAGGTAAACACGAAAGTTTTTATTATAATCAGCGTATTTTTTTCCAATTGCCTGCTATGGACAATGATAAGGAATTAGAGAAGAAACTCCATCAATTACGATATCATGTGAAAAAGGAGAAGCAGCATTTATTGGCAGAAAAAGGGCGGTTTTCAAGATGGGGTCCTTATATTAACCACCTTGGATTACTTATTTTTTTATGTGGGGCGATGCTGCGGTTTATACCTGGATTATATATTAATGAAGTGATGTGGATACGGGAAGAACAAACTAAACAAATTCCAGGCACAAACGGTTTATACTATTTAACAAATAATCAATTTATATTAGAAGTATATGATAAAAACAAAGAAGATAAGGTCTTTCAGCAAGCATTAGAAAATAGGACTGTGATAGCAAAAAACTTTCAAACGAATGTAACATTGCTTCAAGCTAGTCCAAACGCTATTGCAGGAGAAAAAACTTCCCAAATAAAATTAAAAGAAGCCAATATTAAAGTAAATAACCCGTTAAAATTCGCTGGCTATGCCATTTATCAAGGAGATTTTAAACTAAATGAAGTCTCCAAGGTTCAATATAAAATCATCGATAAGCAATCAAAAACAAAACTCGACACCATCCTGATTCATGTAAATAATCCAAACAGCAGCTACACATTAAAGAACGGTTTACATGTCAAAATGTTGGAATACTACCCTGATGTTCAGTTTGATAAAGGCGGAAAACCAACAACTAAATCAAAGATTCCAAATAATCCTGCTTTTATTTTTGAAATTAGCTCAGCAAAAAGCAAGGAAAAAGAACGATCATTTGCTACACTAAATCAAACAATAGAATCAAATGCAAGCAATCAGTGGAAATTAGTGTTAGATGATGTGCAAACAAAAAATGTTTCAGCTTTAACGGTGCGAAAAGACCCGATGCTGCCGATTCTTTTTGTCGGCGGAATTATATTTATGGTTGGTGTGATACAAGGTTCTTATTGGAATCATCGCAGAGTTTGGATGCAATGGCGAAATAATGAAATTTGGGTGGCAGCCCATACAAATAAAAATTGGTTTGCATTAAAACGGGAATTATCCCATCTATTTGGTGATAAAATAGATCTTCTTTCTGATAATACGATTACTTATCAAAAAAACGGCTATGGAGAGGAGGGAGAAGATGGTAAGCATCAGCAGTAATTTTTTATATGCCGCTTTCCTCCTCTATTTAATTAAAGCAACAAATGAAAAAAAGTCGAGTAAATGTACAAGAGGAATAGAAGGGATCATTCTCTTATTTTGTTCCGTACTTGGGTTCATTTTTTATCGATTATTTTTTCTGCTATCGATTATAAAGAAACCATTTATTGGATTGGAAAAGATGGTCAAAGAAATGAAATGGAGTACCATTTGCCAGTCTTCATTGGACCAAATGACAATCAGATAGTCGAAAACGGAGATAAAAACCCAATCGTGGCGGTTCCTGCATCGTTAAATAGCAATAAATTAAACAGTGTCTTGTTATCTTTCCTAGCAGGATGCATCATATGTATACTATTGCGATGGATATTCAAAAAAAAGGATTGGTGCAGTATTAAAGCTTGTCGTTAAAAATGTATCTTTAGAGCTTCTACATGAAATCAATTACCGCTCCTTTTTGATTGGTTTTCCGGTTTTTACATTAGGTGCGTTAATATTTGCGATGATTTGGGCACAAATTGCTTGGTCAAGATTTTTGAATTGGGACCCAAAGGAAGTAGGGGCTCTTATTACATGGTTATTTTATGCCGCTTTCCTTCATTTAAGAAACGAAGGATTGGCAAGGGAAAAAATCTGCATGGCTTGCTGTTATCGGTTTTATTATTATCATGTTTAATTTAATCGTAGTAAATTTGTTAATGGTTGGCTTGCATTCCTATGCTTAAATATAAAGGATTGCTGAAATCAATAAGCCTTTTTAGTATGATGGATAAAAAGCTACTTGGATCATTAAACATATATCTATTTTAGAGATAGGTTTTTTGTATAGGAGGTCTTGATGATGGAGAAAGAAATAAAAATTTTAGTAGTCGATGATGAAGAAAGAATTAGACGATTGTTAAAAATGTATTTAGAAAGAGAAGACTTTATTGTAGAGGAAGCGGAAGATGGAGACAGCGCCTTAGCGAAGGCGTTCGAGTCAGAATATGATGTAATACTCCTTGATTTAATGATGCCTGGAAAAGATGGAATGGAAGTATGCAAGGAATTAAGAGAGAAAAAAGCAACACCTGTTATCATGTTAACGGCTAAAGGGGAGGAAATTAATCGAGTACAAGGTTTTGAAGCAGGTACAGACGATTATATTGTGAAACCTTTTAGTCCAAGGGAAGTTGTTTTAAGAGTCAAGGCATTACTGAGAAGATCAACAACTGCTACTTTTGTCCAAAATGATAATGCTTCTAAAGACGTTATTGTGTTTCCATCATTAACGATTGATCATGATGCACATCGAGTATTGGCAGATGGAAAAGAAGTAAGCTTAACACCAAAAGAATATGAACTTCTTTTCTTTTTAGCAAAATCACCAGATAAAGTTTTTGATAGAGAGTTATTACTAAAAGAAGTTTGGCATTATGAGTTTTTTGGTGATTTACGAACAGTTGATACACATGTTAAACGTTTAAGAGAAAAATTAAACAAAGTATCAGAAGAGGCGGCAGCTATGATAGTAACAGTTTGGGGAGTAGGGTATAAGTTTGAGGTTAACAATGGATGATGTTTTGGAGAAGTGTAGTATTTAAACTGTGGTTTACTTTTTTACTGCTTATTTCCATTGTATTATTTATTTTAACGGTGATGTTGCTGGAATATTTTCAGCAATATCACACGGATCAGACCACAAAAGGATTGCTTAATACTGCCACAAAAATGGCAAACATAATGGAAAAGCATGACTCGAATCTTGGGGTAGAAATTGCTTGGAATCTTCTTGATAAATCTACAGGTGCAACGATTATGACAGCATCTAAAGAAATGATTGTATCACCAAATAGCAACTCCAAAAAAATTTCCACCGATTATTTATTGCAAAATAAAAAATTATCAGAAGTGTTAACAGACAATAAACCAAAAATAGTAACAACAGATTCCCAAAATCATCATAAAGATAAATTAGTGATTATCAGCGTCCCTATTGTAGAAAATGGGAAAGCTGTTGGAGCTGTTTTTATTTATCAATCTATTGAGGTGTTAAATGAGTCGAAAAAATCGACGACAAAATTTATTGTATTGGCAGCAGTTATTGCCATCATTTTAACCACTATTTTTGCTTTTTTCTTATTAACAAGAATTACAGCGCCATTGCGAAAGATGAGAGAAGCTGCCTTTGATTTATCTAGAGGGAATTTTGATACGAAAGTACCAATCATGACCCAAGATGAAATTGGAGAATTATCCGTAGCGTTTAATGAAATGGCCAAACGATTGAATTTTAATATGAATGCTTTAAGCGAAGAAAAGGAACAGCTGGGAAATATTTTAAGTGGAATGGCTGATGGAGTCATCACATTTAATAAAAATGGCAGTCTTTTAATTACGAATCCACCTGCAGAAAAATTTTTACAAGATTGGCAGTATGAACAGGGTACCCAAAAACTGCATGAGCAAGTTCCGAAACAAGTAAAAGACTTATTTCATCTAGCTGTTACTACGGGTGAAGAACAACTAGATGAAATTAAAATACAAGGACGATACTGGGTTATTATTGTTAGTCCTCTATATAACAAGGAACATATAAGAGGAGCGATTGCTGTGATCAGGGATATGACCGAAGAACGGCGACTTGATAAGCTGCGTATCGACTTTATTGCCAATGTTTCTCATGAATTGCGGACACCAATCAGCATGCTGCAAGGCTACAGTGAAGCGATCGTCGATAATATTGCAGAGTCAGAGGAAGAAAAAAAAGAAATGGCGCAAATAATTTATGACGAATCATTAAGAATGGGACGGCTTGTTAATGAATTATTAGATTTAGCTCGAATGGAAGCTGGACACCTAGAATTATTAACAGAAGAGGTAGAGTTGCGTTCCTTTTTACAAAAGATCGCCAGGAAATTTTATGCGCTTGTGAAAGAAAAAGAGATTGAATTGGCTGTTCATACGATTGAGTCAGAACAGTACTTTTTAATGGATTCTGACCGCATGGAACAAGTGCTCACCAACATCATTGATAATAGTATTAGACATACTCCAGCTAAAGGAAATGTCAGCATTACATGTAAAATGGATGAAAATGGAGTATATTGGGAAATAACAGATACAGGTGTTGGCATTTCGGAAGAAGACTTGCCTTTTGTGTTTGAACGTTTTTACAAAGCGGACAAAGCAAGAACAAGAGGAAATTCTGGCACAGGTTTGGGGCTTGCTATTGCAAAGAATATCGTGGAGGCGCATAAAGGACAACTATCTGTTCAAAGTAAATACGGTCAAGGTACGACATTTTTTATTTATTTGCCTCGAAATATTGAATATAATTAGAGAAAATGCCGATTGTTCTTGATTCATGAGAAACAATTTACCATAATAAAAAGGAAGGTGAAATGATCATTCCCTTCCTTTTTATTATGGTAAAAAGGGAAAGAACTACGCCTATTTAAAAAGATAAGAAAGTATACAATTTCAAACCTAGTTTAGAGTCTAGCTCCGGCGCTGAGCAAGGCGCCTGCGCTTTTGTTCATTATGGTCATATAAATAGTTTTTTCTTAACAAAGAATGGATTGGGCTTAACTTGAGCTTAAGTTTTTATATTATTTTTTTTAAAATGAAACTAATCGCACCTTAAATACGACTGATTTTATGAACGGGGAGGGAAAGAGATGAACTCCGTTTTTGATGAAATATATAATAAGTATCATCATGACGTTTTTCAATTTTTATTTTATATGGTAAATCATAAAGAAACAGCGGAAGACTTAGTACAGGAAGTGTATATTCGTGTATTAAAGTCGTATCACCGGTTTGAAGGGAAAAGTTCAGAAAAAACATGGTTATTCAGTATTGCACGTAATGTTGCAATCGATCATTTTCGAAAGCATAAAAATATAAAAAGCAGAATGATGGAGAAATTTGATTGGTCCAAACAGCAAATTAAGGCAGATGATGTATTGCCAGATGAACTAATGCTGCAATCGGAAGAAGTGAAGAATATTTATAAAGCTTTAAAAAAATGTACGATTGATCAACGTTTAGTTATTGTCATGCGATTTATTCAAGAACACACTATAGCAGAAACTGCGGAATCGCTAGGATGGACAGAAAGTAAAGTGAAAACAACACAACATAGGGCATTAAAAGTATTAAGAAAGCAGATGGAGAAAATCAGCAGAGAGGAGGACAGCGATGATGAAACAATCAAAATGGAGCGATGAACAACTAACCAACCTTTTAAAACAACTTCCTTGCTTAAAGGATGAACGGCACCCGACAACAGTTTATCAGCAAATAATAGCAAAACAAAAAAAGCATCGGCGCCGAAACTGGATGCTGCCTTCTATCGCAACAATATTCTCATTGTTTCTTTTTGTTGTTATTATAAATAGCATCATGAATGAGGGAACAAGATCAAGTGAAAAAAAATCTGCTTTGCAAGATCGTAATCTGGCAACAATACAATCTGAAGAAAAGATGACAAAAGCAGAAAATCGAGGATCAACCTTTGATCTTGCGAATACAAAGGATGTTCAGTTAGAAACAAATGCGGTTTATGGAGATGATATAAAAGGCAAGGAAGTTCTGACATATCCAATCCCAGATGAAAACTTACAAGTTGTCGTACCTGTAAGTATTCTTGTCGATAATCAGCAATACGCAAACAAATTTGACTTATATAAGAATTATATGAAAAAGTTATCCGAGGATAGCTGGAATTTAAAGGAGTACTATCCTATTAATGCCGATATTTCCTTTAATTCCAATAAAAAGGCGGTAATAGTGAATGTAGAACAAGCGCCTTCTGCCTTTACATCTGCTGGAGATCATTTTTATTCTGCGATATTAAATGAACAACTACATGCTGTAGATGCCAAAAAGGTATTGTTTTTTACAAAAAATAAACCTGGGATTATTTTTGGAAACTGGGGAGAAATAAGATCGCATCATTACCAAGAGTTGGAGAATAGAGGGTACTTTCTACTTCATACTGGAAGCGAAGCTAATAATATTTATTATGTTCCTTCGTTTGATTCATATGACACCATTGAGAAAGCTTTTTATGATATGCAAAATGATCAAAAAATGTTAGGACTTTCTGCATCTTTGCCTAATACGATACATGTTGAAAAAATAACGAGCAACCATTCCAAAAAACAATTAATCGTTTTTTTTACAAAAGATAGTAAGTTTGAAGAAAATCTTACTACGATAAGAGCGATTGAGGCAATTTTATTAACCGCAAAGGATTTTCATTATTCATCTGTAAAATTTGAAAATACGAGAATAAAACAAATAGGAAGATTTATCTTGTCAAAAGAAGTAAAAGTTCCTGTTGCTGCAAATAAAAGAGGTATTTAATTAAAGTAAAACTTCCATCATGGGTAGGAAGAAAACTCCTACTGATGGAAGTTTTACTTTTTTATGTATAGATTCCCTATCAATAGAAATAATAAACTTTGTTCCTTCATAAGCTGCTTCTTATCAATCACTACTATTGTTTTGGAAGGCTGTTTTCGTATAGAATGTTGCTTTTAAACTCGCAGCCTGAATACACTTCGCTTTCCGCGGGCGAGCGTCGAGCCTCCTCGTTGCATACACTCCTGTGGGGTCTCGTCTTTCTCGCATTCCCACAGGAGTCTACGTGTATTCAGTCTGCTGAGTACTTCTTCTCCCATTTTTTTACGTAAAAAACAACAAACTTTGAGAAAACAGCCTTTTGTAATATAACTTTTTTCATGCCTAATAAGGGTATAAGAGGTTAGCAGACAAAAATAGTTGTTCTGCGATGTATTTTTAAAGTGAAAAAGGAGGAAAGCATGATAGAGTCCATAAGGAGACTGCTAATAGCAGCAATTATGCTTCAATTTATTAGTTTATTGTTAGGGAGTAGCCGATCAGAAGCAAGTTCCATTTCTATTTCAGAACGTACAAAAGATTGGATATGGCCGAGTGATGGAGTTATTTCAGATCTATTTAATTCAAGAAATGGTCATCATAAAGGGATTGATATTGCTGGAGAGCTTGATTCTCCAATCTATGTGGTGGACGATGGAAGAGTTGTAAAATCTTATCTTTCTAAGTCATATGGCAATGTTATTTTTGTAAAGCATCATAATGGAATGGAGACTGTGTATGCCCATTTAAATAAACGTAAAGTCAAAGAAAATGAAACAGTGGAAAAAGGCGATATCATTGGTATGATGGGGAACACAGGTGAATCATCAGGAGTTCATTTGCATTTTGAATTACATAATAAAAAGTGGACGATAACTAAAAAAAATGCAGTTAACCCTATTTTAGCATTAGGAAATGTTGAGGTAGGCCAAAGCGTTCATGCCACACATCAGAAAAAGGACAAGTATGCTGCCTATCAAAAACAACGAGAAAACGATGTAGTTCAAGCTACAAAAGAAATAAAAAGAATGGAAGCATATCATAACCCAAAAAAAGCCACCCAAACAAAAAATAGTTTTATCGATTTTATCTTAGATGAAAACACGTATTCACTTTTGTTCCCGATAGTAGTGAAATTTTTGTAGATAATTTGTAATAAATGTAGGGATAATGAAAAAATATAAAAAAACCTAGTTGACAACTATGAATAATAAGGATTATTATGGATTAATAAAAATAATAGTACTTTAGATGCTGATTAGACAAACTAAAGGCATATTACCAGATTAGCTAAGATGGTAATATGCCTTTTTTTACGGCATTAACCAAGTACATAGATCAAATTAGGAGGATTTAAAATGAAAAAAAGCATTATTTTATTGTTATCAACTATCTTACTAGTTGGAATTTTGTCTGCTTGCGGCAAAACAGAGAAAACAACGACAAAAAAATCGAAAGAAAATGTGGAATTATTAAATGTATCTTATGATCCAACAAGAGAGCTTTACCAAGAATTTAATAAAGCATTTGCTGAAAATTGGAAAGAAAAAACTGGGCAAACTGTGACAATTAAGCAATCGCATGGAGGATCTGGAAAGCAAGGACGAGCTGTAATAGATGGGTTAGAAGCAGATGTTGTAACCTTGGCTCTTGCGTATGATATTGATGAAATCTCGCAAGTTGCTAATCTATTAGATGAAAATTGGCAGAAACGGTTACCGAATAATTCCACACCATATACGTCTTCTATTGTATTTCTTGTGAAAAAAGGAAATCCTAAAGGCATAAAAGATTGGAATGATTTAATTAAAAAAGATGTATCTGTCATTACCCCCAACCCAAAAACATCTGGTGGTGCAAGATGGAACTATTTAGCGGCATGGGCATATGCAAAACAAGCAAATGGTGGAGATGAAGGAAAAGTAAAAGACTTTATGAAAAAATTGTACCAAAATGTAGAGGTATTAGACTCCGGGGCGCGGGGAGCTACGACAACCTTTGTAGAACGCGGAATTGGCGATGTTCTTATTGCATGGGAAAATGAAGCCTATTTAACATTAAAAGAGTTTGGTTCCGATAAATTTGAGATCGTCAATCCTTCTATCAGTATTTTAGCCGAACCGCCTGTTGCAGTAGTAGATAAAGTAGTGGACAAAAAAGGTACAAAGAAAGTGGCAGAAGCTTATTTAAACTATTTGTATACAGAGGAAGGCCAGGAAATTGCAGCTAAGAATTTCTATCGCCCTCGAAATAAAGAAGTTTTAAACAAATATAAAAATCAATTTGCAGATATTAATTTAGTAACAGTAGATGGAGAATTTGGCGGTTGGAAAAAAGCGTCAGAAACACATTTTAATGATGGTGGCACATTTGATGAAATTTATCAACCGTAATTTAATAGAATAGATGAAAAAAGTTGGTGTGGTATGGAAAAAGTAATCATAAATAAGAAGCCAAGACGAAAATCACATATTCCAGGGTTTGGATTTACGTTAGGGTTTACGTTGATTTATTTATCCTTAATCGTTCTCATCCCATTATCGATGATATTTTTAAATTCTTTTTCAAATGGATTCGATGAATTTTGGGGCATTATTACAGAACGAAGGGTATTGGCATCTTATAAATTAAGTTTTCTAACAGCGTTTGCAGCCGCCTTTATTAATGCGATATTCGGTTTATTAATAGCTTGGGTGCTAACAAGATATCAATTTCCAGGAAAAAGAATAATAGATGGTCTTGTTGATTTGCCATTTGCCTTGCCAACTGCAGTAGCCGGCATAACACTAACAACGCTTTATGCTGCTAACGGTTGGATTGGTCAATTTTTTAACTTCAAAATAGCATTCACACCTGTTGGAATCATCATTGCATTAGTTTTTATCGGATTGCCGTTTGTTGTAAGGATGGTACAGCCAGTTTTAGAAAATATCGAGGCAGAAGTAGAGGAAGCATCCGCTGCGTTGGGGGCTGACAGATTTCAAACTTTTTTCAGAGTGATATTGCCGGAGTTGATTCCGGCAATCATCACTGGATTTGCGCTCTCTTTTGCCCGCGCTTTAGGAGAATATGGATCTGTTGTTTTTATATCAGGCAATATGCCGTTTAAAACAGAAATATCCCCATTAATAATCATGACGAAGCTGGAGCAATATGATTATAAAGGTGCTACTGCTGTTGCGGCAGGGATGCTGATCATTACGTTTATTATTTTGTTTTGTATTAATTTTCTTCAATGGTGGAGCAATCGGAAATATTTAAGCAGGTAGAGGAGAATAAAAATGGATGCAAATATACAAATTTCTACGAAACCTTTAATAAATAATCTTGCTGTAAAAAAAGATCCAGTTTTTATACAGTGGATTTTAATATCTATCGTTCTAGTATTTTTAAGTCTTTTTCTCATCGTTCCGTTAGCTGCTATTTTTGTTAAAGCTTTTGAAAAAGGAATTTCGGTGTATGTAGAAGCAATTTCTAATCCAGATGCTATTGCAGCCATAAAACTTACGCTTTTAATTGTGGCTATTACAGTGCCAGTAAATACTATTTTTGGTGTCATTGCAGCTTGGGCGATTTCAAAGTATCAGTTTAAAGGAAAAAATCTTCTCCTAACATTAATAGATTTGCCATTTGCCATCTCACCAGTTATTGCAGGTCTTATCTTTGTTTTATTATTCGGTCTTCATGGCTTATTTGGACCATTTTTGCTGGAACACAATATAAAGATTATTTTTGCTGTTCCTGGTATTGTTTTAGCAACACTTTTTGTTACGGTTCCATTTATTGCGAGGGAATTAATTCCTATCATGCAAAATCAAGGAACTTCCGAAGAGGAAGCATCCATTATTTTAGGGGCAAGTGGTTTAAAAACATTCTTTTATGTTACCCTTCCTAATATTAAATGGGCTTTGATTTATGGCATGATTTTGGCAAATGCAAGGGCAATAGGGGAGTTTGGCGCAGTTTCGGTCGTTTCAGGCCATATAAGAGGAATGACCAATACGATGCCGCTTCATATAGAAATTTTATACAATGAATATCAATTTTCTGCATCCTTTGCCGTTGCATCGCTTATGTCCATTTTTGCGATTATCACTTTGATTATTAAAAGTTTTATTGATTCAAAGAAAGAGGACAACATGTTTACACGTTAGGAGGGGAAGATTTGAGCATTATTATCGAAAATATTTCAAAAAACTACGGAAGTTATGAAGCCCTGCAAGATATTAATTTGCAAGTCAATACAGGTGAACTTGTTGCCTTATTAGGTCCATCGGGCTCAGGAAAAACATCTTTGCTGCGTATTATTGCGGGATTAGAATATCAAGATAGTGGCAGTATAATTGTTCATAATCAGAATTTTTCAGATACGCATGTAAAAGATCGAAATGTAGGTTTTGTTTTCCAACATTACGCATTATTTCGCCATATGACTATATTTGAAAATGTTGCCTATGGCTTAAAAGTAAAACCAAAAAAATATAGAAAAACAAAAAAAGAGATAACAGCCAAAGTAAATGAACTATTGGAGCTTGTTAAATTAAACCAATATGCTGATCGGTTTCCTTCTCAATTGTCTGGCGGACAAAGGCAGCGGGTTGCTCTAGCAAGAGCATTAGCAGTAGAACCGAATATTTTATTGCTGGATGAGCCTTTTGGCGCTTTAGATGCCAAGGTTCGAAAAGAATTAAGACGTTGGCTGCGAAAATTGCATGATGAATATAAAATTACGAGTATATTTGTAACACATGACCAAGAAGAGGCGTTGGATGTGGCTGACAGAGTCGTGATAATGAATGAAGGGAAAATTGAACAAATTGGTACACCGGAGGAAGTATATGAATTTCCAGCTAATCCTTTTGTATATGACTTTTTAGGAAGTGTCAATATATTTAAAGGTCATATAGAAAAAGGGAAGTTATCTTCAGGAAGTGCAAAGTTTGACATTCCAGTTCACTTAGCAGGAGAAGATGGAATAGGGTATGTCAGACCACACCATTTTATTATTGAACATAAATATTCGGATAGCAGTTCTATTAAAACAGTAATACATCATATTCAAAAAGTAGGAAGTGTCGTTCGCCTAGAAGTGTCGAGAACAGATATACAGGGAAGTTTAGAGGTAGAGATAACAAATGAACAATTCAGTGCTTTAAAAGTGAAAAAAGGCGACGTGGTATATGTTAGACCAAGGGAAATAAAAGTATTTTAAATGCAGCAATCAAAATAATATATGTTTACAAAGAGCCAGCTCTTCTAATTGAAAAGCTGGCTCCTGTCTTATTGTAAAGACTGTTTTCGTATAGATTGTTGTTTTAAACTCGCAGCCTGAATACACTTCGTCCGTTTAGCGAGCGTCGAGCCTCCCGTCGCATACGCTCTGCTTAAGTCTCGTCTTTCTCGCATTCCGACAGGAGTCTACGTATATTCAGTCTGCTGAGTACTTCGTCTTCCATTTTTTTACGTAAAAAACAACAAACTTTGAGAAAACAGCCATTGTAAAAAAGATTTTTTATTATAGGCTCTGTTAAACTTGCCTGATGATTGCAGCGAGAGGCACTCGCTTTCCGATCCAATCAACAAAGTATCAAAATCAACAATTAGCTTTAACACAGCCTTATTATAAAATAATACGAATTAAAGAAGTAATATCATCAAGTTGATTAATAGCTGCAATAGAGCTGTCTTCGATTGGTTTATCAAATGAAAGAATCATGATCGCTTCTCCGCCAGCTTCTTTACGGCCTACTTGCATCGTTGCAATATTTATAGAGCAGTCTCCAAGAATTTTACCAACTCTTCCGATCACGCCTGGTTTATCCATATGCTGAACATATATTAAATTTCCTTCAGGGTTAAAGTCAATATGGAATCCATTTAAGTAAACAACTCGCGGCCCATAGTTTTCAATATACGTTCCTTTAACAGTAAAACTAGTATGCTCTCCTTTTGCTGTTACGGTGATTAAGTTAGAGTAGCCATACGTGTTATTGGCAATTTTTTCGCCAACTGTAATGCCTCGATCTTTTGCTGTTAATAATGCATTTACTTCATTAACGTATACATCCACACGGTTTCCAAAGAATCCAGAGATCATTGCTTTGGAAAGATAAGTAGTTTCTAAGTCAGTAACAGAACCAGAATAAGTAATTGTAATTTCTTGAATGCCTTGTTGCATACATTGAGATAGGATAGAACCCATTTGTTTTGCTAATTGATGGAACGGTTTTATTTTTTCAAAAATATCTTTGGATAAAGCAGGTAAATTAATAGAGTTTGCAACAGGTTTCCCTTCTAGGTATACCCGAACTTCCTGTGCTACTTGAGTTGCTACATTCAGTTGTGCTTCGTTTGTTGATGCACCTAAATGTGGTGTAACAACTACGTTGTCTAGATTCACTAATGGGTTGTCAATTGGCGGCTCCACCTCAAATACGTCAATAGCTGCTCCTGCTACATGGCCATTTTCAATGAATTGAGCAAGCGCTAACTCATCAATAATGCCCCCGCGGGCACAATTGAGGAAGTAAACCCCTTTTTTCGTTTTTCGTAGAGCCTCTGTGTTTATTAATCCTTTTGTTTCGGGAGTTAATGGTGTATGAACGGTAATAATATCCGCATTTTTTAACAATTCATCTAAAGAACAGGCTTTTACTCCTTGCTGGTCGGCTCTTTCTTTTGTTAAGAAAGGATCATAAACATCCACACTCATACCAAACACTTTTGCACGTTTAGACAATTCAGAACCAATTCTGCCGAAACCGATAATACCAAGAGTTTTGCCGTTTAATTCAGTTCCAACAAAAGCAGTTCGTTTCCATTCTAGATTTTTAACGGATTGATGTGCTTGTGGAATTTTTCTCATCAAGGAAGCCATCATTGCAAAAGTATGCTCAGCAGTGGAAATAGTATTTCCGTCCGGTGCATTAACGACAATAACCCCTCTTTTTGTTGCTGCGTTGATATCAACATTATCTACGCCAACACCAGCACGAGCAATAATCTTTAGGTTAGGCATTTGTTGAAGAAGTTCATCAGTAACGGTCGTTGCACTTCTGATTAGTAAAGCATCAATCAAAGTTAAATCAACATCGGGATTATCGGTCTTTTTTTGAATAATGTTTACCGATTGCATTTCTAATAAAGGCTGTAATCCGATTTCGCTAATTGCGTCTGCTACTAAAATTTGATACATTTTCTCTTCACCTGCCATAACGTAGTATTATGTCTTTAAGAGTAAAATCAGTTGTCCTATTTTATTATTGTTGATTATTTTTTATTTCTCAAGACCTAATGTGAAAGTTTGGACCAAAATATATAAAAATAACAGAAAATAAACAAAAATTAATAATTTCTACTATAAAAGCAAAGGAACAAATTATAGAATATATAATTTATACATAAATCCGGTGAGTTTAATGCTAACTTCTTCACAGAATGATGTTTATTTTGTATAATAATATATGTATTTAAAATTAATATTGATCTATCTTCGGGGCAGGGTGAAATTCCCGACCGGCGGTGATGAAGGGTGGCCTTCAAAGTCCGTGAACCTATTTCGGTAGGTTGATTTGGTGAAAATCCAAAACCGACAGTACAGTCTGGATGGGAGAAGATGGAGGTTCTGCACCGTTCAAAATATATATATACGAACGTTTGTTTAGCATACCTTTATAACTCTCCCTCAAGTGTACTATGACTTGGGGGTTTTTGGGGTTTATTTAGGCTGTGTGAACAATGCTAGAATCTTTCTTCTTTAGGTGAGATGGATCCTGAAAAGGAGAAGAGGAAAATGAGAAAAAAGATGAATGTAAGAACTTATGTATCGGTTGGGATGTTAAGCGGTTTAGCTTATGTTTTAATGATGCTTAATTTTCCGATACCGCCATTTCCAAACTGGCTGCTCATTGATTTTAGCGATGTACCTGCATTAATTGCGGCGTTAATCTTTGGACCTGCTGCTGGTATTTTAGTAGAATTAATCAAAAATATCATCGATTATTTTATCACAGGAAGCGAAACTGGCATTCCAGTTGGACATATGGCAAACTTTCTTGCTGGTGTATCCTTTATACTTCCAAGTTATTATATTTATCAAAAAATGAAGTCCAAAAGAGGAATGGTTGTCGGACTAATAATCAGTACGCTGTCAATGACTGTGGCGTTAAGTTTATTTAATTATTTTGTCCTTTTGCCAGTATTTATAGAATTAACGAAGTTCCCGATGGATATTAGAGAAACAGTAATAAAAGGTATTTTGCCTTTTAATCTATTAAAAGGTGTCATCATTTCTGCAATCTTTATGCTTATTTTTACTAAAATGAGTGTATGGATTCAAAAACAAATACAATATCGAAATGTATAAAGAAAAAGGAAGCTGGTATTCATACCGCTTCCTTTTTTCTACTATTCAAATTTAAGTGCGTCGCCTTCAAACGGCTCGTCAGCTACTTTAATTGAATCTGTTGGGCAGCCTTCAAAAGCATCTAACATATCATCTAATAAAACTTCAGGAACTTCTGCAGTACCTTCATTATCATCTAAAGTAACAAATGCAAGGCCTTCATCATCATAATCATAAATGTCTGGTGCAGCAGCTCCACAAGCTCCACACGCAATACATGTGTCTTTATCTACGATAGTATATTTTGCCATGAGTCGCAAAACCTCCAATATTTTTAGTAAAGTGATATTCATTGTTTACAAATGATACTACTCACTATTACCCTATTGTAAAACTGAATCTACAACTTTTCAATAAAAAATAAGTAGTTCTTTTATAAGTAAGGTAATTTTCTTTCATTTTCCTTGTGTAAATTGTCGAAAAAATACGATTTCATGATAGAATATAGGTATAATTTTTACAAATATCGGTCATACCATCATTTAAAGGAGAAGCGTTATATGTCCTTTATGGAGACATTAGTATTACATTGTATGCAAATAATAAATGGGGAAAGAACGATTTATTCTATTTTACACATGTTAAATGGAAAAAAATCATCTCAAACGATCCAAGATATTCATCTTTTTCAATTAACAGCATTATTTCAAACATTTCCATCTTTAACACGGGCAGATTTTGAAAAAGTTATAACAAAGCTTGAAGAAAATGGGTGGATACATAAAGTCAGTGATCAGCATTATGTCGTGAAAAAAGAAAAATATAATAAGATAAAAGATTTATTGCAAAAGTGCCCGATTCCCCGTTTAAAAGGTTGGAGATACTATCAATTGACAACTGTTTTCTGGGAAAGGCTTTCCTTGTTTGTGCAAGTAACTTCCCATCTTGCTGTAAGTAAAGTCCGCTATCTTCCTGTTCAAAGAGATCGTTTCGTTCAAGATTGGCTAAAGGAAACCATTTATTCCGTAAAAATTCCACGAAACGAGTTAAGTAAACAGCTTTATAAAGAAATAATCGAATGTCTGGAAAAAATAGAAGGGGATCCACGATATTTAATCGTTCGATTGACAGGAGTGGATTATGTAGGATTGACTTCTCAGCAGGCAGCAGAACAATTACAGATGGATCATGACTATTATCATGTATGTTTTTTATCTATTCTTCATTATATGATAGAACGAATTATCGAAAATGAGCAACGTTTCCCTTTATTGAAGAAAATGATAAATACCAATTCTCATTTTTTATCACTGACAAAATCAACTGCAACAACATATGAGTATTTGCAATTAGGATATTCAGTAGAAGAAATTTGCCGTATTCGTCAATTAAAACAAAGTACCATTGAAGATCATATAGTCGAAATGGTATTAAATATTCCTTCATTCCTTATTAATGAATTTGTTGCAGAAGACAAAATAAAACAGATTGAAAATTGTGCGAAGCAAACCTCCTCCAAGTCATTAAAACAGTTAAAAGAAAGATTAGCGAATGTAAGTTATTTTGAAATACGAGTTGTTTTAGCAAGGTTAGGGGATAAGTGGTGAATTTAGAAAAAAGTTTACAACAATTATTTCATTTTGATGCGTTTAGACCTGGGCAAGAAGAAGTGATTGCTTCTATTTTAGAAAGCAATCATACATTGGCTATGCTGCCAACTGGAACAGGGAAATCTCTATGCTATCAATTTCCAGGAATGTTGCTGGAAGGTATAGTAATTATTATTTCTCCATTGCTTTCATTAATGCAGGATCAAGTAGAACAGATGAAAATGAATGGGGAAAAAAGAGTGGTTGCTTTAAACTCCTTTTTGTCAAAATCAGAAAAAAATGATGTGCTGCAAAATATAAGGAAATATAAGTTTTTGTTTATCTCTCCAGAAATGATAAGTAATGACCATGTATTAGCGGTATTTAAATCATTAAAAATTAGTTTATTTGTTATTGATGAAGCACATTGTATTTCGCAATGGGGCTATGATTTCCGCCCAGAATACCAAAAAATTGGATTTGTCAGAAAGGAATTAAACAACCCTGTTACGTTAGCTTTAACAGCAACGGCAACAGAAGAAATTAGAAACGATATAAAAGAATCATTGTTTTTACAAGAAGTGAAAGAAGTGGTTTATTCGGTTAATCGCCCAAATATTGCTCTTTCAGTGGAAAAACTCTTTTCTTTGAAAGAGAAAATGAACCGATTAGTACATTTAGTACAAACATTACAAGGTCCTGGAATTATTTATTTTTCCAGCAAAAAAATAGCGGAACAAACTGCAGCATATCTTCGCGAAAAAAGCAAAGTGAATTGTACGAGCTATCATGGAGGAATGACACAGGAAGATAGAATCCTCATTCAACAGCAATTTCTTCATGGACAGTTAGACATTATTTGTGCAACTAGTGCATTTGGAATGGGTATTAACAAAGAAAATATTCGTTTTGTCATCCATTTTCATATGCCTTCCCAGTTTGAATCGTATCTTCAAGAAATAGGCCGTGCTGGAAGAGACCAACTTCAAAGCATTTCCATCCTTTTATATACGCCTGGAGATGAATTTATTGCCTACCAATTAGCAGAGATGGAATGGCCTTCTGAACTGCAAATAAAACAGCTGGAAATGTCTCTGTTACAGTATAATAAGTATGATGATTGGGAAAAGTCAGAAAAAAACTGGTTAGAGCATCATTTTTCTGAAGTCCAGTGGCGTGTGTTAGAAGCGTACATTCAATCGGAAAAACACGACATGTCCTTGTTATTAAAAAAACTGCATGCTTATAAACGGCACCGCACTATTCGTTTAGAAAACAAGAAACAAAAAATAGCTGGTTTTTTAAATTGGATTCATGCTGAACATTGTCGAAGAATATTGATTACAACGTATTTTGCAGAAGAAAATAAACCGTCATTTTCACAAAAATGTTGTGATAAATGCGGCTTAGATATGTCCGACTATGATAAGAGTCGCACAATAAATTTGAACCACTCCCATATAGAAAACTGGAAAGAGCTTTTAGCGCGAATTCTTTTAAAAAGTGAGTGGTCAAATGAATAAAGAAAGATATTTTCACATGATCAATCAATTGTCAGATAAAGAATTAGTTAAGCATTTATATTTTACACAACTATTATTATTGATTGTATCCGTCATTTTAGGTATGTTTGTTTTTAAATTGGATCTGTCGTTTTTTACACTATTTCGGTTTCATTTCAATCATTTTTTAATTGGTTTAGCGTCTGGTGTAGTCATCGTGGCAATAGATATTCTTTTCATGAACATTTTACCTGAAAAATATCAAGATGACGGCGGGATAAATCACCGTATTTTTACTGGCAGAAACCCATTTCATATTATGATTATTGCAGCGGTGGTTGCTATTAGCGAAGAGATTTTGTTTCGAGGCATAGTACAAACAAAATTAGGTTTGTTAATCAGCAGTGTCATTTTTGCGATTATTCACTACCGATATTTATTTAATCGTTTTTTATTTGCAAATATTATTGTATTAAGTTTTCTGATGGGGTATTTATTTCAAATAACGAATAATCTTTCAGTTACAATTATCATGCATTTTACTATCGATTTCCTGCTAGGAATGATTATCAGATATAAACTGTTTGGCTATAAAAAGAGTACTAATTAAGAAAGGCTGTTTTCGTATAGATCGTTGCTTTTAAATTCGCAGCCTGAATACACTTCGTCCGTTTAGCGAGCGTCGAGCCTCCTCGTCGCTATACGCTCCTGTGGGGTCTCGTCTTTCTCGCATTCCCACAGGAGTCTACGTGTATTCAGTCTGCTGAGTACTTCTTCTCCCATTTTTTTAGTGGAAAACAACAAACTTTGAAAAAACAGCCTTAAGAAAAAACAGAAAAGAATAAATAGTTAGGGAAGGGATGTTATGACGAAAGAAGATCCTTATCGAGTGCAGGCAGAAAAGGGAAAAAAGAGAATCTCTCGTATAGATAAATCGGTGGAACAAACGGCAGCTGCAATAGAAGCAGAAAATGAGAATGAAAAATTTCCACCTAGAAGCAGAGTTCATCGTAATAAAAGAAAAAAGAAGAAATTAAAAACACCTATCATAACTTTATTAGTTTTTATCTTCATTTTATTGCCTATTAGTTTGTTAGTTATTAATAAAACTATTTCTGAGCGTTGGTTCTCTAACATTGTTCCAGTGGATTCGTCGTCTGATCAATTTGAAAAAGTCGATATACAACAAAATGAAGAAGATGCGGAGACGATTGAAGCAGCAAAGGAAAAAGAAGGAGATAAAACAGAAGAGTCTGTGAAAAAAGAAGATGGCATAAACGAAAAAGCAGAAGAGAAAATAAATAATGACAACAAGCATCAAAATGAAAAGAAAGAAATTGACCGTACAGATAAAGGTGCAAATCAAATAACGAATAAACAAGCAGATAAGAACGAAAGCAAAACGGTTCAATCAGAGGAAAGTTCCTTAAATAAAAAGACAAAACAAGTTGCAAAAGAGAAAGGAACAAAAAACGAATCGCTTCCTTCTTATCAAGACCCTAAATCTGAATTCGTTGAGACTAAAACGGAACCAAAAGAAACTAAAACCGAACCCAAAGACCGTAAAACCGAACCCAATTCTTCTGTAGGCGAAGCATCGGAAGGAAAAGTGAAATATCATACCGTACAAAAGAACGAAAATTTATATCGAATTTCGTTGAAATATAATGTAAGTGTAGAAATAATAAAAGAAGCAAATCATTTACAAAGTAATGAAATACGACTTGGTCAAATTTTAAAAATCCCTCTTCCATAAGAAGAAAAAGCGCAGCCTCCTTGGTCATCGCCGTTGGAGCTAGGCAGTTATCTAACTTATAATTCTGATTAGACCAAAATATTATTCTAACTTGTCCTATAGCCTCATATATTTTTATATGCCGAATAGAAAAGGTTTGGATAGGAAAGGAAGAGTAGGTTATGGAAGATTATATACAAAAGTTAGATCATGATACGGATGAAGCAACAAAAGCGATGCTGCAAAAATTGGTTGAAAAGAAGCGGAAATATGATGGATTAAAAAAAATACATTTGTTTATTATGTGGTTGACTATTTTTTTAACATTTGTTTATACATACTGGTTCTATAAACAAGTTGCTGTTCCTTATAATTATTCCTTTGCAGCAATGTTTTCCGTTCTTGTTCAAGAAAATGTTCATTTATATGCAATGCTGCTTATTATTGGATCTTTCGGTTTTATGAATATATTAAAACAGAAAAAAGAGAAAGCGGAAAAAGAATTCCATGAACTGCGCTGTGAAATAATTGATAAAAGTAAAGATTTATGGAAAAAAGAAGAAGCGTGGAAAAATCGTCATCAAGTGTTTAACATGATGAAACAGCAATATGACATTAATTTATTTCATGAAACGAAATGAAGAGAGCCATCATATAACATTAAAACGAATGCTATATGATGGCTTTCTTTTTATTAATTTATTAAAAAAATTTTTTTCGATCACGCTCTTCTTTTAATATTTCCACTGCTTCTCGAAAACGCTGCGAGTGGATAATTTCTCTTTCACGTAAAAAACGTAGACTGTCATTTATATCAGGATCATCACTCATATTAATAATCCATTGATAAGTTGCTCTTGCTTTTTCTTCTGCAGCAATGTCTTCATACAAATCAGCAATTGGATCGCCTTTTGCTGCAATATAGCTGGCAGTCCACGGAACCCCGCTTGCATTTTGGTAAAATAGTGCATGATCATGATTAACATAATGTTCCCCAAGTCCTGCTGCTTTTAATTGGTCTGGAGTCGCATCTTTGGTTAGTTTATAGATCATGGTAGCAATCATTTCGAGATGAGCAAACTCTTCTGTTCCTATATCTGTCAGCAGGCCAATAACACGATCAGGAATGGAGTAGCGTTGGTTAATATATCGGAGAGCTGCCGCTAGTTCGCCGTCTGCCCCACCATATTGTTCAATGAGAAATTTTGCTAACATTGGATTACAGGTGCTCACTTTTACAGGATACTGTAATTTTTTTTCATATAACCACATATGATATATGTCTCCTTTCTAAAGATAAAAGCACTTTTTGAGTCATGTGAACATTTTTCTTCAGAGCTGTTCAAGCCGCTTCCGCTTTTCTAATTACACTTGCCAGGGCCATGGTGTAGAATCCCAATCCCATGGAGTTCCGGAGTAACTATTTCCAAATTGAAGTAATGGACCATACTTGCTTTCATATAACTTTTTAAATTTTTCTCTTTCTTGTACATAGTGGTTAAATTGATTGATGGCATCTTCGTCATGGTGGTGTATATCTAAGTATAGGGTTAATTCAACTAGGACAAAATCAACTGCCTGTAGCTGTTCTAACAACTGATAATATTCTGCTGGCAGTTGTTTCGTCATGATCTATCTCCTTCCCTTTTTTCATAGGGGCTATAATAAGGATCATAAAATGCCTTCCATAAAGTCCCTGCTCTTAAAGCTTCCATTGGGGAAAATTGTGGCAAATTTGGTGGTTGAAAACCCATGTATAAATTCGGTGGAGTGGAATACGTTTTTGTTTTCATAGGCGGACATGGATCATTTGGGCTTATATAAGGATGATATTGTTTATAAAACGAACTCATAAAAAAGTCCTCCTTTAAAATGTTATAATCTTTAAATAATATGAAAATATTTCTATTTCATGCTTTTCTTTTTAATGAGCTTTTATGTTTTTAATGGAGAGTTTGTAAAATAAAATGAAAATTTGCTAACGAGCAAGAGGAGAGGAAAAATAAATGGGAATTTTTATTCTATTAATGCCCTTAATAATAGTTGGAGGATGGATCGTCTCGAAAATGTATCAAGAGGCTCATGAAAACAATATAAAATATGAAATGCTTTATTTTCCGAATTTTCCCCGTTCTTTTAAAGAAGTTTCGATGTTTTTTATTTCAGATATACATAGAAGACGTATTGCAGATAGTGTAATAGAGGAAGTAATAGGTATTGTAGATATGGTGATAATTGGTGGAGATTTATTGGAAAAAGGAGTTAGTTTTCAGCAAGTAAAAGAAAATATTCAAAAGTTAAAAAAAATCGGAGACGTATACTTTATTTGGGGAAATAATGATTATGAAGTGAATACAGATCATTTGAAACAATTATTGTCAGAAGAAAAGGTAATCATACTAGACAATAAAGCAGTAACCTTTCATTCGGAACAATGCGAAGAATGGTCTTTAATTGGAATTGAAGATTATTCTATGGAAATGGATGATTTAGAAAGCACTCTAAAAGAAGTGAAGAAGGAAAATTTTAAAATTTTGTTAAGTCACAATCCGAAGATTATAAAAGAAATAAAAGAAGAGGATCAAATTACATTCGTTTTAAGCGGACATACACATGGTGGTCAAATAAGAATTTTTGGTTTTGGTCCATATGAGATTGGAAGAACAAAAGTTATTGGCGATACAACGATATTAACCAGCAACGGCTATGGAACAACCTCCGTATCACTGCGCCTGGGAGCAAAACCAGAAACACATGTTATTAAAATAAAAAATACACTAGATCAGTAAAATTTTAATTAAGGAAGTTCAAAAAGTCATTAAATGAAAGCCTCTAATTTCTTTGTTTTATAGGAAATTATAAACGAAACGGAGTTGTGGATAACTTAGCGGTTGGGTCCGCATCTAGCTCCAGCGCCTAGCTCTTGTGAAAAATAACCCCATGCCTCTAAAAGTAAAAAGCACTTTTTGAGTCATGTGAACATTTTTCTTCAGAGCTGTTCAAGGCGCTTGCGCTTTTGTTCTTGGCTGCTGCTAATTGGTTTCCTTTTTAATACACACTTATACATGACATGTTCATTTAAAACGAATCACCCTTTTCTTTCTGCTTCATAAGCTACAGTAAGAGTTTTTTCAAGGAGCAGGAGGCAATGTCATGCGCTTAGAGAGATTAAATTATAACAGAATAAAAATACATCTGACTTTTGATGACTTATATGAACGTGGCTTAACAAAGGATGATATTTGGAAAGACTCGATGAAATGGCAGTATTTTTTTCATGAAATGCTAGAGGAAGCAAATGATCAGTTCGGATTAGAAATAAATGGTTCTGTTGCAGTGGAAATTTTTTCTTTAAAAGCACAGGGAATGGTTATGATATTAACGATGAGCGATCAAGAGAATGACGAAGAGGAACTCTTAAATGAAGGGTTTTTGGAAATGCAGGTAACCGTAGAAGAAACAGTCGATATGCTATTTGAATTTAAGGAATTAGAAGATGTAATACAAGTATGCAAGCAGCTCGACCATGTAGGCTTTAAAGGTGGATCCCTTTATTGTAAAGATGGAATTTATTATATATGTTTTGCTGATGTAATGACAAAAAGAGAAGAGCAAATGGTAGCGTTATTAGGGGAGTATGGAGAATGTTCCTTAACTAGTGTTTATCTTATACAAGAATATGGAAATACAATTTGTGAAAACAAAGCTATTGAAATCATAACAACCTATTTTTAAATGAACTGGAGCAAATTCCCTTATAAGAGCAGCATAATTGTTCTTATATAAAGGCTGTGTTAAAGCTAATTGTTGATTTTGATACTTTGTTGATTGGAGCGGAAGGCGTGAGACTCCTGCGGTGAAAAGCGAGTCAAAGGGAGACCCCGCAGGCGTACAGCGCCGAGGAGGCTCCCAGACCGCCCGCGGAAAGCGAATGCCTCTCGCTGCAATCAACGGGCAAGTTTAACAGAGCCTATATAAAAAGGAAAGGTGAAACTTCTATTAGTAAGGATAAAGCCCTACTGATAGAAGTTTCACCTTTTTTGATACAGGGTGGAAATAAAATTTACAGAAAAAAGACATTAAACAAGTGCATGCTACTGGTAAAACATTATAAAAATGTTAAAATAGAAACAAGATTTTCCCCATTTTTAATTGGATAAAATTCACTTAGATAAGATATATGTTTAAGCCCATTTTACATATTAAACTTATAGGGGAGATGACGGATAAACAGAGTATTATCAGATGAAAATACGATAATGAAATAAATGAGGAATAAACATCTACCCATACTAATAATAGTAACAAAGTGGCAGTTTCGATAATAAATAGAATACTTGCATTATGAATCGAAACGTGTATACTAGTTTTGAAAATGGTCTAAAAATCATAACGAAATCTTCATTATATAACAAAAAGCTACATCAACATACAAAAAATAGTAGTTTACTATGAACTTGCTTCTACTTTTCTAAGATTATAAAAATAATTATTTTGTAGTTTTTTAGGAGGATCAATAATGGTAGCCAAAAAATCTAGTGACATAAACCAATTGGAAGAAGAGCATAATGTGTTAAAATCAACACAAACAATTATTCATAAAGCATTAAATAAATTAGGATATTCAGATGAAGTGTATGAATTATTAAAAGAACCTGTCCGGATGATGACTGTTAAGATTCCTGTACGAATGGATAACGGAAGTGTTCAAATTTTTACTGGCTACCGGGCTCAGCATAATGATGCAGTTGGTCCAACAAAAGGAGGAATTCGTTTCCATCCGCAAGTTACAGAAACTGAAGTAAAAGCATTATCCATTTGGATGAGTTTAAAATGTGGCATTGTAGATCTCCCGTATGGTGGTGGAAAGGGTGGGATTGTCTGTGATCCCAGAGAAATGTCTTTTCGTGAATTAGAGCGCCTTAGTCGTGGGTATGTTCGTGCAATTAGTCAAATTGTTGGTCCGACGAAGGATATTCCTGCACCGGATGTGTTTACAAATTCTCAAATCATGGCATGGATGATGGATGAGTATAGTAGAATAGATGAGTTTAATTCTCCTGGTTTTATTACGGGAAAACCTCTTGTTCTAGGTGGTTCTCATGGAAGAGAGACGGCTACAGCAAAAGGGGTAACTATTTGTATCAGAGAAGCAGCTAAGCGCAAAAATATTTCTATTGAAGGAGCTCGTGTTGTTGTTCAAGGCTTTGGAAATGCGGGCAGTTTTCTTGCTAAATTTATGCATGATGCTGGTGCAAAAATTATTGGTATATCAGATGCATATGGCGCCCTTTATGATCCAAAAGGTTTGGATATCGACTATTTATTAGACAGACGAGATAGCTTTGGAACAGTAACGAATTTGTTTAACAAAACGATTACAAATAAAGAACTATTAGAATTAGAATGCGATATTTTAGTACCAGCTGCTATTGAAAATCAAATTACCGAACAAAATGCCGATAATATTAAAGCAAAAATTGTAGTAGAAGCGGCGAATGGTCCAACAACAATAGAAGCGACACGGATTCTTTCCGAAAAAGGAGTCCTATTAGTACCAGATGTTTTAGCTTCAGCTGGTGGTGTAACGGTTTCTTACTTTGAATGGGTACAAAATAATCAAGGTTATTATTGGACAGATGAAGAAGTAGAAGAAAGATTGGAAAAGGTAATGAGCAAAGCATTTAATAATATATACGAAACTGCTCAAATAAGACGAGTGGACATGAGGTTGGCTGCCTATATGGTAGGTGTCAGAAAAATGGCGGAAGCTTCTAGATTCAGAGGCTGGATTTAAAATCCTTATTTAACTATTGTATATTTTCGGAAAATCTCCTATGCTATTTTTAGGAGATTTTTTTCTGAAAGGCTCTGTTAAATTCTATTGTTGATTTTCAAAAGGTCAGGTCATCCACTCCCTTTCCGCGGATGACCTCGCTCGTACCTCTACTCGGGGGTCTTGCCAGCCCGTTTTTCCACAGGAGTTTCGCAGATTCCCTTCCCATAAACAACATGATCGTTTAACAGTGCCTTCTGAAAAAACAAACAATGCTTGTTTTGCCCAACCCTTACCGGCTGGATGAATTAGTAAGGAGTGACATGTTATGAAAAAAGAAGGAGCCATCATTATTGGCGGAGGGCCATGTGGATTGGCTGCTGCTATTGCTTTAAAGGAATTAAATTTAAATCCGGTTATTATTGAAAAAGGAAATGTTGTTAATGCCATACATGGGTACCCAACCCACCAAACTTTTTTTAGTACAAGTGAAAAATTGGAAATTGGCGGTGTTCCTTTTTTAACAGAGCAATACAAACCGAACCGGAATCAAGCTTTAGTCTATTATCGAGAAGTCGTAATAAGAAAACAGCTGCGAATTAATGCTTATGAAGAAGTACTAGAAGTAGAAAAAACGAAAGACGATGAATTTATCGTAAAAAGTACAAAAAACGAATACATAACTCCTTATCTTGTCGTAGCAACAGGATATTATGATCATCCAAACTATATGGAGGTTCCTGGGGAAGACCTTCCTAAAGTTATGCATTATTTTAAGGAAGCACATCCATATTTTGATCATGATGTTGTCGTTGTAGGAGGGAAAAACTCAAGTGTCGATGCTGCGATTGAACTTGTAAAAGCAGGAGCAAGAGTCACTGTTTTATATAGAGGAAGTGAATATTCAACAAGCATTAAACCGTGGATACTTCCAGAATTTGATTCATTAGTTCGAAATGGCATTATTCATATGGAATTTAATGCAAATGTCATGGAAATCACAGAGAAAACACTCCGTTACGAAAAGGATGGAAAATCTTTTGAAATAAAGAATGACTTTGTGTTTGCCATGATAGGCTATCATCCTGATCATGAATTTCTTAAAAAAATGGGAGTTGAAATGGAAGAATCAACAGGTAGACCAATATACAACCCTGAAACGATGGAAACAAATGTAAAAGGTATTTTTGTTGCTGGTGTATTAGCTGCAGGTAATAATGCAAATGAAATTTTTATTGAAAATGGCCGTTTTCATGGAGGGTTAGTAGCTGAGGAAATTTTAAAGCGAACTCAATAATGAGAATGTATAATAAGGGAAATGAGGTTTGGATATGTTGGCAATTGTATCTGCTGGGATAGCTCCTGGTTTAGCGTTATTAAGTTATTTTTATTTAAAAGATCAATATGATTCTGAACCCATTTCCCTTGTGTTAAGAACGTTTATTTCTGGAGCGTTACTCGTTTTTCCAATCATGTTTATTCAATATGTTTTAAACGTAGAAATGATTTTTACCAATGGAATTTGGAGAGCCGTACTTTCAACAAGTTTATTAGAAGAGTTTTTTAAATGGTTTATTTTATATTATACAGCTTATCAGCATGTGGAATTTGATGAACCTTATGATGGCATCGTTTATGGTGCGTCTGTTTCTTTAGGGTTTGCCACAGTTGAAAATATTTTATATTTAATTGCAAATGGAGTGGAATATGCGTTAGGAAGAGCGTTATTACCAGTTTCAAGCCATGCTTTATTCGGAGTGATTATGGGGTACTATTTAGGAAAAGGAAAATTTACGATGCCTAGAGGTAAATGGGTATTTTATTCGTTGTTTATTCCTGTTTTGCTGCATGGTATTTATGATTATATCCTTTCCATTCAAAAAAACTGGTTGCTAATTATAACACCGTTTATGCTTTTTTTATGGTGGATAGGGTTGCGGAAAGTAAGAATGGCAAGGGAATTAAGTAAAGAACATTTTCAAAAATATATAAAAGTGAATTAAATGAGGGTGTTCCAAAAGTCTAACAAACATACCAGTCGAAAATCTTCGTTATGTTGTCTCTTCAGTCCAGTCATAGTTCCTCTTCTGCGTACTGGGCTTCGTGACCTCCGTATCGCTGCCATCTCATGTCTGAGTGTTCCTTTTTTAACAAGAATTAACAACCAAAGATCAACGGGAAAAGAGAAAAGAGAAATCTAAATGCCGATGGAGTAAATTACCAGTCTGTATTCTTTGGGATATTATGTTTTGTGAAAAGTATGCACGACCCTCTTGTTTATTAAGTACTCTGAAAAATAAAGGGAAGAAAAGAATAAAAGAAACAGAATGAAACTGCCTCATTCTGTTTTTTTTTTTTTTGTATAAAAAACCAACTACTACAAAAAATAGGGTTAATGTTAATAGTATTTACTTCTGGGGGTAACAATCGTGAATAAAAAATTATTACTCGCAAAAATGACCATCATTTTTTCTCTGTGCCTAATGATGACGCCGTTACAAGGTGCAAAACATAAAGCGTATGCATTTTCTAATCAAGTTATTCAACAGGGAGCAGTCGGCGATGATGTAATTGAACTGCAGGCGAGACTTCAGTATTTAGGTTTTTACAATGGGAAAATTGATGGTGTTTTTGGGTGGCAGACGTATTGGGCATTAAGAAATTTCCAATATGAATTTGGTTTACCAATTGATGGACTGGCAGGATGGACAACAAAACTAAAGCTTGCAAATGCATCAAAATATAATGAGAATTTTGTCAAGAATCAGATTAATCAAGGAAAAAAGTTTTCCCATTATGGTGGAGTTGATTTAAATAAACAAAAAACTCCTACTTCTAAAAAGGCGCCTACTGGCGGAGCTGGTACACAGGGTACAACTAATAAAACAGCAGGTGCAGGTGAAGGGGCAGCAAAAAATAAACCAACAGCTGCCAATGTTCCAAATGGATTTTCGCAAAATGATATTCAATTAATGGCAAATGCTGTCTATGGCGAAGCGCGTGGAGAACCATATACTGGCCAAGTTGCTGTAGCTGCGGTTATTTTAAATCGCGTCAATAGTGCATCTTTTCCGAATACCGTTTCTGGTGTTATTTTTGAACCTCGTGCATTTACTGCAGTAGCAGATGGACAAATTTGGCTAACTCCAAATGAAACGGCGAAAGAAGCGGTATTGGATGCGATTAACGGGTGGGATCCGACTGGTAGTGCATTGTATTATTTTAATCCAGATACAGCAACAAGCGGTTGGATATGGACGAGACCACAAATTAAACAAATAGGAAAACATATCTTCTGTAAATAAAGAGGTGGGAAAAATTGTTAAGAGGAATATTAATCGCATTATTAGTGATAGCAATTGCAGGTGTTGGATTTTGGGGCTATCAAGAACATAAAGAAAAAAATGCTATTTTAATAAATGCAGAAAACAGTTATCAACGAGCATTCCATGACTTAACCTATCAAATCGATTTATTGCATGATCAAATTGGAACTACTCTGGCGATGAATTCTAGAGACTCATTATCGCCAGCGCTGGCAGATGTTTGGAGAATAACTTCTGAAGCGCATAGTGATGTAGGTCAATTGCCCCTAACTTTACTACCGTTTAATAAAACGGAAGAATTTCTAGCGAATATTGGCGATTTCAGCTATCGAACAGCTGTAAGAGATCTTAATAAAGAACCTTTATCCGATAAAGAATACAATTCATTAAAAAATTTATATGGTCAAGCGGAAGAAATTCAAAATGAATTACGAAACGTCCAACACATTGTATTAAAAAATAATTTACGATGGATGGATGTGGAAATGGCAATAGCATCTGGGAATGAAGCAAAAGACAATACGATTGTCGATGGTTTAAAAACAGTAGAACAAAAGGTAGAAGGCTATAAAGAATCTTCTTTTGGACCAACCTATGTAAATATGGAGAAAAAAGATGAAAATTTTAAACATTTAGAAGGAAGCATCATTTCAAAAGAAGAAGCAGTCAAAACAGCTAAGAAGTATGCAAATTTTAATGGAAAGATAGAAGCGAAAGTAACGGAAAATGGAAAAGGCTCTAATTATGGCTTCTATAGTGTTTCGTTGTTGGACAAAGATTCAAACCATGAAGCAAATATGGATATAACAAAAAAAGGTGGATATCCTATCTGGTATATTCTTTCGAGAGACGTAAATAAACAAAAGATAAGCTTAAATGAAGCAGGAAATAATGCGGTGAAATTTTTAAAAGACAATCATTTTAAAGACCTCGCACTTTTCGAAAGCATGCAATATAATAATATCGGTGTATTTTCTTTTGTCACAGAAATAGATGGGGTAAAAATATATCCCGATAGCACCAAAGTGAAAGTAGCTCTTGATAATGGAAATATTGTTGGTTTTGCTGCAGAGGATTATTTGCAGGCCCATAAACAAAGAGAGATTGCAGAACCTGTTATCTCAAAAGCAGATGCACAGAAAAAAATTAATAAACAAGTAAAAATAATGGAGGATGGATTAGCCATTATTATAAATGACATAAATGAAGAAGTCCTTTGTTATGAATTTATTGGTACACTTGGGAACGATACGTACAGAATTTACATTAATGCTAAAAGCGGCATAGAAGAAAAAGTAGAAAAACTGAAAAATGCTGAACCAGTGTATGAAGAAGTAGTATAAATAAAAGGAATAATCAGAAAAAAAGGCTATGAGTATATGATGAACTTTATGGATAAATCTTTGCACAAGCTGGATTTATTAAAAGCTACCATCAAATACTTATAGCCTTTTCGTATTATTAAGACTCTTATCGCAGAATATTTAGTCTATCCTATTGCTTAATAGGAAAGTTACATGCCATAATAAAAGGAAAAAATGGTAGAAAAACTGTTTATAAGTCATTTGTTACAAAAGAAAGAGTGGTAATTATCGTGATAAAAATAGGAGATACATTAATACTAGAGCCGGTTAATACAGATAGCTCCGATCAATATAAATGCAAGCTTGTAGAAACAAGTGAAAAAGAATTATATATAGATTATCCGATTCATTTAGAAACAAATAAAACAGCATTTTTATTAAACGGCACACAATTAAAAGTGAATTTTGTTACAAATGAAGGTGCTGTATTTATGTTTCAAACAGAAATTTTAGGAAGAAAAAAAGAAAATGTTCCCATGCTTATTTTGCATATGCCTTCAAAAGAGCAATTAATAAAAATACAGAGAAGACAATTTGTTCGGGTTGACGCAAGTTTGGATATTGCCGTCCATCCATTAAATAATGATTTTCCCCCTTTTACAACGGTAACTACTGATATTAGTGCAGGAGGAGCTGCTTTAATTGTCCCGAAAACTTCTTATTTACAAGAAGGTGCTGCTCTAGAATTGTATATGGTATTGCACTTGCAAAATGGAGAATACTATTATCCTAGATTAAAAGGAACGGTTATAAGAGTTTGGGAACATAATGAGACGCATAATAAAGTTTCCTTGCAATTTTTTGATGTATCACCAAGTGACCGGCAATTTATATTACGTTTTTGCTATGATGTACAATTATCCTTTAAGAAAAAAGGACTCGAGAATTGAATAAACTGCATAAATTGCTCTAATAATAAAAATAAGAAAGTAAAGGACAAAATTTTCTTAGCAAGAATTTGTTGGAGTGATTGTAATGAAAAGGTTTGAGCGGTTGTTAGTTAAAGTGATTGTTATCCAATTGCTATTTTTGGCAATTAGTCAGTTGATTCATGCATGGAATATATTTCCTCAACTTTACGAATTGGCTCAATATGAAGGGGTTTCAAAGTCGAATTTTTCGAAAATATTGGAAACATTCCAGCAACACTGATTATATCTGCTGCTATCAGGTGATTCTTTTTAATTTAAGGCTCTGTTAAACTTTCCTGTTGATTTCCGCTTCAGGCGTTCGCTTTCCGCGGGCGGTTCGGGAGCCTCCTCGGCGCTGTGCGCCTGTGGGGTCTCCCTTTGACTCGCATTTTCCGCAGGAGTCTTACGCTTGGAACGAAGATCAACATAGTGCCAAAAACAACAATGAGCTTTAACATAGCCTAATTTAAATAGTCCTTATTCGAAGTATGTTCCATCATGCAAATCAGGCGAGCAAATAACTTTTGTAAAGTATTTGCCTCGTCTTTTTCTCTATTATATGATTAAAAAATTTCTCAACTACTATCTTTTACAGAGAAAGACGTTTTCTTTTCTTATCGAAAAAAGGGATGAAAATATGTTAAAATAGAGAGTGTTAGAATACATTTCGTCATTCTAAGCTATTATTAATCGTTTATTGGTTTTAAAAGAAAGCATAAAATTTTTTAAGGTAGACTACTGTCAAGTCCTTATATTTTTCTAATGAAACCAATAATTCAGGAGGATTTATGAGTAAAAAAATTAGTATTGCAATTGATGGACCAGCTGCTGCTGGGAAAAGTACGGTTGCTAAAATAGTAGCGGAAAAGCTTGGTTATATTTATATTGATACTGGTGCGATGTATCGGGCCCTAACTTATAAAGCAATTACGAATCAACTTCATCTTGAAGATGAACAAGCATTAATAAAAATGCTGGAGAATACCGTGATTGAACTGTTTCCAAGTGATAAAGGACAATTGATTTTTTTAGATAATAATAATGTAACAGACGAAATTAGGACAAGTACTGTAACAAACTCTGTTTCAGCTGTTGCAAAGCATAAATTAGTGCGAGAAGAAATGGTTCGACGCCAGCAGTTGTTTGCAGTAAACGGCGGCGTGGTAATGGATGGCAGAGATATTGGAACACATGTTATTCCAACTGCTGAAGTAAAAGTATTTTTGTTAGCATCCGTTGAAGAACGGGCAATTCGCCGTCATACGGAAAATATTAATAAAGGTTATTCCTCTGATTTAGAATTATTAAAGCAAGAAATTGCAACAAGAGATAAATTAGATTCAGAACGGGAAGTTGCTCCATTAAAAAAAGCATCAGATGCAACGGAAATTGATACAACTTCTCTTTCCATTACAGATGTAGTAAACCGCATAATGGAACTTACTGTGGAAAAAATTACACATTGATGTAAAACAACATAGGAATAGCAACGAAAATGATATTTCAACATTTTGTGAATTCTTTTTCGGCATCTATTCCTAATGAAGTTTTCTTACTTGACAAAAGCAGCTATTTATAAGAAGTTAAATAAAAGAAATATATTTTGCAGTATTCAAATAATTTGAAATTCTAAACAATTATGTTTTGAACATATTAGTCAGATTATTGACAAAGTATAAAGCTGCAAATAGAAAGGATGATCGAAAATGCTTGTCCCATCATCCTGCCGAAACCTTGTAATGAGCAAGTTTGTTATTGAGTAAATGGCATCTGAAGAAGGAGAGCGGCTAAGAAAACAAATATTTGTCGATAAACCATTTTAGGTTTGAAACCTGACTAGATTGTTTTAAACTTTTAGTTTAGTGAAGCATAAGGAGGAGTACATATGTCTGAAGAATTAAATGATATTGTTGTAAATAATTTTGAGGTAGGACAAAACGTAATTGGACAAGTTACAAAAGTGGAAGAAAAACAAGTAATTGTTGCAATTCAAAATAGTAAATTGGATGGACTAATCCCGATCAGTGAGCTATCTAGTCTGCATATTGAAAAAGCGAGTGATGTTGTTTCTGAAGGGGATGAACTTGAACTTCAAGTTATCAAAGTAGAAGAAGAAGCACTTGTTTTATCTAAGAGAAAAGTAGATGCGGAAAAAGCTTGGGATAGTTTAGAAGAAAAGTTTCAATCTGGTGAAATATTTGAAGCAGAAGTAAAAGATGTAGTAAAGGGCGGGTTAGTAGTAGATCTTGGTGTACGAGGATTTGTTCCTGCTTCCTTAGTAGAGGCACATTATGTAGAAGATTTTTCTGACTATAAAGGACAAACGATCTCTTTTAAAATTGTAGAATTAGAAAAAGATAAAAATCGTTTAATTCTTTCCCATCGCGCTGTAATTGAAGAAGAGAAAAGCAAACAAAAACAAAATTTACTTGATTCATTAGAAGTCGGTCAAACGATTTCAGGTGTAGTTCAAAGAATTACCGATTTTGGTGCATTTGTCGATTTAGGTGGAATTGATGGATTAGTTCATATCTCTCAATTATCATATGAACATATATCCAATCCTTCTGATGTTGTATCAGAAGGGCAAGAAGTAAATGTAAAAGTATTAAGTGTTGATCGAAATAATGATCGCATTTCGTTATCGATAAAGGATACATTGCCAGGACCATGGGCACAAATTGCCCAAAAAGCAGCAGTGGGAAGCATCCTTGATGGAACAGTTAAACGAATAGTATCTTATGGTGCATTTATTGAAGTATTCCCTGGTGTGGAAGGACTTGTGCATATCTCACAAATTGCCCATAAACATATTGGTACACCCCATGAAGTATTAAAAGAGGGTCAGGAAGTTCAAGTGAAAGTGTTAGATGTTAACGAACAAGAACAGCGTCTTTCATTAAGCATTAAAGAATTGACAGAAAAAGAACAAGATGATGAAGAGGTTTATGAGTTGCCTGAAGAGTCAAAAGGTTTCCAATTAGGAGATATGATTGGGGAGCAGCTTAAAAAACTAAAGAAATAATCTATGTAAAAAGAGAGAGCGGCAATGAACGAATTGCTTGCTCTCTCTTTTTTAAGGGGAAGATCACACCCGGTTTATCAAAGTTTCAATTTGCTATAAACAAGTTTATTTATTATCGTTTAAATCCCTGGCTTCTTCTGGGCTTTGCATTTTAGTTGCACCTGGATAATGCAATGCTTGATCGCGATCTGATTCCACTCGCTTACTATTTTTCAACTTCTTTTCTTGTCTGTCTCTTCCCATTCCTAACACCTCCTACTATTAGTCTGTCCTCTTTTAGGATGATAAATTTACAGAAGATTATTCATTTTCGTTTAAAGTTTATAGAAAGAGCCATAATGAAGAGGAGGAGTGTGAGAAAATGGATGGGGCATCATTTTATTGGTGTACTTGGGTGCTTTGGATTATTACTACATTTTTTATGAAAAAAGAGAATAAATATCGTTTTGCTTATTCTGTTTGTTTATTGCTAGCTATCATTATATCTCCCTATCAATTAAATGTTGGGGGTTTTACTATCTCCTGGTTATTATTGATAATTTTAGGAGTTCTATTTATATATGCTGCAAGTTTAAGAAAAACAGCTATATTTTCCTTTTTTATTTGTGTTTTTTTAACCATGCTTGCCTATTGTACGTTTCAATTATTGGCAATTCTTGACCCTGTATGGATGCTTTTTAATCAAAACTGGATGTTAGCTATTTTTTTAATGATCCTAGCAAGGGTTTTATATAGCAATCCTGTTAAACAAATAATGTTAATCCTTTTTGGAAGTATAAATGGCGACATATTGTTTGCATTGCTTTTGAAGCCGTATCATGTTTTTTATTCAATTGGAACGTTGCATTTTTTTGATTGTTTACTAATTAGCATTACTTCCATTATCACGTTGTACATCGTGAAAGAGTATCTTGCAAAATGGGAACAGCATATTTATATGATGGAAAAAGAAAAGCAAAAACTATCATGAATACATTAAAAGTCTGTTCTTTTATTCTGTTTATTCTTGCTAGTCATATAGCACTTTGTTAAAATAAATAAGTTAGAGGGTGTCCTAGTATACGGGATCTAATCCAACTTTCTAATCAGAAAGTTGGAGGATGCCCATTGGGGGACACCTTTAAGCGTTTGATAAAGTGAAACATCCAACAGGGGTATTCTTCCATCCCCTATTGTTGGTTTGAACTAATCGGATATATGGATGGAGCTAATTTCTACTTTTGACAATAGGTATTATAGGAATTTTAGCATAAAAGAAAGGGTTGAAAAGGATGGCAAAACCGGTAATTGCAATAGTTGGAAGGCCGAATGTAGGCAAATCCACTATTTTTAATAGAATTGTTGGAGAACGTATTTCGATAGTAGAAGATATTCCGGGAGTAACAAGGGATCGTATATATAGCTCGGCAGAATGGTTAAATCATGACTTTAATTTAATTGATACAGGTGGAATTGATATAGGCGATGAGCCATTTTTAGATCAAATCAGACTGCAGGCAGAAATTGCTATTGAGGAAGCGGATGTAATTATCTTTATCACAAATGGTCGAGAAGGGGTAACCTCTGCAGATGAAGAAGTAGCAAAGATTTTATATCGTGCGAAAAAACCTGTTGTACTTGCTGTTAATAAGATTGATAATCCTGAAATGAGAGAGCAGATTTATGATTTCTATTCGTTAGGTTTTGGTGAACCAGTACCTATTTCAGGTTCTCATGGCTTAGGATTAGGTGATTTATTAGATGAAGCAGCAAAGAATTTTCCGAAAAGAGAAACAAAGGAATATGGTGATGACGTCATCAAGTTTTCTTTAATTGGAAGACCAAATGTTGGGAAATCTTCATTAGTAAATGCTATTCTTGGTGAAGAGCGAGTGATAGTAAGTAATATTGCGGGAACGACAAGGGATGCAATTGACTCTCAAGTAACAGTGAACGGAGATCCTTATGTCATTATTGACACTGCAGGAATGAGAAAAAAAGGCAAGGTGTACGAAAGTACTGAAAAATACAGTGTGCTTCGTGCATTAAGAGCCATTGAAAGATCGGATGTTGTATTAGTTGTAATCGATGGTGAAGAAGGAATTATTGAGCAAGATAAAAAGATTGCTGGCTATGCTCATGAAGCAGGTAGAGCGGTTATTATTGTTGTCAATAAATGGGATGCAGTCGAAAAAGATGAAAAAACAATGAAAGCATTTGAACAAAATATTCGCGAACATTTCTTATTTTTAGATTATGCTCCAATTGTATTTTTATCTGCAAAAACGAAAAAACGTATTCATACACTTATTCCAATGATAAATTTGGCTAGTGAAAATCATTCACGCCGCGTCGAAACAAGTGTATTAAATGATGTCATTATGGATGCGGTTGCAATGAATCCAACTCCAACAGACAAAGGAAAGCGATTAAAAATTTATTATGCAACACAAGTAGCTGTTGGCCCTCCAACATTTGTTGTTTTTGTAAATGACCCAGAACTGCTTCATTTCTCTTATGAACGTTTCTTAGAAAATCGAATAAGGGATGCTTTTGGTTTTGAAGGGACACCAATTAAAATCTTTGCTAGAGAACGAAAATAAAAAGAGGTGTTAAAAATGGCTGACGGGAAAAATAAAATTGCAATGATAGGTGCAGGTAGTTGGGGAACCGCATTATCATTAGTACTTGCCGATAATGGACATACGGTCCAAATATGGGGGAAAAATCAGCAAACAATAGATGGAATAAATCAACATCATGAAAATAAAAAGTATTTGCCAGGTATTATTCTTCCACTAGAAGTACATGGCTTTACTTCTATAGAAGCAGCGTTAAAAGATGTTTCCTATATTGTATTATCTGTACCTACAAAAGCAATACGTGAAGTAATCGGACAAATGCTAAGCTTTATTAAGAAACCACTAACATTTATTCATGTCAGCAAAGGGATTGAGCCTGAGACATTGCTGCGAATTTCTGAAATTATGGAAGAAGAAATTCCTGCTGACTTGATAAAAAGCATTGTCGTACTTTCTGGTCCAAGTCACGCAGAGGAAGTTAGTTTACGTCATCCAACTACTGTTACTGTTTCGTCTAAAAACATGGAAGAAGCAGAAAAAGTCCAAGACTTATTTATTAATTCAAATTTTAGAGTATATACGAATCCTGACATTATTGGCGTAGAAATAGGCGGAGCATTAAAAAATATTATCGCTGTTTGCGCAGGTATTACAGATGGTTTAGGATATGGCGACAATGCAAAAGCTGCTTTGATTACAAGAGGGTTAGCTGAAATGGCGAGGCTTGGAACGAAAATGGGTGCTAACCCATTAACATTTGCTGGATTAACAGGAATTGGTGATTTAATCGTAACTTGTACAAGTGTTCATTCAAGAAACTGGAGGGCAGGAAACCTTTTAGGAAAAGGCTGTGCCCTTGAGGAAGTATTAGAGAATATGGGAATGGTTGTCGAAGGAATCCGGACAACAAAAGCTGCCTACCAGCTTTCACAGAAATATCAAGTTGAAATGCCGATCACTACTGCCTTGTATAATGTGCTCTTTAATGGCGGAAATGCAAAGGATGCAGTTGACAGTTTAATGGAAAGAGGCAAAACGCATGAGATGGAAGATTTTTAAACATCCTTGCCTCCCAGTACATAGAATGAACGTAAAAAAAAACTGTATTTTTTCAAAGAAAATAGGCATTTTAATGAAGCGATTTAAAAGGCTCAGCATACAATGCAACGAAGCAACCTGGTGGATTGAACAGGGTTAGGGTACAATAGTCAATGATTGCCAAAATAAAGTTTCCCCTACTTTATTTTGGTATTTTTTTATTCTAGATTTTATAGGAAAATGTCATAACCTTTCTTTTCAAGAATATATTGAAGAGAAGGTTTTTTTAATTTTTACCAGAATTTATAAGTCTCAAGTTAGATAGATATTGAAAAACCTCTTAAAGGCTAATTGATGAACTTGAGTATAAATAAGGCTGTTTTCTCAAAGTTTGTTGTTTTTTTATGTGAAAAAATGGGGAAAGAAGTACTCAGCAGCCTGCATACACGTAGACTCCTGCGGGAATGCGAGAAAGACGAGACCCCGCAGGAGCGTATGCGACGAGGAGGCTCGACGCTCGCCCGCGGAAAGCGAAGTGTATTCAGGCTGCGATTTTAAAAGCAACAATCTATACGAAAACAGCCACAAAAATAATGACATGTAAAAAAACGGATCATTGCCGGTTTGAATGATAAACGAAAACTTTACATGATAAGTATGACGATCTTTCGTTAACGGAATACGGAATGAAAATATATGTAGGAGGAGGGAATTTTATAAAATCAGTCATAAAGAGATAGGACAACGTCATAAATATATATTGTCATATAGTATTTTACCATCCCATATGCTAGGGAAAGTTCAGGAGGGGATCACTTGGAAAAGGTCAATATTTTTAAAGATATTGCCGAAAGAACGGGCGGCGATATTTATTTAGGAGTAGTAGGTGCTGTTCGAACTGGAAAATCAACTTTTATAAAAAAATTTATGGAACTTGTCGTAATCCCTAATATGGAAAATGAAGGAGACCGTACACGTACCAAAGATGAGCTGCCACAAAGTGCTGCAGGAAAAACAATCATGACAACAGAACCGAAGTTCGTTCCAAACCAAGCTGCCTCCGTAACCGTTGATGAAGGATTAGACGTTAACATAAGACTTGTCGATTGTGTTGGATATACTGTTCCTGGAGCACAGGGTTATGAGGATGAAAATGGTCCGAGAATGATTAATACACCATGGTATGAAGAGCCTATTCCATTCCATGAAGCAGCTGAAATTGGTACAAGAAAGGTTATTCAAGAACATAGTACAATTGGCGTTGTCATTACAACAGACGGTACGATTGGAGATATTCCAAGAAGTAATTATTTAGAAGCAGAAAGTCGTGTAATAGAGGAATTAAAAGAGGTTGGTAAGCCGTTTATTATGATCATTAATAGTGCGCAACCATTTCATCCAAATACAGAAGCGCTGAGAGCGGAACTGACGGAAAAATATGATATCCCGGTGATTGCGATGAGTGTGGAAAGTATGAGAGAGTCTGATGTCTTAAATGTAATGAGAGAGGCTCTTTTTGAATTCCCGGTATTAGAAGTAAATGTAAATTTACCAAGTTGGGTAATGGTGCTGCGAGAAAATCACTGGCTGCGCGATAACTATCAAGATGCGGTGAAAGAAACAGTAAAAGATATTAAAAGATTAAGAGATGTAGATCGAGTGGTTCAGCAATTTAGTGATTATGAGTTTATTGACAAAGCTGGATTAGCTGGTATTGAAATGGGGCAAGGGGTGGCAGAAATTGATCTTTTTGCACCTGATGAACTATATGATGAAATCTTAAAGGAGATTGTTGGTGTAGAAATAAGAGGGAAAGATCATTTATTAGAACTGATGCAAGATTTTGCTCATGCGAAAACAGAATATGATCAAATTTCAGATGCATTAAAAATGGTAAAGCAAACAGGCTACGGAATTGCAGCGCCTTCTTTAGTTGATATGAGCTTAGATGAGCCGGAAATTATTCGACAAGGATCCCGTTTTGGTGTAAGACTGAAAGCTGTAGCTCCATCCATTCATATGATAAAAGTGGATGTAGAATCAGAATTTGCTCCAATTATAGGCTCAGAGAAACAAAGTGAAGAGCTTGTTAGATACTTAATGCAAGACTTTGAAGATGATCCATTATCCATTTGGAATTCTGATATATTTGGAAGAAGCTTGAGTTCCATCGTACGGGAAGGTATACAAGCAAAGCTTTCTTTAATGCCAGAAAATGCGAGATATAAGTTAAAAGAAACGCTTGAAAGAATAATTAACGAAGGATCGGGAGGATTAATTGCTATTATACTTTAGGAGAACTCTATTAAGGGTTCTTTTTTGTGGTTAACGGGGGTTTTCTCGCCATTTAAGATAAAATTTCTTGATAAGATTTAATGATTATGATAATCTTTTAAAGGAATTAGCGTCACATAAGCAACTTAACGCTTTTTTTAAAGGTAGAGTATTAGCTTTTTACTTGATTTATTCTCATACATGCACTATTATAGTCCATGTTTAAGAAAAAGTTCGGGATGACGTATATAATTCCGAAAAATTGTTTACAAATAATGATAGGAAATGAATGTGAAGATTTATTTGAAACTTTTGGGAGGAGGTGAAAGGCATGAACAAAACAGAATTAATTAATGCAGTTGCTGAAGCAAGTGAATTATCAAAAAAAGATGCTACTAAAGCAGTTGATGCTGTTTTCGATACAATCTTAAATGCATTAAAAGATGGGGATAAGGTACAACTTATCGGTTTCGGTAACTTTGAGGTACGTGAGCGTGCAGCACGTAAAGGACGCAATCCTCAAACAGGTGAAGAAATTGAAATTGCAGCTAGCAAAGTTCCTGCTTTTAAACCAGGTAAAGCACTTAAAGACGCAGTGAAGTAATTACATACATTATTGCAACGTATTTAAATGAAAACCGCGATTATTCGCGGTTTTTCTGTTTGAGAGATAAGAAGTATAAAATGTTTGAAGGTAGATGGCGGTAAGAGGAAATACTCCACTTTCTCAATGGTCAAAAATACAGAATGCTAAAGCGCCTTTTACTTTTTTGACTCGCTTTGATGTACAAAAATGTACTAGTGCCGATGGATATAAAGACAACCTACGAATAAAATACCACTTGAGCATAAATAAACAGTCGACAAACTTCCACTTTTAGATTACTCTCCTTATTATATGTATTTTTAAGAAAGCTAACTGGAAATAATGATAGATTCCTTATAAAAAGTGAAAGGACTACACAAAATTATTCTATGGGTTAACCTTTCATAGTTTTACGTGGTCGATTATGCTAATATGAGTAGAGGAAAACGGAATGAAAGGCTTTAGGAGGAAAAAGAATGGCTAAAGTAAACTTGGCGCAAATTGAAGATGCTGTAAAATTAATTTTAGAAGCAATTGGAGAAGATCCTAATAGAGAGGGTTTACTAGATACACCTGCACGGGTTGCGAAAATGTACAGTGAAATCTTTTCTGGATTACAAGAAGATCCAAAAGAGTATTTTCAAACAATTTTCGGAGAAGATCATGAAGAGTTGGTGCTAGTAAAAGATATTCCCTTTTATAGCATGTGTGAACATCATTTAGTTCCCTTTTATGGATTAGCTCACGTAGCGTATATTCCAAGAAACGGAAAGGTGACCGGGCTAAGTAAATTAGCAAGAGCAGTTGAATCGGTCGCAAAAAGACCACAGCTGCAAGAAAGGATTACAACAACAGTAGCGGATACAATTAATGAAATGCTAGAACCTCATGGGGTGATGGTTGTAATTGAAGCAGAGCATATGTGCATGACGATGAGAGGGGTTAATAAACCGGGTACAAAAACAATTACTACTGCTGTACGTGGAAAATATGCCGCTAATCCTGATGCAAGAGCAGAAGTGCTATCCTTTTTAAAATAAGCAGGAAGCTAAAAAGAGAAGTTAGGCAGTGAAGCCTATTTTCTGGACTTTCACAGGGTGTGGTGAATTCAACTTTGCTCACAGGACGTGAGCTTTTTTAATTGATCCCCTCTAATTTAGATGGATTTTTGCAGTTTCAAAGCAATTATAAATTAAAACACTTTTTTATGTTATAATTATCGGGTCTTTATATAAGGCTGTTTTCTCAAAGTTTGTTGTTTTTTACATAAACATTTGGAAAAGGTTTCTTAGCAGTCTGCATACACGTAGACTCCTGTGGGAATGCGAGAAAGACGAGACCCCGCAGGAGCGTATGCGACGAGGAGGCTCGACGCTCGCCCGCGGAAAGCGAAGTGTATTCAGGCTGCGCGTTTAAAAGCAACAATCTATACGAAAACAGCATTACACAAAAAGAAATAGAATATAATTATTAGGGGAACAAGGGTGATAACATGGCAATAACACAAGAAATGGTGGAGAATGTAAGAAAAAAAGTTTTTAAAAAAATAGCTAATGCGTATTTGTTTCAACATATTCCTGAACCGAGTATGGATGAGGATAAACTTTATTTAATAGTTGCGGCCTTACAAGAATCGAAACTGTCAGATAAAGAAGTAGAAATATACGCGACTACGACTATATTAATTCAAATTGCCCTTGATACCCATGAACTTGTAACAAATAACAGCAGCAAAGGAATGGAAAAGACTAGGCAGCTGACTGTATTAGCAGGAGATTATTACAGTGGCCATTATTATAAATTGTTGGCTGATGCTGAGGATACTTTTATGATCAAAATGTTTGCTGAAGCTATTAAGGAAATAAACGAACATAAAATCATGCTTTATCAAAAAAAGCAAAAAAATAGTTTTCAATTGTTTAAAAGTATAGAAATAGTAGAGTATATATTGTTAGATAAACTATTTACCCGTTTTCAATTAGAAGAGTGGAAGGCTTTTTCTCGTTCTTTATTAATAATCAATAAATTAATAAAAGAAAAAAATACATACTTAAAAACGGGGAAGTCTAATGTGATTGATATATTGCTATTAGACAATACGACAGCAAAAGATAAACAGCAATCCAATGTTCATTTTATAGTAGAAAAGCATTTGCTTGCTCTATGTGATCAATTAAAAAAAGCAGCAGAATTGCTGCCAGCATCCATTAACAGCTTAGTAAAAAATAAGGTTCAGCTCATATTAAAAGATAATAAAGTGTAAAATTTTGAAGTTCTACAGGTGTCTAGCTTGGCGCCTGTGCTTTTCATAGCAGATAAGAAAGTATAAAATTTTTCAAGTTAGATAACTGTCTAGCTCCGGCGCCTAGCCCCTGTGAAAGATAACCTCTTGGCTCTAAAAGTAAAGAGCACTTTTTGAGCAAGGAAGAACATTTTTCTTCGGGGCTAAGCAAGGCGCCTCCACTTTTCTTATTAATGTAAACAATAACAAACGTATGTGGAAGAAGGGTAATACCATGCAGGAACAGCAATCAAAAGAAGAGAAAGTCCACCATGTTTTTGAAAAAATTTATGGTAATTATGATAAAATGAACACATTGATTAGCTTTCAGCAACATAAAATTTGGCGGAAAGATACAATGAAAAAAATGAATGTGTCCAAAGGTTCATCTGCTTTAGATGTTTGCTGTGGTACTGCTGATTGGACCATTAGCTTGGCAGATGCTGTCGGCCAAAACGGCAATGTAACCGGTCTAGATTTTAGTGAAAATATGCTGAGTATCGGAAAAGAGAAGACAAAAAAATATGCAAATATACAATTAATACATGGCAATGCGATGGAGCTTCCATTTCCTGATAATCATTTTGATTATGTAACAATTGGCTTCGGTTTACGAAATGTTCCAGACTATTTGCAAGTGTTAAAAGAAATGAAAAGAGTGGTAAAGCCAGGAGGAATGGTTGTGTGTTTAGAAACATCTCAGCCAACGATGCCTGTTTTTAAACAAGGCTACTATTTTTATTTTCGGTTTGTGATGCCTCTATTTGGCAAGCTGTTTGCCAAAAGCTATAAAGAATATTCTTGGCTGCAAGAATCAGCACGCGATTTTCCAGGAATGAAGGAACTTGCTAATATGTTTAGACAAGCTGGATTAATAAACGTATCATACAAACCTTACAGTGGAGGGGTTGCAGCCGTTCATATAGGACATAAAGAAAAATAAGGTTTCTGTACGAGCATAATCCGTATAGAAGGTAAAAGACAGGTGAGTTGTTTGTGAAATTAAAAATGATGTATTCATTTTTGAACTCAGATCTTGAATTGATTGAAAAGACACTAGAAGAAACAGTCAATGCTGATTCTTCTTTATTACGTGAATCTTCCTTGCATCTTTTGCAAGCAGGGGGAAAAAGAATTAGACCAATATTTGTATTGCTGGCAGGAAAATTTGGTCATTATGATTTATCTGTTATAAAAAAAGCTGCTGTTTCGCTTGAATTAATACATATGGCGTCTTTAGTTCATGATGATGTAATCGATGACGCTGATTTGCGCAGAGGACAACCAACGATAAAGGCTAAATGGGATAATAAAGTCGCCATGTATACAGGAGATTATATATTTGCCAGATCATTAGAGGTAATGAGTGAATTGGAAAACACCGCTGCGCATAAAGTATTGGCAAATACTATTGTAGAAGTTTGTATTGGAGAAATTCAGCAAATAAAAGATAAATATCGTTTTGATCAAAATATCAAAGATTATTTTCGCAGAATAAAAAGAAAAACAGCCCTTTTAATTTCTGCAAGCTCTTTAGTCGGTGCCATTGTTTCCGGGGTCGAAGAAAAGTATCAGAAAAAACTTTATCAATTTGGTTATTATGTGGGAATGTCTTTTCAGATTATTGATGATGTCCTTGATTTTGTCGCAACAGAAAAAGTGTTAGGAAAACCTGCTGGAGGGGATTTACTGCAAGGAAATATTACATTGCCGGTTCTTTTTGCGATGGAAAATAAGGCGCTTCGCGATAAAATAATAACGGTGAATGAAGACATGGAAAAACAACAGCTACAAGAAATCATTGATCTTATTAAAAATTCAGATGCGGTAGAGCGCTCCTTAAAAATTAGTGATTTATATTTAGAAAAGGCATTAAAATCGATTGAATCTCTGCCGAATAACAAGTCCAAAAATGCACTAATTCAAATTGCGAAATATATTGGGAAACGGAAATATTAGAAGGGTGTTCAAGCATGAGGATAAGGCGCCTGCGCTTTTCTTATAGGGAGTGAGTTTATGGAAAGAACGTTTTTAATGGTAAAGCCAGATGGTGTACAAAGGAATCTAATAGGCAAAATTATCGAACGTTTTGAACAAAAAGGCTTTCAGTTAGTTGGTGCTAAACTAATGCATATCTCACAAGAGTTAGCTGAAAAACACTATCAAGAACATGTTGAAAAACCATTCTTTTCTGATTTAGTCGGGTTTATTACTTCTGGTCCTGTTTTTGCCATGGTATGGCAAGGGGAAGATGTGATAGCAAAAGCACGTTTAATGATGGGGAAAACAAATCCGCTGGAAGCACTGCCAGGTACTATTCGTGGTGATTTTGGAGTAGTAATGCGCAAAAATGTCATTCACGGATCAGATGGATTTGAAAGTGCTGCCAGAGAAATTGCTTTGTTTTTTAAAGATGAGGAATTGATAGAATATGAAAAAGCGACAAATAAATGGATTCATTAAGGAAAGGAAGTATAACTTTCTAAAGTTAGACTTGTTTCCTTAATGAATTATATCTCCCTTTTTTATTATTATCGTTTATACTATAAAAAAAGGAAATTACCGTTGTGTTGTGAGGGGAAAGAATGGAAAAAGATTATGAGGATTTTGTCAGTAATTTTTACAAAACATCAGGAATTGATTTATCCTTATATAAGGAAGCACAAATGAAAAGAAGGTTAACATCTCTTTACGTAAAAAGAGGCTTCACGTCCTTTCGTGACTATTTTCAGGCGATTTGCAAAAATAAAGAACTAATGGAAGAATTATTGGATCGAATGACGATCAATGTATCTGAATTTTATCGTAATTATAAAAGATGGGAAGTATTAGAACAAAAGATACTCCCAGGGCTAATTAATAAAAGTAAATCAAGGCTGAAAGTATGGAGCGCAGCTTGTTCAACAGGTGAAGAGCCGTATACGATTTCTATGATTCTTGCTAATAGTTCAGCTTTCCCAAAATATGATATATTAGCTACGGATATTGATGAAAATGCGATTAAAAAGGCACAGGCTGGCCTTTACGTGGAAAGAGCGTTAAATGAGGTTCCGGCAAAGCAAAAGCAAAAATATTTCATCGAAAACGGAAGCTTTTATGAAATTAGTGAACAAATAAAAAAATCGGTTGTATTTAAAAAACAAAATTTATTAGCAGATCCTTTTCAGGAATCGTATGATTTAATTGTATGCCGAAATGTCCTTATTTATTTTACAGAAGAGGCAAAAGATAAATTATATCAAAAATTTGCCGCTGCCTTGCGTCCTGGCGGGGTTTTCTTTGTAGGCAGTACCGAACAGATCTTTAATCCAGGCAAATATGGATTAGCAACAGAAGACACTTTTTTTTATAAAAAAATATAATCTGCGCTTTAAGAGGAAGTTCAATAAATCAGCAAATTAAAGCTTTTCATCTCTTTGTTGACTTGAATGCTCGTTAATGTAGAGTGTAACTAAAAAGATAGTAAATGGTTTATGATATACATATGAGTAAATAAGTGATGGAGAAGACAGAAAACTCGTAAAAGTTAGCTATCTTTTTTATTATTTTTGCTTTTTATACTATTCTTATCATCAATCGTATGGTATATTGAAACATATTTCCTTTAAAGCGTTGAAGGGAGAAAGGATTCGAAAAATGAGATATTTAACTTCAGGGGAATCACACGGTCCCAAACTTATAACAATTATTGAGGGTCTTCCAGCAGGAATGCCATTATTAGCAGAAGATATTAATACAGAATTAGCAAGAAGACAAAAAGGCCATGGACGTGGCAGAAGAATGCAAATTGAAAAAGATACTGTGGAGATTGGCGGAGGAATCAGACATGGATATACGTTAGGTTCACCAGTATCTTTAATAGTCGATAATAATGACTGGAAGCATTGGACAAAAATTATGGGTCAAGAACCAATCAATGAGGAAGATGCAGAAATTAAACGGAAAATCTCCCGTCCAAGACCAGGACATGCAGATTTAAACGGTGCGATTAAATATGGCCATCGCGATATGCGAAATGTGTTGGAAAGGTCATCCGCAAGGGAAACAACGGTTAGAGTAGCTGCAGGTGCAGTCGGCAAAAAACTACTTTCCTTACTTGGGATTAAAATAGCATCACATGTAATAGAAATTGGTGGTGTAAAATCTGCAGGTGTTGAATATGATTCCATTGATCAAGTTGTCGAAGTTTCTGAAAACTCACCTGTTCGCTGTATAGATCCAATTGCCGAAAAAGAAATGATGAAAGCAATTGATGATGCAAAAGCAAATGGTGATTCCATTGGTGGAATTGTGGAAGTTATTGTTGAAGGAATGCCAACTGGTGTCGGCAGCTATGTTCATTATGACCGTAAGCTTGATGCAAAACTTGCAGGAGCGATTATGAGTATCAATGCATTTAAAGGGGTCGAATTTGGCATCGGCTTTGAAGCTGCAAGAAAACCTGGCAGTGAAGTTCATGATGAAATTGTTTGGGATGAAGAAAAAGGATATACACGCAGCACAAACAGATTAGGCGGCTTAGAAGGCGGAATGTCAACTGGAATGCCAATTGTAGTCAGAGGCGTAATGAAACCAATCCCGACTTTATATAAACCGCTAAAAAGTGTTGATATTGAAACAAAAGAGCCATTTGCTGCAAGCATTGAAAGATCGGATAGCTGTGCAGTACCAGCAGCAGCAGTTGTGGCAGAAAATGTCGTTGCTTGGGAATTAGCTTGTGCCATTATTGATCAATTTTACGCGGATAGATTTGATGCATTATTGAACAATATTAATGACCATCGTACGTATGCGAGGGAATTTTAATGAAAACAGTTGCCGTTAAAACGGAATCTAAAATGTATGATGTTTTGATTGGAGAAAATGTTCATACCAAGCTGCCGTCTATATTGCAACAACATTATCCTTGCACGACAAAAATATTAATCATTACGGATGAAACAGTAGAGAAGCTTCATTTAGCTTCTCTACAGCAAGAATTAGATTCTTTTGCTTATGTCACGTATACCGTGCCTGCTGGAGAAAAGGCGAAAACATTTGAAGTGTATTATAATTGCTTAACATTTGCGTTGGAGCAAAATCTGGATCGTAAATCCTTTGTTTTAGCACTTGGTGGTGGAGCAGTGGGTGATTTAGCAGGATTTGTAGCAGCTTCTTATATGCGTGGAATTCCATTTATTCAGCTCCCAACAACGATTTTAGCGCATGATAGTGCTGTGGGTGGAAAAGTCGCGATTAACCATCCTCAAGGCAAAAATATGATAGGTGCTTTTTATCAGCCAGAAGCTGTTATATATAATACAGCTTATTTACAAACATTGCCTTTAAAAGAAATCAGATCCGGGTTTGGTGAAGTAATGAAACACGCATTAATAAGCGATCCTGAATTTTACTTCATGCTTTTGGAAGATATAACAGATCTTGCAAATGTACCAGAGAAGACATGGGCTTCTTTACTACAAAAAGGCATTGAAATTAAAGCAAATATTGTAAGCCAAGATGAAAAAGAGGCAGGTATTCGAGCATATTTGAATTTTGGCCATACTTTAGGTCATGCTATTGAGGCAGAAATGGGCTATGGAAATATCACACATGGGGAAGCAATTGTCATCGGTATGGTATTTGCCATGAAATTAAGTCAGAAGAAATATGGCTTTGATTTTTCTTTTCAGCAATGGTTAAACTGGCTGACAAAGCTGCAATATGATGTGCAGATTCCAGAACATTTAGAGACAGATAAACTAATCAACCGCATGAAGCAAGATAAAAAGTCTGTCAATGGTGATATTCACTTTGTATTGTTAGAAAGCATTGGCAAACCGGTTATAGTAAAATTTGGTGAAGAAGAAATCAAAAAAGAGCTACAATTATTTAAGGATGGAGAGAATGTAAATGATTAGAGGAGTGCGGGGGGCAATAACCGTAGAACAAAATGAAGAAAATGAAATCCTTCAGGCAACAGAACGGCTTGTACAAGAAATGATTCGTTTAAACGACATACAAGCGGATAGTGTTGCCTCTGTGTTTGTTTCGGTCACAGATGATATTACTGCAGCTTTCCCTGCTAAAGTCATTCGTTTACAAGAAGGTTGGACATATGTACCAGTAATGTGTATGCAAGAAATCAATGTTCCTTTGTCATTGAAAAAATGCATTCGCATCATGTTCCATGTAAATACAACTGTATCACAAAAAGAAATCAACCATATTTATTTGGAAAAGGCGGTTCAACTGCGACCAGATCTGAAAGAGAATGAAACACGAGCGTAAAAAAGGGAAACATAATTCAGAGGTGAATAGTATGAAATGGAAAGAGCAATTACTAAACTTAACTCCTTATCAACCGGGAAAAACAATTGATGAAGTAAAAAAACAGTTTAATTTAGATGAAATTGTCAAGCTGGCTTCCAATGAAAATCCGTTTGGCAGTTCATCTAAAGTGAAGGAGGCACTCCAAAATGTAGATGGCTCTTTTGCTTTATATCCAGATGGTTATGCTACAAATTTACGCTTTGCATTAGCTGAATTTTTACAAGTTGCTCCAGAACAGTTAGTACTCGGAAATGGTTCAGATGAAATTATTTTAATGATTTCTCGTGCTTTGTTAAAGCCTGGTTTAAATACGGTGATGGCATCCCATACATTTGGCCAATATAAACATAATGCAATTGTTGATGGAGCAGAGGTAAGAGAAATTCCATTAACAAATGAAGGGCATCACGATTTAGACGGAATGCTTGCTGCAATCGATGAAAATACAAGTGTTGTATGGTTATGCAGTCCAAATAACCCAACAGGTACGTATATTTCGGATGAAAAGCTTGTACCCTTCTTAAAATCTGTACCATCGGAAGTATTAGTTGTATTAGATGAGGCGTATTACGAATATGTAGTGGCGGAAGATTATTACGATGCGCTTACACTCGTAAAACAGTTTGATAATTTAATCGTTCTAAGAACTTTTTCAAAAATATATGGACTTGCGAGCTTTCGCGTAGGCTACGGTATTGCTAATGAAGAATTTATCAAATCATTAGAGCCGATTAGAGAACCTTTTAATGTGAATACATTAGGTCAAATTGCAACCGAAACAGCATTAAAAGATCAGGAATTTGTCGAAAGCTGTAAAAAGAAAAATAGAGAAGGCATGGAACAATTTTATGCATTTTGTGAAGAGCATGGCTTAACTTATTTTCCATCACAAACGAACTTTATTTTAATCGACTTTAAAGTGGATGGAAATGAAGTATTCCAATACTTCATGAAAAATGGCTATATTGTACGATCAGGAGTGCCGTTGAATTTCCCGACATCTGTTCGAATTACAGTTGGCTCTAAAGAACAAAATGAAGGATTAATAAAAGTAATGTCTCAGTTTATAGAAGAGAAGGCAGCTGTTGTTTTGTAATTTTATAAAAGAAGAAGGCGGTGAGCAATGTGAATGGCCGCGTCTTCGTAATAGGATTGGGACTAATTGGTGGATCGTTAGCTTTAGGTATAAAAGATAAGCATCCACAAAGTTATGTGATTGGCTACGATGTTTCGGAACATAATGTCAAGCTCGGAAAAATGCTTGGTGTGATAGATGAAAAGGCAGAATCGATTATGGCAGGGGCAATTCATGCTGATTTAATCATAATCGCTACACCTGTCAAGGAAACAGAAATAATCATTAATATGCTTGCTGAAATGCCATTAAAAAAAGGTGTTATTGTAACGGATGTTGGCAGTACAAAAGGAAAGATCGTTCAGAAGGCACAAATTCTTTTAGATAAAGGCGTAACTTTTATCGGGGGCCATCCGATGGCTGGTTCCCATAAAAGCGGGGTCCTTGCTGCAAAAGAATTACTTTTTGAAAATGCTTTTTATTTATTAACACCTGTGCAAGATACAAAAGAAGAAGAAATAAATAGTTTAAAAAGTTGGTTAGAAGGTACAAAAGCTAAATTTCTTATTGTTACATCAAATGAGCATGATTTATTAACAGGGGTTATTAGTCATATGCCTCATATTGTTGCCACGTCATTGGTACATCAGGCAGACCATACAAGCAAAAAGAATGATCTTGTAACAAGGCTGGCAGCAGGAGGTTTTAGAGATATAACAAGAATTGCCTCAAGCAGCCCTGCTATGTGGCGTGACATTTTATTGCATAACAAAGAAGTGTTGCTTCAGCTTTTAAATGATTGGCAGCATGAGATGGATAAAGTGATTTCCTTAATAAAAGAAGAAAATTCCAGTGAATTATTTGAATATTTTCAGCATGCTAAAAACGTAAGAGATGAACTTCCGCAAAATCAAAAAGGAGCTATACCGGCATTTTATGATTTATATGTAGATGTTCCTGATTATCCGGGTGTTATTTCAGAAATAACAGGGTATTTAGCAAAGGAAAAAATAAGTATCACGAATATTCGTATTATTGAAACGAGAGAAGAACTAAACGGAATATTAGTCATTAGTTTTCAAACGGATGAAGATAGATTGCGTGCACAACAATGCATTGCGTCATATTCTAATTACGGCACGACAATTGAAAAGTAATAAATAAAAAGGTGATAAGAATGGAACCAATTAAATTAAATGCAACTCCAACCAGCTTACAAGGAGAGCTTTTTATTCCGGGAGATAAATCAATTTCCCACCGTTCTGTTATGTTTGGGGCGATTGCAAACGGCAGAACAACCGTTACCAATTTCTTAATGGGAGAGGATTGTTTAAGTACAATCTCTTGTTTTCAAAAGCTTGGTGTAACAATTGAGCATAAAGACGAAAAAGTAATCATCGAAGGAAATGGGTTAGATGGATTAGTAGAACCGAAAGATATATTGGATGTTGGAAATTCGGGAACAACTATTCGTCTATTATCAGGTATTCTTTCAGGGAGAGATTTTCATTGTACACTCATTGGAGATTCGTCAATTGGAAAAAGACCAATGACTAGGGTGGTTAATCCATTACGTACAATGGGAGCTCGTATTGATGGAAGAAATAATGGAGAGTTTACCCCGTTATCTATTCGAGGCGGCCAATTAAACAGCATGTCTTATCAGCTGCCTGTAGCAAGTGCTCAAGTGAAATCTGCTGTGTTATTTGCCGGATTACAAGCTGAAGGTACAACAACAGTTATTGAACCTGTTGCAACAAGAGATCATACAGAAAGAATGATTAAACGCTTTGGCGGCGATATAACAGTTGAAGGAAAAGAGATACATATTAATGGTGGCCAAACATTAACAGGTACAGAAATCCATGTTCCTGGAGATATCTCTTCTGCCGCATTTTTCCTTGTTGCAGGATGTATTGTGCCGAACAGTGAAATCGTGTTAAAAAATGTAGGATTAAATCCAACTCGTACTGGAATTATGGATGTGTTGAACATGATGGGTGCAACCGTTGCAGTGAAGTTCGACGAATCGGAAGTGTTTGAACCGGTTGGTGATCTTGTTGTAAAAACAAGCAGCTTGTCAGGAATTACGATAGAGGGAGATATCATTCCACGTTTAATTGATGAAATTCCAATTATCGCTTTATTAGCAACGCAAGCAAGCGGAACAACGGTAATAAAAGATGCACACGAATTAAAAGTCAAAGAAACAAATCGCATTGATACAGTTGTAAATGAATTGAAAAAGCTAGGTGCTGATATTGAAGCAACAGATGACGGCATGATTATCCATGGCGGAACTCCTTTAAAAGGCGCTTTAGTTAACAGTCATGGCGACCATCGTATCGGTATGATGCTGGCAATTGCATCAGTTATTTGCGAAGGCGAACTTTTTTTGGAAAACGCAGAAGCAATTTCTGTTTCTTATCCGTCGTTTTTTGAGCATTTAAATAGTTTGATGTAAGAAGAAGGGGGGGATCCAGAACGTCAGTTTACACTGACTTTCTGGATCCCTTTTTTCTTTTTTATAAAGGCTTTATTAAACGATAATGTTAATTTTGGAAGGAAATTTACGAGATATTTAAAATTTAATTAACGGAATATTCAAACTTTTTTCGGCGGAGTTTTCTGAAGAACCATTTTTTAAGAGGTTACTTCTCTATATAATTAGAGATAGACTAGTAACTTAAATATAGGTATAATAGCCCTTGCTTACTTTACTAGTAAAATTATAAGTTTATGTTTTATAGGAGGAAAGAAAAGTGTACATAAAAGTTGATTCCTTTGCACTATTAAATGATTTTAACCAAATTTGGATGGAATGTTGGCTTGAAAAGGGTTATGGATTAGAGAATTCAAATGGTCAGAGCGATCGATATATCATTCAAAATTCTCATAATCAAAAAGTAGGAACCATTGAATTTAAGCCTTATATTCTAGATCCTGCTAATAACATTAATACAGTATTTCCCTTTCATCAGATTGAATCTATTAAAAGTAAGCCAAACTCAGTGGTAGAAATTGATAAGGTGGCCATATTAAAGCAATTTAGAGGAAAGAACCTGGATAGACTTTTAACTGTGTTCGTAAATTATTCGGAATACTATGATATAAGTTATTGTGTAGTACTCCTTGAAAGAGTGTTTTACAAAGCACTCAAAACTGTATACAAAATTCCTTTGGAGTCAGTTAGTAATAAAATCTATTATAAGGGGGATTATGTGATTCCTGCGATTATTTATCCTAAAGATATTTACCGTAATAAGGAAAAATACCCATGGTTATTAAGTTAATATGATACGAAAAGGAATCTGATTTTTAAATAAAGGATCTGTTTTATAGTAATGTTGTTTTTATGAAATATTGATTAGACAGAAAAGCCTAGACACTTCTGCGGAAAAACGAGCTACCAAGACTACGCAGGGAAGGACGAGCGAGGAGGCTTGACAGTTCGTCAGCGGAAAGCGTAGTGTATTCACGATGCGGAACTTCTTTTCAGGGTAGCTTAAATAAAAGAAGAATGGAGAAATACATGTTCAAAGTTAGAACAAAAAGGTTTGCATATTCTTTTATCGTTATTTTTATTCTTGCAAACTTCCTTTGGAATTTAGTATTTAGAAATAAACAAGAATTATTAGATTGGGGCGGAGTGACCTTTCAAATCATTGCTTGCTGTGCATCTATTGGATGGCTCGTTTCCACATTTATTAAGCATAAAGGATCCGCTAAAAGTTTCTGGTTATTTCTTGGTTTAGGGATACTTAGTTATCTCATTGGAACCATCCTTTGGAGCTATAATGAATTTATTCTTCATCTAGGTAAGGGATTGAATAGACTAGCGGTGACGTTTTGGATAGCACAAAATGGATTTTATTTTATAGGACTCCTTGTACTAATGAATGAAATGAGGAGTTATTTATTAACGATCCGTTTCTGTCTCGACATGTTAATAGCTATGTCTGTAGCAACGACTCTTAGCTGGATTTTCTTAATAAAACCATTGCTAAATCAACATGCGAAAATAACTTTTAATATTATCGAGTTGCTTTATCCAATATTGGATCTTATTGAACTTGTAGGGGTCTTAAGCATCATTATGACTTCTTATAGTATCTTGTCCAAAAAGACAAATTATTTACTTGTGTCTGGACTATTTATCCAGATAATCGCAGATACTATTTTTAACTATCTAACAGTTATGAAAATATACTCGGTAGGGAGTATAAACGAGCCTTTTTGGATTCTCTCGATATTATTGATTGGGTTGTCAGGGATTTATCATGATGGAAAGTCAGCAAAAGAGTTTAAAACATATGGTAGTAAACAAAAAGAGAATCTCCTTTTAAAACAAAGTATCCCCTATTTGGCTGTATTGCTATTTTCTATGTATGTAATATCTATGTTATACAAATCTCATCCAGTGTTATTGGGGTTGTTTATAAGTATATTATTTTTAATTTTGAGACAAATATTTACTTTAATAGAAAATGAGAAATTAGTTGCTGATTTGCACCATTTAAATGAAAATTTAGAAATTAAAGTAAAAGAAAGAACCGATAAACTAGTAGTAACCGTAAATAACATGGAGTACTTAGCTTATCATGATGTAGTTACAGGTTTACCTAATCGCAGATATATGGAAAAAAGACTCTCACAGGCGATTAACAATACCAATGCTCATGATAAGAAATTAGCCTTTATGCTTCTTGATATGGATCGTTTTAAACATATTAATGATAGTCTGGGACATTCCTATGGCGATTTACTGTTAAAAGAAGTTGGAGAACGACTAGTAAAATGTTTAACCCAACATGAAGTGGTTTGCCGCATTGGTGGAGATGAGTTTGCCCTATTAATTGAAAATGCAAATATGCAGGATATTGAAAGAATAGCATTAAATATATTAACTAGCTTAAGAGAAACATACAATATTAAGGGAGTTGAACTTCATATCACCCCAAGTATAGGGATATCTATTTTTCCTGACCATGGCAGAGATTTGGATACACTATTAATGAAAGCTGATACAGCAATGTACAAGGTTAAAGAAAATGGAAAAAATCATTATATGATTTATAACGGGTCAATGAGTATGAAATCTATCATGGAGTTAGAAAGTTCCTTAAGAAAGGGTCTAGAACGTAATGAATTTATATTACACTATCAGCCGCAAATCTCCTTGCATACGAATGAAATTGTAGGTGTCGAAGCTTTACTGCGTTGGAATAGAGACGGAAAAGTAATGGTACTGCCATCCGATTTTATTCCGATTGCCGAAGAAACTGGTTTGATTTTATTAATAGGAGAAAGAGTTTTATTAGAGGCCAGTAAGCAGTCTGTATCCTGGAGTAAGAAGGGATTCTCAGAATTAAGGATTGCCGTAAATATATCTTCTCTACAGTTTCAACATGATAATTTTATTAATATGGTATCAGAAATAATAAAAGACACTGGTGCAAATCCCAATAATATAGAATTAGAAATAACAGAAAGTATAGCAATGGGGAAAACTGAGAATAACCTTGCTAAAATAACCTTGTTAAAACAAATGGGCTTTAAAATAGCGTTAGATGATTTTGGAACAGGATATTCATCACTACATTATTTAAGTAAATTTCCAGTTGATCGACTGAAGATAGACCGTTCATTTATTACTTCGTTAGAGAAGAGTGAGAAAGACGCAGCAATAGTTAGAATGATTGTAATGATGTCCAAATCATTAAACTGCAAGGTTATTGCAGAGGGGGTAGAGGATGAAATACAAAAATCCTTTCTTGAAGAAATGGAATGCGATGAACTTCAAGGATACTTAGTTAGTAGGCCTTTAAGTGTAGAGGACTGTGAAATTTTCATGTCATCTAATAAGAGAAAGTAAAAAAAGATAGTATGGAAGGATAGTAGACAAAGAAAGAGTCGAAATGAAAGATAATGGGGCTGTCTAGACAGTCCCTCAGATTTTCGAAAAAGTAAGACTGCAAAATTTCAGGCTGAATGACAACGTTTGTCTATCGAGGAACGACCCTTTGTAAGGAGCGGCGGGCAATAGAATGTTCAAGGTGCTGCTGCTTTTTTGAATTTTCAGTCATATAATGCCAATTAAAAGCATAGCTTGTCTTAAAAAGATTGGTGGTGATGCAATGGCATATATAATCGAAAACATTCATATTTTAAAAAAACAGAAAGTAACGAAAACATCCCTTTTAGTGCAAGGTAATCGAATTGAAATGATGAAGCCTGCCTTTCAAAAGTATCGTTGTGTTCGAATGGACGGAGCGCCGTATATTATGACCCCAACACCAATTATTTTAGATAATCATGTCACAACATTAACATCCGCAAAAGAACAGAGGAATTATATTGAAAATAATTTGATTAAAAGAGGCGTTACGACTTTTTTAACCTGCTGTGCAATAAGTAAAGAAAAAGATTTAGAGCAGCAATTAAAACAAACGAAAAATATTTTGCTAAACAGTTCCTTAGATTATATTATCAGTATTCAAATTCCGTTAAAACGATTATCCGTTTCTTTAATCCGCAAGTGTAAAAAGCAAAAGATTCCTGCTATTTTTGTTGAAATAACGGATAAAAATGATTTAAACAAAATTCCTTGGGGGTGGATAAAGGAAGCGATGTTTCCTTATAATTGTCCTCTTGTACCTGTTGTATTAATAGAAGAAGAGCAGGAAAGGAAAAAAGCACTTGCCGTTTGGTCCACCATTATGAGAGATGAAAAACTTCCTTCTATTACAGAAGAAGTAAAAGAAGGAGAAGTCATTTCATATCCGTCTTTAGTAAAGATGGGAATTTACCCGCTTAAAGGAAATGTGTATCAAGGAGGAGAGGTGACGTATAATCTTTATGAAAAAAATGGTTCAAACATAAATATTGAACAAAATGAATTGTTTCTTTATCATAATGAGAGAATACAATTTACGATTCATAAAGGTGTTTGTATTCGGGCAGGAGAAAAGGTTTATTTTCGTCCTGGTTTTGGTGAACAGATAGAAGTAAAAGTACCTTCCTTTTTTGCATTAGGGGGAGTTTAGAGAGGAAAATACATGGAAAGAGTAAATGAAATTATTGCATTATTAGAAGAAGGGCAACAAGAAAAAGCGTTAGAATATTATAAAGATATAGTAAAAAGTGGTTCAAATGAAGAACGATTTGTATTAGGAGAAGAGCTTTTTCAACTAGGATTTTTAGAAGAAGCAAAACAATTATTTCATCTGTTATTAAATGCTTATCCAGAAGAAGGAGAGCTAATGGTTCTGTTAGCGGAAACGGAAATGGAACTTGGCAATGAAGAAGAGGCTATTTCCATTTTAGAAAAGATAAATACAGAGGATGCAAGCTTTCCCCAAGCTCTGCTATTGTTGGCGGATCTGTACCAAATGGATGGTTTGTATGAAGTAAGTGAGCAAAAGCTGCTGCAAGCAAAAAAGATGTTGCCAGAAGAGGTAATCATTGATTTTGCATTAGGAGAATTATATGCAGAGCAAGGGAAGCTGTTTGATGCAATTCGTGCTTATAAAGTCGTTCTTCCAGTTCAAACAGTAGTTGGCGGCGTAAATGTAAATGGGAGAATTGCCGATAATTTAAGTGCAGGCGGCGCATTTGAAGAAGCAGTTACGTATTATAAAAAAGCGTTGGAAGAGAAAGTTGAAATAAATACACTGTTTAATCTTGGCTTAACATCTTTGCAAGCGGGATTCAACCAAAGTGCCATTCATCATCTTGAAGAAGTCAAAGCATTGGATCCATCTTTTCACTCCTTATATTTATATTTAGCGAAAGCGTATGAAGGAGAAGAAATGCTAAAAGAAGCATATGACGTTGTTTTAGACGGAATAAAACAAGATGAATTTAATAAGGATTTATATTTATATGGTGGAAAATTGGCGTTGAAATTAGGAAAGGAAGAAGACGCAGAAAAGCAATTTCGTGAAGCCTTGGCAATAGATCCGGAATTTATAGAAGCAGTGCTGTTATTAAATAAACTATTTTTCACACAAGACAGATTTGATGATGTGATGGAACTAATTGAATTAATGGATGAACAAAATATTGAAGAACCAACCTTTCTATGGGATGCAGCAAAATCTTTACAAGGATTGGAAAAATATTCAGAGGCATTAAACAAATATGAAATAGCATATACTTATTTTAAAGAACTACCAGATTTTCTTTACGATTATGGATATTTTCTTTTAGAAGAAGGAAAAAGAAAGGAAGCTGCCGAAATTTTTAATAAGCTATTAGCAACAGATCCTAGCAATGCAGAGTATTTAGAAATACTTGATCAGTTAGCAGATGAATCGTATTAGTTGTTTTGCTGGTAAAAGGAAACGGTTTTATGGAGAATGGGAATTGTTATGGTAGGGAGTTTGGAGAAACTTAAAAAATTAGTTGGAAACAGAGGAGGGAAATAAAAAAATGAAAACCCCTGTATCTGTCAACGAGAAAAAAGACTTCATTCGTTGGTTTTTAAATCATTATCAATTAAAGAGACGGGAATGTGTTTGGATTTTAAATTATTTAATGAGTCATGATCAATTAATGGAAAAAGTTCATTTTGTTGAAAATGCGGAAAGATGTCCACGAGGATTGGTGATGTCCACCCATTGTGTGGATGAAGTTCCATTCCGCTTTTATAAAGAAAATGTGATGACAACCGATGCAGAAAAGTCCTTTCACGATATTCGTTTAAACAGAGATGAAGATATTTATATTCAGTTGAATTTTTTTGCTTCTAATCAAGCGCATCAATATGCAGCCGTTTTGGTCGAAAATCCATACTTGCCAAAAAAATTACAAATTAGTGAAAAAGACAGAATGATTGCCGAACAATTTCTTGTAACAAGCATTGAAAAATTTCAAAAAGAGAAACTTCTTCACTTAATTGATGAAGCGCTGGATAATGGAGATGAAAAGTTGTTTCAAGAATTAACGAGTAGACTAAAGCATTTTCAAAGTACTAATTAACAGTGACGAATAGAGCGAATAAACAACTTGATTGGTTTTTGATGGGGTTGTTTATTCGTTCCCGTCACTTTTTTTGTCGTTTAGGAAATTATAAACGAAATGGGATTGTGGATAACTTGGCGGTTGTGTCCGCATCCAGCTCCAGCGCCTAGCTCTTGTGAAAAATAACCCCATGCCTCTAAAAGTAAAAAACACTTTTTGAGTCATGTGAACATTTTTCTTCAGAGCTGTTCAAGGCGCTTGCGCTTTTGTTCTTTTAGAACAAGTTGAAATAGAATAAATTTCCGCTAAATATGATCGTATGATAAAATAAATCAACAAATACAAGGAAAGGAAAATACATACATGAGATCGTTGTATTATATATTAAGCAATCGTTCTTTCTTAATGTTAATGCTTGTGATTAATGTGTTAGGAACAGCTTATGGATATTATTGGTATAGATTTCAATTACAAGAAACACCGACTGTTTTTTTAGCCTTTGTGCCAGATAGTCCAACAGCAAGTTTATTTTTTGTTATCGTTCTTTTTGCTTTTTTATTGAAAAAAAATTGGCCGTTATTTGAAGCGTTGGCAGCAATTACGTTATTTAAATACGGAATATGGGCTGTTGTCATGAATCTACTTGTTTTTTATCAGACTGGAATAGTTGATAAAGCAGGGCTTATGTTGATATTTTCACATGGGGCGATGGCGTTGCAAGGTCTATTATATGCGCCTTTTTACCGAATAAAAGTAAAGCATCTCATTATAGCAGCGATTTGGACGTTGCATAATGATATCATTGATTATGTTTTTTTTATGATGCCTAGTTATAAAGTATTAGATCAATACATGGCGCAAATTGGTTATTTTACCTTTTGGTTAAGTATAGCAAGCATCGCGATTATATATTATGTTACACAAAAAAAGGATCGATTGAATTGGAATTTAGTACATTAAAGTGAGAGTTCCAGCATAAGAACAAAAAAATTAATAGTCTAACCTTGTCCACCTCGTCATACATTTTTAATAGTAGACCAAGGAGGGACATGGGATGAAAGCTAAATTCGTTGTATTCGTAAGTGTTTTAGTGCTTTTGCTACCTATTTCGATTTCTGTATATGCAGATACAGATCAAAATGCGCCTATAGATGAACTAGACACATTATCGGACGAAGCGTTGCAGCTTGTAAAATCCGAACGATATGAAGATGCAAAAAAAATACTAGATTATTTTTCTAATCAATTTAGCGACATAACAGTTAAACAAAATCCTTTCACAATGGATGAATTAAGAATTGTTACAGTTGCACATGATGAAGCTGTTGAAGCGACCACCAATACAACCATGAATGTAGAGGAACGCATTTCTGCAGTAACTAAGTTTCGACTTGTTGTAGATGCCATCTCTTCAGGACAGCAGCCTTTATGGACACAAATGAAGGATCCTGTTATGACGACATACAACGAGATGAAAGAAGCAGCTGAAAATGGGGACAAACAAGTTTTTGAAGAAAAGATGAATTCCTTTCTTTCTTTATACGACATTATTTACCCGAGTTTAAAGCTTGATGTAGCGACAGAGCAGTTTCAAAAGTTAAATGCACTTGTACAGTTTATTGATACGTATCGTCTGCAAGTATTTAGCAATAGTGATCAACAAGAGGAATTGATCACCTTGCAATCCGAGCTGCAAAATGTATTTAATCAAGTATATGAAGATGAAACAGATCCTTCTCTTTGGTGGATGATTATTTCAACAGGAAGTATTATTATTCTTACATTATCTTACGTTGGCTGGAGAAAATATGCAGGGGATAAAGCAGAAAAGAAGAGACAAAGAAAATCAAATCATAAAATTTGACTTTAGTATTTTCCCTGCTTACAATAAAAATATATAACATCATGAAATAGGGGGAAATGTATGTTTTTAGTGTATTTTATTATCATCCTTTTAGTTCCTCTCTTCGCCAATCTTAGAGTTAAACGTGCTTATAAAAAATATTCAAAAGTAGCTTCTTCTTCGTATATGACAGGAAGAGAAGTTGCAAGAAAAATTTTAGATGCTAATGGATTATATGATGTAACAGTAGAAGAAACAAGAGGCGTATTATCTGATCATTATGATCCAAGAACAAAAGTGGTTCGTCTTTCGACCAATAATTTTCATGGACATTCTGTTGCAGCAGCTGCGATTGCTGCACACGAAGTAGGACATGCCATTCAGGATCAGCAGAATTATTCTTTTTTGCGCTTCCGTCATGCATTAGTTCCAGTTGCGAATATCGGTAGCAACTTTTCATGGATTCTTATTTTAATTGGAATGTTTGCAGGGTTATCCAATTTTGTTCTGTTAGGAATTGTATTTATGGCTGCAGCTGTGTTGTTCCAGTTTATTACCTTGCCAGTGGAATTTAATGCATCCAACCGTGCGATGGATCAAGTAGTTTCATTAGGAATTATCCGCAATAACGAAGAAAGAGAAACAAAAAAAGTATTAAATGCAGCTGCATTAACGTATGTGGCAGCAGCTGCTGTTGCTGTATTAGAATTAATTCGTTTGATTCTAATTTATACAGGAATGCAAAGACAAGATTAATTTTTATAGAAAAAAATGGATAGATGTTAATTATAGAAAAGGTGCGCTGTTACAAATAACAGCGTACCTTTTTTGCTGTAGAAAATGATTTTTATAAAATCTTTACCATACCTATTTTTTCCTTCTTTTCCGATGTATAATAACATTTGTAATTTGATTTATTATCTATTTTTGCAAAAAGAAAGAAGGGGTATGTTGCAAACAGCAGAAGTATTACAAAAGCAACAGCAAATAACGGTTTATAATATATTATTTGCGATAAGTTTAGGACATTTTATGAATGATTGTATGCAGTCGGTCGTACCTGCATTATTTCCAATTATTGAAAAGTCGATGAACCTTAACTATACACAAGTAGGATGGATTGCGTTCACTCTTAATATTACATCGTCTATTATGCAGCCATTTTTTGGTGTATTGGCAGATAAACGCCCGGCTCCTTATTTATTGCCAGTTGCTATGATTTTTAGTTTATTAGGCATGTTTGGACTGGCAATTTCTACTAATTTTTATTTTGTGCTTTTATCTGTACTATTTATTGGCTTCGGTTCTGCTATTTTTCATCCAGAAGGATCACGTGTCGCCTATATGGCTGCGGGAGCAAAAAGGGGGCTTGCCCAATCCATTTATCAAGTTGGCGGCAATGCAGGCCAATCTATGGCGCCGTTATTTACAGCATTTATCTTTACTTATACTGGCCAGTTTGGCACTATCTGGTTTACTTTGCTAGCTGCCATTGGAATAGTTGTGCTTTTTTCCGTTTCCAACTGGTATAAAGGCGAGTTGAAAATAATCGCACCTAAAAAAAACCACCAAGCAAAAAAGCCGCTTTATATCAATAAAGAAATTGTGATCGCCATTAGTTTATTAATTTTTTTAGTTTTTGCTAGATCTTGGTATGGTGCAGGCATCAGTAATTTTTTTCATTTTTATTTGATTGATAAATTTCAACTATCAATTCGTTCAGCGCAGATTTATGTTTTTTTATTTTTGTTAGCAGGAGTAATTGGCACTTTTTTTGGCGGACCATTAGCGGATCGATATGGAAAAAGAACAATTTTGTTGTTTTCCATGCTTGGAGCTGCACCGTTTACGTTATTAGTGCCTCATATGCCGCTTAGTTTAGTTGGTCCTTTATTAATGATAATTGGATTTATTCTTCAGTCGAGTTTTAGTGTTACGGTTGTGTATGCACAGGAACTAATACCAGGTATGATTGGCCTTGTTTCTGGGTTAATTGTTGGATTAGCGTTTGGCATGGGCGCACTTGGAGCCGTTATCTTAGGGGTGATTGGAGATAAGTATGACTTGCAAACCATCATGCTGTTATGCAGTGCATTACCGCTATGCGGTCTATTAACGTTGTTATTGCCAACAGATAATCGAGTGAAAGAAATCCATCAACATCATTAATAAGAACTGTTGAACAAACTCTATATGAAAAAACAAAGGACAAGAAGTCGTGCATTCTTGTTCCTTTTGGTTTTTTCTAAAGATAAGAAAAGTTTTCTTAAGTATGACAGGTGTCTAGCTCCAGCGCCTAGCCCCTGTGAAAGATAACCTCATGCCTCTAAAAGTAAAAAACACTTTTTGAGTCATGAGAACATTTTTCTTCGGGGCTGAACAAGGCGCTTCCACTTTTCTTAAAAGAAATGCTAAAATGTTTGTAAAAACCTATTAGATTAGCTAACATGTAAATGGATGTGTTGAATACTTTACGGTATGAGGTGGAATGGGTGAAGCAAGAGAAAACATTAAAAGAATTACAAAAAGAAGTCGATGAATATATCGGACAGTTTAAAGAAGGATACTTTAGCCCCCTTGCGATGCTAGCGCGGTTAACAGAGGAATTAGGTGAACTGGCACGTGAAATAAATCATCATTATGGGGAAAAGCCGAAGAAAACAACAGAAGAAGAAAAAGAAATCAACGATGAACTTGGAGATATGCTATTTGTATTAATTTGCCTTGCTAATTCTTTACATATAGACTTAGAGGAAGCACATGATAGAGTCATGCACAAATTTAACACAAGAGACAAAAATCGTTGGACAAGAAAAGAGCAATAAGAAAGGGGAAGCGCCTAGTTCAGCCTTGAAGAAAAATGTTCATGGCAAAGGGTTATTTTTCATAAAGGCTAGGTGCTGTAGCTGGACATAGAAAAGCAGTAATGAGTTATTAAAACAACAACATAATTACATAGAACATACATAAAGGAGCGTTTACATTGGAAAAAGTCAAAATTGTCATTGCAGGAGCACGAGGAAGAATGGGAAAGGAAGCAGTTTATTTAACAGGGCGTACTGAACATTTTCAATTAGTCGGTGTGTTGGATCATAAATATGAGGGAAAAAAATTAAGTGAATTAGATGGGTTTGCTTCCTATGACGTGCCGATCTATACCGATATTGACACTTGTTTGCAAACAGAAAAACCAGATGTGTTGATTGATTTAACCACACCGGAATTTGGCATGCATCATGCAAGAACAGCTCTTAGCTACGGTGTCCGCCCAGTAGTTGGCACAACTGGCTTTACGAAAGAAAATTTGCAGGAATTAGAAAATTTATGCGAAGAAATGAACCGCGGCTGCATTATCGCACCTAATTTTGCAGTAGGAGCAGTTCTTATGATGAAGTTTTCCAAGCTTGCTGCAAAATATTATCAAGATACAGAAATTATCGAGTTGCATCATGATCAAAAATTGGACGCTCCATCTGGTACAGCTGTGAAAACAGCGGAACTGATTGCGGAAGTTAGGGAAACGAAAAAACAAGGGCACCCAGAAGAAAAAGAAACGATTCCTGGAGCAAGAGGTGCAGATTTTGATGGAATGCGCATACACTCTGTTCGCTTGCCTGGATTAATTGCCCATCAACAAGTTATGTTTGGCGCAGATGGAGAATCATTAACACTAAGACATGACTCTTATAATCGCACTTCCTTTATGTCAGGTGTAAAATTGGCGGTAGAAGAAGTATTAAAAGTAAATGTGCTTGTTTACGGACTTGAAAATATTATGGAATAGGGGTGTGAAAAATGAATATTGCTTTAATTGCTCACGACAAAAAAAAGGATGACATGGTCCGATTTGTGACTGCATATGAATCAATTTTCTCAAAACACTCTTTATTTGCAACAGGAACAACTGGTTTAAAAATAAAAGAAGCAACTGGATTAGAAGTACATCGCTTTCATTCCGGCCCCCTTGGCGGCGATCAGGAAATAGGGGCGAAAATTGCCAATAATAACATGGATATGGTTTTTTTCTTTCGAGATCCATTAACGGCTCAGCCTCATGAACCGGATGTTACCGCATTAATACGATTATGTGATGTATATTCAGTTCCACTTGCAACCAATATGGGGACAGGGGAAGTATTAATCCGAGGACTTGAGCACGGTGATATAGAATGGAGAAATGTTGTACATGGAAAAACAGCAAAATTTAAAGAAAAGTAAATGGGAGACTATTGATATATTAGCATTTGGCGCACATAGCGATGACGTGGAAATAGGGATGGGGGCAACAATTGCTAAATACGCAAAAGCAGGCAAAAAAATTGTTGTTTGCGATTTAACAAAAAGTGAACTGTCTTCAAATGGGACGATCGATATACGGAAAAAAGAAGCGCTCGAAGCAGGGAACGTTCTCGGCATTACGGAAAGAGTCACACTCGATCTTCCAGATAGAGGCTTGTTTTTACAAGAAGCTTCAATCAAAAAAATAGTAGAGATTATCCGTCTATATAAGCCTAAAATCGTTTTTGCTCCATTTTTATTCGATCGTCATCCAGATCATGGTAATTGTGCGAAATTAGTAGATGAAGCAGTATTTTCGGCAGGAATAATAAATATTCAGACAGAAAACGGATTGGCACATCGAGTGCAGAATGTCTATTATTATATGATCAACGGTTTTCATAAGCCGGATTTTGTGATTGATACAAGTGAATATATGAATCAAAAAATCGATGCATTAAATTGTTATAAGAGCCAATTTATTAAATCAACAGAAAGTGTGGATACACCGCTTGTTAACGGTTATATCGAAAACATTCAAGCACGGGAAAAACTCTTTGGGCAAGAAGCAGGAGTATCTTTTGCTGAAGGGTTTATGAAGAAAAAGCCGCTATTATTGCATCATGATTTATTAGGTGGAAAAGAATGAAGAAATTAAAAATAGGAATTACATGTTATCCGACAGTTGGAGGATCAGGTGTTGTAGCAACAGAATTAGGGAAAATGCTCGCGGAAAAAGGGCATGAAATTCATTTTATTTCATCCAGCCTTCCTTTTCGATTGAAAAAAATGTATCACAATATTTATTACCATCAAGTAGAGGTTAGTCAATATTCTGTTTTTCAATATCCCCCATATGATATTGCCTTAAGCAGCAAGATGGCTGAAGTGATAAAAAGGGAAAAATTAGATTTGCTGCATGTGCACTATGCAATTCCACATGCTGTATGTGCAATTTTAGCAAAACAGATGAGCGGAAGAGATGTGAAAATTGTCACTACTTTACATGGCACAGATATTACTGTATTAGGATATGAGCCATCTTTAACAGATAGCATCCGTTTCGGTATTGAAAAATCAGATGTGGTGACAGCAGTTTCAGAATCATTAAGACAACAAACATATGATGTAATTCATCCTAATAAGCAAATTGAAGTATTGTACAATTTTATTGATGAGCGAGTATATCAAAAAGTAGAATCGACTCATTTGCGAAACGAATATGGCATACAGACAGCAGAGAAAGTTGTTATTCATGTATCCAATTTCCGCAGTGTAAAGCGAGTACCGGATGTTGTCAAAGCATTTTATCATCTTTCTGAAAAGGTACAGTCCAAGCTTTTGCTTGTAGGAGACGGCCCTGAAATGAGAAATGTAACGAAGCTGGTAGATGAATTGCAAATAAAAGACCGAGTATTATTTTTAGGAAAACAAGAAAATTTAGAAGAGTTGTATTCAATTAGTGATTTAATGCTGTTGCTATCTGAAAAAGAAAGTTTTGGTTTAGTAGCATTAGAAGCAATGGCTTGTGGCGTACCTTGCATTGGAACAAATATTGGTGGTATTCCGGAAGTAATTGTGGACGGTGAAACTGGCTATATTTGTGAATTAGGAAATGCTGAAGAAATTGGCGAAAAGGCAGCTGCCTTATTAAGTAATAAGGAACTGCATCAACAGTTTTCCTATCATTCCATTCAACGAGTACAAGACCATTTCCGTGCAGGATTAATTGTTAGCCAGTATGAACAAATATATGAGACGTTAATGAAAACTGGTGATTAATGATGAATAACGTATTCCAAGAAGCATTACCGATCATAAGAGAAATCGAACAAGCTGGGTATGAGGCGTATTTTGTTGGAGGGTCTGTACGGGATTTTTTGTTAGGCAAAGAAATAAACGATATTGATATTGCTACCGCTGCCACACCAGACGAAATAAAAAACATTTTTGACCGTACGATTGATATCGGCATTCAGCACGGAACGGTAATGGTGTTGCTTCATCATCGTTCTTACGAAATTACAACGTTTCGAACAGAGTCTACATATGTAAATCATCGTCGACCTTCTGAAGTATTTTTTATTAGGAATTTACGCGATGATTTAAAACGGAGAGATTTTACGATGAATGCCATGGCAATGGACAAAAATGGCAGCATTATTGATTATTTTCAAGGGGAAGATGCCCTGCAAAACAAACAAATTGTCACAGTCGGCAATCCAAACGAACGTTTTCAGGAAGATGCTCTTCGTATGATGCGGGCGATTCGTTTTGTTAGTACATTAGGTTTTTCTATTGAAGATAATACAAAAAAATCTATTACAGAAAATCGTCAGTTGTTGAGAGAAATTGCAGTCGAAAGAATAACGGCTGAATTTGAAAAATTGCTGAATGGTCCTGCAAGAATAGAAGCTTTAAAACATGTCGTTGAGACAAAGATTTATGAGTACTTGCCACAATTAAAAGGAAAAGAGGATGCATTAGTACAATGGTCGTCTATGCATACTGCTTTCTTAAATGGAAATGAAATGTGGGCTATATGTTTATTATGTTTGAAAATAAAAGATAATAAACTGATAGAACAGTTTTTACGCGCTTGGAAGCTGCCGGTGAAACAAATAAAACAAATCCAAAAAATCATGTTTTTTGTTTACAAAAAACAAAACAATTCCTGGACAGACATCGATTTATATGAAGCTACTTTATGTATTGCCTGCAGTACAGAAAAAGTTTCTCAAGCTTTTTGGCAACAAAAAAAAGATGTAGATATACAACATATAAAAGCAAGATATGAAAAACTGCCAATAAAGAAAAAAGCAGATCTTGTTATTGGTGGAGGAGACATCATGGCTTGGAGCAATAAACCTTCTGGACCTTGGATAAGAGAAGTTTTGAATGTTGTCGAACAAGCAGTCGTCGAACAAAAAGTTCGAAACGATAAGCAGGCAATAAAGGAGTGGCTACAAACATGTCATCAGATTTAAGAAAACAATTGCTGGAAGCTTTTACAAGTAAGCCGAATCAATATATTTCCGGCCAAGAACTTGCAAATGTATTAGGATGCTCCCGAACGGCAATATGGAAACATATAGAGGAACTTAGAAAAGACGGTTTTACATTGGAAGCAGTCCGTAAAAAAGGTTATCGAATAATTGATGTTCCAGAAAAAATTATTCCAGATGAAATTCGATTTGGCTTAATAACAAAAAATTTCGGCAGAAATATCTATTATGAGGAAACAGTGGAGTCAACTCAAAAAATTGCACATAAGCTGGCATTAGAAGGTGCAGAAGAAGGAACACTTGTTGTAGCAGAAGAACAGCTTGGCGGTAAAGGAAGACTGAATCGGAACTGGCATTCGCCGAAATATAAAGGGATTTGGATGAGTTTATTATTAAGACCGAATATTCCAATTCTACAAGCACCGCAATTAACATTGTTAACAGCTGTTGCAGTTGTACAAGGAATCGAAGAAGTAACCGGTTTGCAAGCACAAATTAAATGGCCAAATGATCTATTAATAAACAACAAAAAAGTAACAGGCATTTTAACGGAGATTCAAGCGGACAGTGATCGTATCCAATCGGTTATTGTCGGGATTGGCATTAATGTAAATCAGGAGCTTGAGGATTATCCAGAAGAAATTCAATCGCTTGCAACGTCTCTCTTGATTGAAAAAGGAGAAAAATGGAATCGTGCCAATATTATTCAAGCTATCCTTTTGCAATTAGAAAAGCTGTATACTGTCTATTTAGAGAACGGCTTTTATCCAATTAAAATATTATGGGAGAGCTATGCCATTAGTATCGGAAAAAAGGTTACGGCAAGAACTCTTACAGGAAATTTATACGGAGTTGCTCTAGGAATTACAGATGAAGGAGTATTGCTGCTAGAGGATGAAGATGGAGTTACTCATCAAATTTATTCCGCAGATATCTTAGTCTAGTAAGAATTGTATAGTTTTGTTATAATGCTTTTGTTGGGCAGTATCTTAAAGGAACTGCACCTTTTAGTTTTAATAAGAAATCATAAAAATTTCTTAACTTAGATGAGTGTCTAGCTCCGGCGCCTAGCCCCTGTGAAAGTAACCTCTTGTCTCTAAAAGTAAAAAACACTTTTTGAGCCAAGAGAACATTTTTCTTCGCGACTAAGCAAGGTGCCTACGCTTTTCATATCTGCCTAGATCCTAAAAGGACAAGGACAGAGGGAGGAAACGAAAAAATCAAAGTAATGAGGCTGTCCCAACAGCATAAGACCATATCTATATTAGGAAAATAATAACAATAGTTGTTTGGTTATTGTTGTATTTTTGCTGATTGGATAAGGCCGAATTAGTTGGGAGAGCCTCTTTTGTTGTGTTTTTGTACTACCCTCTTCCAAATAAAGGAGGAAATAATGAAATCAACAACACACTTTTTAAAAATGAAACAACAGAAAGAAAAAATTAGTATGGTAACAGCCTATGATTATCCCTCTGCAAAACAAGTGGAAAATGCTGCGGCAGATATGATCTTAGTTGGCGATTCATTAGGAATGGTTGTTCTTGGATACGATTCGACGATTCCTGTAACAATGAACGATATGATCCATCACGGCAAAGCGGTAAAACGTGGTGCGAAAAATACTTTTATCGTCATCGATATGCCTTTTATGAGTTATCATCTTTCTGAAAGAGACACTTTATTAAATGCAACGAAGCTTATTCAAGAGACAGGTGCAAATGCTGTTAAACTTGAAGGAGCCGATGATGTGATTGAAAAAATAAAACTGTTAACAAATGCAGGAATACCTGTGATGGCACATTTAGGATTAACTCCTCAAACAGTTGGCGTATTAGGCGGATACAAAGTCCAAGGAAAAAACCATCAAGAAGCAAGTGCCTTAATAGAAAATTCAGTAAAATGCGAACAAGCAGGCGCATTTGCTGTTGTGTTAGAATGTGTTCCGATGCAGCTTGCAAAAGAGATCAGCAATAAGCTGCAAATTCCAACGATCGGAATTGGGGCAGGTGTTGATACAGATGGCCAAGTCCTTGTTTATCATGATCTTGTAACGTATGGGGTTGAACGAGTGGCTAAATTTGTAAAACAGTATGCTAATATAAATGAACCGATAGAAAAAGCATTAAAACAATATATTAATGAAGTGAAAACAAGTGATTTTCCTGAAATGAAACATAGTTTTACGATGAAAGCAGAAGAACTGAGTCGTCTTTATGGGGGAAAACAATGAATATATTAACAAAAACAAAAATAGTAACAACAACAGAGGAGCTGCAAAGATTAACAACAACGCTTAAAAAAGAGCAGCTAGTCATTGGTTTTGTACCAACAATGGGTTATCTTCATGAAGGGCATCGTGCTTTGTTAAAGGAAGCAAGAGCAAATAATGATATTGTGATATTAAGTATATTTGTTAATCCGTTGCAATTTGGACCTTCAGAAGATTTAGATTCTTATCCAAGGGATTTTGAGCACGATAAACTTGTTGCGTACGAAGAACAAGTAGATTATCTCTTTTATCCAACAGTGGAAGAAATGTATCCTTCCTCCCCTTCGGTAACGGTAAAGGTGCAAACTAGAACAGATGTATTATGCGGCCGCACGCGACCTGGCCATTTTGATGGGGTTGCAACCGTATTAACGAAGCTTTTTCATTTAGTTCAGCCGCACCATGTGTATTTTGGACAAAAAGATGCACAGCAAGTTGCAGTAGTAGATGGATTAATTAAAGACTTTCATTTTCCGACGGAACTTGTAGCAGTGCAGACAGTTCGGGAAGAAGATGGTTTAGCAAAAAGTTCAAGAAATGTTCGCCTCTCTCCAGCAGAAAGAAAAGAGGCAGGCATTTTATATCAAACACTTGCCCTTGCAAGAGAAGAGTTAATAAAAGGAAATCATCAAATAGAACAGCTTATCAATACTTTAAAAAACAAAGTAGAAATAGAATCAAGCGGTATTGTTGATTATTTGGAAATATTAACTTATCCTGACTTGCAAAAAATAGAGCAGCTTGATGGTAAGATCATTGTAGCAATCGCTGTACAATTTAAATCTGCCAGATTAATTGATAATATAATTTTTGATCTTAATTAGGGGAAGAGGTGTAAACATGTTTCGAACTATGATGAACGGAAAAATTCATCGAGCAACCGTCACAGAAGCTAATTTAAATTATGTCGGCAGTATTACAATCGATGAAGCAATATTGGATGCGGTTGGAATGGCAGCAAATGAAAAAGTTCAAATTGTCAACAATAATAATGGGGCAAGATTAGAAACATATATCATTCCGGGAGAACGTGGAAGCGGCACAGTCTGCTTAAATGGAGCTGCTGCAAGGCTAGTTCAAGAAGGAGATATTGTTATTATCATTTCTTATGCATTAGTAGCAAATGAAGATGTTCACGATCATCAACCAAAAGTAGCGATTATGGATGAACATAATAAAATAAAAACATTGTTGCACCAAGAGCCTGAAAAAACAATTATGTAAAAAGCAGGTAGCAATAAAGTGAGCAAGGTCTGTTCTTTAAGGGCAGACCTCTTATATTTTTGCTGTAAAGATGGAATAATAACTCAAACTTCGCAGTTATAAATTCCTCTTCATGTATTGTCATAACTTGGTTTAGAGCTAATTAGAAAAGAGTGATTGAATAGTCTTTTAGGGTGTTTTTTTGCAAATATTATTCCTTACAAATAGGGGCTTGCTTTCCGTTTCAGGATGCTCGCTTTCCGTGGGGCGTGCGATGAGCCTCCTCGGCGCTTGCGCCTGCGGGGTCTCATCTAACCCGCTAATCCCACAGGAGTCTCGCACCTTCCACTTCAATCAAGCCGTTTTATTAATTAGTTGCTGTCGTTGAACTGGTAAAAACACCCACTTTATAGAAATAGACTCAAGCGGCACATTTTGGTAGAACAACGTTGAATAATAACATGAAAAAAATCAACGCTACTATTGTTTAGCAATAATACCTTATGAAATTCGAAAACAAGAACTTATTTTAAAACAAGTTGCTTGTAACGGAGGGTGCGAAGACTCCTGCGGGAAATGTGGGAAGGCTGAGACCCCGCAAGGCAAAGCCGAGGAGGCTCAGCTCCCACCCCGCGGAAAGCGAAGCAACCCGTAGTGGAAAGCAACCTCAACAATAAAAAACAAGCCTTCCTTTTTATTGTTCTAAACCAAGTCCTATCAAGATTTGCAAACGAATTTGAAGGTGCGAAGTTTGAGTAATAAGAAGTAATGTAAAAGAATTTAATTGTAAGCTTTTTATGATGTTCATACGGACGAAGTGTATTCAGGCTGCGATTCTAAAAGCAACATTCTATACAAAAACAGCCTAAATCACAATCGAATTTAACAGGTCAAATAAAAGTAATATCTTTTCCTTTTTTCGATTTTATGTTACCTTTTGAATGACTGAAAGTAAGAGGTGGATGTAATGGAGAATAAATTTGTTGTAATTGATTTAGAAACAAACGGCAATTCTCCAAAAAAAGGGGATAGAATGATTCAATTTGCTGCTGTTGTAGTTGAAAATGGGGAAATTGTGGAAGAATTTTCATCATTTATTAATCCTTTACAACCAATTTCGCCGTTTATAGAAGAATTAACAGGGATAAATGATAAAATGGTCGAATCAGCACCATTATTTAAAGAAGTAGCGGACAAAATTTCTCTTTTGCTAAAAGACGCCTATTTTGTAGCACATAATGTTTTGTTTGATTTATCCTTTTTATCAGAAGAATTGCAATATGCAGGATATGAACCGTTTTATGGACCGGTTTTAGATACAGTAGAATTAGCTCGAATTTTATTTCCGACTGCAGATAGTTATAAATTAACCGATTTGGCAGTTCAAGAGGGAATTGATCATACAAGACCTCATCAGGCGGATAGCGATGCCTACGTAACAGCAGAATTACTTCTACTTTTATTAAAAAAAATAAAAAGCTTGCCTTTGCAAACGATTAAACAGTTAAAAAGGCTTAGTGGTTCCTTAAAAAGTGATGCTGATTTATTGTTGGAAGGGATTATAGATGAAAAACAAAAAAAGGTCGAATACATACCAGAACATATAGAAATCTATCGTGGATTAGCATTAAAAGTCCAACATAATGAAAAGGTCCAACATAATCACTCAAATAATTCAGCCCCATTTGCAGCAGAACAAATGGATGAAGCAATGAGTATAGCGCTTCCTTTTTATCGGAAAAGACAAGGGCAAATAAATATGATGGAAACGATCTATCAAGCATTTGAACAAAATCAACATAGTTTAATTGAAGCTGGGACGGGGATTGGAAAATCATTAGCGTACTTAATTCCTTCGGCCTATTTCGCAGTAAATAATCAGAAACAAATCGTTATTAGCACGTATACGACCCAATTACAAGAGCAAATAATCCGAAAAGACTTGCCGCTATTAAAACATATATTACCATTTTCTATTTCTTATACGATATTAAAAGGAAGAAACCATTATATTAGCCTGGATAAATTCGAAGTTTCCCTTTGTGAACAAGATGATAACTATGATATTATTTTGACTAAAATGCAAATTCTTATCTGGTTAACAGAGACATCAACAGGCGATAAAGATGAATTAAATCTTTCAAGCGGCGGCGTCATTTATTGGGATAAAATAAAAAATGATGGGAATTTCTCATTATCTATGTCAAAAGCATGGGCTCCAAAAGATTTTTATCGTAAAACAAGAAATGCTGCACAAAAAGCGCAGTTAATTATTACAAATCATGCGCTTCTTTTAAAAGATTTAACTACTGAACAGAAGTTGCTTCCTACATATGAATATGCCATTATCGATGAAGGACATCATTTTGAAAAAACGGCAACGAAGCAGTTTGGATATCAGCTTCCATATGTAGCAGCCAAATTAAGTATAAACGCAATTGGAACATTAGAACAAAAGCAATATTTCTATCAGCTGCAATTATTAATAGCTTCCGAGGACAAAAAAAATAAGGGTAAATATAATCAACTGTTTCATGATTTACAAGCAGAGCTAGAAGAATTCTTTCGTTCCCTTTTACGATATGCGAAAAAAAATGGACGGAAACATGCTGTCATAAAAACTAGCTTTCGCTTAAAAAGCGATGGATCAAAAGAATGGAATCATTTACGAAGTGTTGCAGAAAGATTAGTATTTCTTTTTAAAGATTGTCATGCTGCAGTTACAGAAACAATAAATGAATTAAAAAGTTTAAATGAAGTAATATCATCCAAGCAAGTAATGCTTGTAGAAAGAATTACAGCTATTCAAAAAGAATGGGACGATTATATGAACTCCCTTCGCAACATTTTTTTACGAGAAGAAGATAATATTTCCTGGTTGGAAGCAGATTTAAAAACGTATCCAAATAACGCTGTTTTATATGCACAGCCATATTCTGTTGCAGGCAGGTTGCAAAGAGATTTTTTCACACAAAAAAGCAGCATTATATTTACTTCTGCGACCATGTCAGTAAATAACTCTTTTCATTATTATGTTGATTCATTGGGATTAACAAATAGTCATTATGTAGAGAAACAAATTCCTTCCCCTTTTCCATATGAAAAGCAAGTAAGATTGTTCATACCAGAAGGGGTGCCGGAAATTAATAAGGTGCCGTTAGAAGATTATATTGTATCTATTACAGAACATATCATCCGGATAGCGGAAGCGACAAATGGAAGAATGTTAATCCTTTTTACAGCTAATGACATGCTGCGTAAAACGTACGATTTAATGAAAGAAAGTGGTTGTTTAGAAGACTACGCCATTTTAGCGCAGGGCATTACAACGGGAAGCAGAATGCGATTAACGAGAAATTTTCAACGGTATGATAAAGCAATTTTGCTTGGAACAAACAGCTTTTGGGAAGGAATCGATATACCAGGCGAGGATTTAACATGCTTAATTATGGTTCGTTTGCCATTCTCATCACCTGATGATCCGCTTACGGAAGCAAAAAATGAACAAATTAAGCAAAATGCTGGAAATCCATTTTTAGAAAACAGTTTGCCTGAAGCGGTATTACGATTTAAGCAAGGATTCGGCCGCTTAATTCGTACAGAACAAGATAAAGGGTTTATTGTCGTTTTTGACAGGAGAATTATTACTACTTCTTACGGAAAAACGTTTTTGCAATCCATTCCTGCAGTCCCTGTAAAAACAATGCCGCTAAATGAAATGATTGGCATTATTAAAGAATGGTTATCGTGAAAAGCTGCTGTACAAAACAAGATGAGGAAATGAATAAAAAAATTTAATCGTTTTGCCTAATTTCAACCTAAAATTGTTCCTTTCTGTTCAGGTATGCTGTTATAATAACTGATGAGTATAAACAATTTATTTACATGAAATGGGTTAAAATATAAAATTAATCATATAAAACAACTTTATATGGATGTTGAAATACAAACGTATTTTTTTAGGCTGTTTTCGTATAGATTATTGCTTTTAAATTCGCAGGCTGAATACACTTCGTCTGTTTAGCGAGCGTCGAGCCTCCTCGTCTTTCTCGCATTCCCACAGGAGTCTACGTGAATTCAGCCTGCTGAGTACTTCTTTTCGATTTTTTATGTGCAAAACAACAAATTTTGAGAAACAGCCTATGACAATAGAATGAATAAAAAGAAGTGATGAATTAGATGAAAAAATGGATTTGGATACTGGCTATTGTTTCCTTTATTATAATTGGATTCGTAATAAATATTTATTTAAACGCTGTGGAACCAGTAAAAGCGGCAAGCTCTGAGGCTGAAACGATTGCCAAAAAGGAAGCAGATATACATACAGTAGATAATTTTACTCTGTTTCACGGAACAGATAAAAACACTTATTATATTGTAGAAGGAAAAAATAGCAAAAATGAAAACATGATTGTTTGGATTGAAGAAAAAAACCATACAATTACTGTTAGAAAACAAAAAGATGGGATAACTAAAAAACAAGCGATTAATAAATTATTAGCGAAAAGATCACCAGCGAAAATAAACACTGTTCGCTTAAGCATGATACGAGGCATTCCATCTTGGGAAATTAATACTCATTCAGATAATAATTTAATAAATTATTATTATTTAGATTTTGAAACAGGTGAAGAATTACTTTTAAATATTGAAAATATATAATTCAAAGGTTTTGGTTGGAGGAGAAAGTACATGAATATTCAATTGGCACAACGAGTTAATGCATTAACACCATCTACTACTTTAGCAATCACAGCAAAAGCAAAATCATTAAAAGCAGAAGGCTATGATGTAATCGGTTTAGGGGCGGGCGAGCCGGACTTTAATACACCGCAAAATATTATTGATGCAGCTATTAATAGCATGAATGAAGGACAAACTAAATATACTGCAGCTGCAGGTTTACCAGAATTAAAAGAAGAAATTGTCCGTAAATTTCAAAAAGATCAAGGATTAGATTATGAAGCTTCACAAATCATTGTTACAAATGGTGCAAAACATGGATTATACACATTGTTTCAAGTGTTGTTAGATGAAGGAGACGAAGTAATCATTCCTACGCCATTTTGGGTTAGCTACCCTGAACAAGTAAAGCTTGCAGACGGCGTTCCAGTTTATGTGGATGGATTAGAAGAAAATGAGTTTAAAATTACACCAGAACAATTAAGACAAGCAATCACAGCAAAAACAAAAGCAGTTATTATTAACTCACCAAGCAATCCAACGGGTATGATTTATACAGAAGAGGAACTAAAAGCAATTGGAGAAGTTTGTTTAGAGCATAATATTTTGATTATATCCGATGAAATTTACGAAAAACTTGTATATGGGGAAGCTAAGCATGTTTCAATCGCTACTTTATCTCCGCAATTAAAAGAAGCTACTATCATAATAAATGGTGTTTCGAAATCTCATTCCATGACAGGTTGGAGAATTGGGTACGCAGCAGGAAATAAAGACATTATTACTGCTATGACAAACTTAGCAAGCCATAGTACATCAAACCCTACAACAACAGCACAATATGGTGCAATAGAAGCATACAGAGGGTCACAAGATGCGTTAACAGAAATGAATCAAGCATTTCAGCACAGACTGAATATTATCCATCAGAAATTGACAGAAATTCCTGGGTTCTCTTGCCTAAAGCCTAAAGGTGCATTCTATTTATTTCCAAATGCAAAAAAAGCTGCTGAATTAACTGGCTATAAAAATGTCGATGAATTTGCTGCTGCATTATTAGAGGAAGCATTAGTTGCGGTAATTCCTGGATCCGGTTTTGGTACAGACGACTATCTTCGTTTATCATATGCTACTTCTTTAGAAAATTTAGAAAAAGCAGTAGATCGCATTCATCAGTTTGTTGAAAAAAAGATTGCGAAATAATAAATTAAGCTTTTTTAACGAACAATAGTTTTTTACAGAAGACTCTGTTAAACGATAATGTTGTTTATAGGAAGGGAGTGGATTCCCTGACCATTTGAAAATCAACAATGGAATTTAACAGAGCCTTACAGAAAAACATTTATCTAGAGGGTATGCCAAAAGTTATCATTGTTGGCATGCCCTCTTTTGTTGATTGTGCTTGATAAGAGGAGTATAATATTATGATAGAAAAGTATTAAAAGGTAGACAATTCCTTGTGAAAAATAACCATTTTCCTTTAAAAAGCAGGCTATGTTAAAGTTCATTGTTGATTTTGGCACAATGTTGATAGGAGTGGAAGGTGTGAGACTCCTGTGGGAAAAACGGGTCAGATGGAGAACCCACAGGCGCACAGCGCCGAGGAAACTCCCGGACCGCCCGCGGAAAGCGAACGCCTCTCGCTGCAATCAACAGGCAAGTTTGACAGAGACCCCCATGCTAATAAAAATTCGCACCATGGGGGATGAAAATAAGTAGTGTTCATTCAGCGTGAGGATAGAAGGAGTTAGAGCTAAGAATGATGTTGGTTTGGAGAAGCGTTCGCTCGACTCCTGCGGGATTAGCGAGACAGGCGAGACACCCCGCAGGAGCAAAGTGACGAGGAGGCTCGGCGCTCGCCCCGCGGAAAGCGAGCGATAAGCTTCGGAAAACCTCTTTTAACCGAGCTTATTTTCAGGGTAGCCAAAAAGTAAAAACACTTTTTGTGTCATGAGAACATTTTTCTTCGGGGCTAAACAAGTCGCTTCCGCTTTTCTTTTTACATAATTGTTATGGGGGAGTATATTGTGATTAAATCAACTATTGCTGAATTACCTAAAAATGTAGATAAAGAAGTAAAAATAGGTGCTTGGATTGCAAATAAGCGTTCAAGTGGAAAAATTGCCTTTTTACAGCTTCGTGATGGTACAGGTTTTGTACAAGGGGTTGTCGTAAAAAGTGAAGTAGCAGAAGAAGTTTTTCAAGCAGCAAAGACAGTCACACAGGAATCTTCTGTTTATGTTACTGGTGTTGTTCAGAAAGATGAACGCTCTCCATTTGGTTACGAGCTGCTTGTAAAAGCTGTCGAAGTAATCCAAAGTGCAGTTGATTACCCAATTACTCCAAAAGAACACGGTACAGAATTTTTAATGGATAATCGTCATCTATGGCTTCGTTCTAAACGTCAACATGCAGTGATGAAAATTAGAAATGAAATTATTCGTACAACGTATGAGTTTTTTAATGAAAATGGGTTTGTAAAGGTAGATCCGCCAATCTTGACTGGAAGTGCGCCGGAAGGTACAACAGAGCTGTTTGCCACAAAATATTTTGATGAAGATGCTTATCTTTCACAAAGTGGCCAGCTTTATATGGAAGCAGCGGCAATGGCTCTTGGAAAAGTGTTTTCCTTTGGACCAACTTTCCGTGCTGAAAAATCAAAAACACGCCGTCATTTAATTGAGTTTTGGATGATTGAACCGGAAATGGCTTTTTGTGAGTTTGAAGATAATTTAGTCGTACAAGAACAATATGTTAGTTACGTCGTGCAATCTGTATTAAAAAATTGTGCATTGGAATTAAAAGCGCTGGGCAGAGATCTTTCGAAGCTAGAAAAAATTCAAGCACCATTTCCGCGAATCAGTTACGATGATGCTCTAGAGTTTTTACATCAGCAAGGTTTTAATGATATCAAATGGGGAGATGATTTTGGAGCTCCGCATGAAACTGCTATTGCCGAGAGTTATGATAAACCCGTCTTTATTACGCATTATCCGACAACATTAAAGCCATTTTATATGCAGCCGGATCCAAATAACGGAGATGTCGTTTTATGCGCCGATTTGATTGCACCAGAAGGATATGGTGAAATTATTGGCGGATCAGAACGTATCCATGACATGGACTTGTTAAACAAGCGATTAGAAGAACATCAGCTTGATTCAGAAACGTATAAGTGGTATTTGGAATTAAGAAAATACGGTTCTGTACCACATTCTGGATTTGGACTTGGTTTAGAAAGAACAGTTGCTTGGATTAGTGGAGTAGAGCATGTTCGTGAAACCATTCCTTTCCCAAGATTACTAAATCGTTTATACCCATAAAAGGGTAAAAGTGAAAAGGAAGAATTTACTTTATATTCCTCTAATAAACAAGGAATATTAGTTAATTCTTCCTTGTTTATTTTCTGTCTAGCTCCAGCGCCTAGCTCTTGTGAAAAATAACCCCATGCCTCTAAAAGTAAAAAGCACTTTTTGAGTCATGGGAACATTTTTTTTCAGAGCTGTTCAAGGCGCTTGCGCTTTTCTTATTTGTTCCACTCATTAATATCGACAAATATGGAGATTGGTGATGCCAACAATTGCTTACTATTACATATTACAAGCATTTGGATGACATGATATACTGTATTAGAGGTGTCTGTATGAATAAAACAATTATGCTAAAATGGTTGCAAGAAGGAAGCATCAATATCCCGACAACACTTTTAGCACATTATAAAATACTTAAACTGAATGAAAAGGAATTAGTGTTATTGCTGCAAATTTTTTCCTTTTTTGAAAAAGGGAATAATTTTCCTACTCCGATGGAACTTGCTGCTTTTATGACGATAGATGCAATGGAATGTCATGAAATGTTAAGTCAGCTTATTAAAAGAGGTTTTCTAGAAATTATAGATGGGAACAATGAAAAGGGCATTCGCTATGAACAATATTCATTGGAGCCATTATGGAATAAGCTCATTGATGTATACTTGCTGATAACGAAAAAAGAAGATGCGCAGCATACAAAAAAGGAAGAAAGTGATTTATACGCATGTTTCGAAAATGAGTTTGGAAGACCTTTATCTCCTTTCGAAATTGAATCGTTAAGTATGTGGCTGGATGATGATCAACACGAACCTGTTATCGTCAAGGCAGCATTAAGAGAGGCTGTCATTTCAGGAAAGTTAAATTTTCGCTATATAGACCGTATTCTATTTGAATGGAAGAAAAACGGGATAAAAACAATACAGCAAGCGAAAAGCTACGGGAAAAAATTTAGACAAAATCAAAGTGCTATGAAATTACAAGAACAGCCAACAACAAGTAAATCAGTGCCATTTTTTAATTGGCTAGAGCCTTAAACAAACTATTTTACAGTTTAATTTTTTGAGGATCCACAGGATTCTCTTCTTTGCTGTAGGCTCTGTTAAACAATAATGTTGTTTATAAGAAACGGGTTGACAAGACCCACAGTGAGGTACGAGCGAAGGCTTGAAAGAATGTCCGCGGAAAAGGAGTGGATTCTCTGACCTTTTGAAAATCAACAATGGAATTTAGCAAATCCTTACTTTACTGTAAAAAGGAGCAAAAAATTAAATGGCTATTTAGAAGAATACAAAAAAATTAGAAAGGCTGTTTTCTCAAATTTTGTTGTTTTTCACATGAAAATGGGAAAAGAAGTACTCAGCAGGCTGAATACACGTAGACTCCTGTGGGAATGCGAGAAAGACGAGACCCCACAGGAGCGTATGCGACGAGGAGGCTCGACGCTCGCCCACGGAAAGCGAAGTGTATTCAGGCTGCGAGTTTAAAAGCAACAATCTAATCTATACGAAAACAGACATTAGAAAAAATAGGGCAAAAGATATGGTGGAGGAATATGTTAAAAAAAGCTGAAATTAGATTATGTTTAGACACAATGGGAGATATGTTTCCCGATGCACATTGTGAGTTGATTCATTCCAATCCATTTGAATTAGTTATTGCGGTTGCATTATCTGCACAATGTACCGATGCACTTGTAAATAAGGTGACAAAAAACTTATTTCAAAAATATAAAAAACCGGAAGACTATTTAAATGTATCATTAGAAGAATTGCAGCAAGATATAAGATCAATTGGACTTTTTAGGAATAAAGCAAAAAATATTCAAAAATTATGCCAAATGGTAATAGAGAAATATAATGGAGAAATTCCATCAGACAGAGATGAATTAATAAACTTGCCAGGTGTGGGAAGAAAAACGGCAAATGTTGTTGTTTCTGTCGCATTCCATATACCTGCCATAGCAGTGGATACACATGTTGAAAGGGTAAGCAAACGATTAGGATTTTGTCGTTGGAAAGACTCGGTTTTAGAAGTAGAAAAAACATTAATGAAAAAAATTCCGATGGAAGAATGGTCGGTAACCCATCATCGATTAATATTTTTTGGTCGTTATCATTGCAAAGCGCAAAATCCACAATGTACAGAATGTCCATTGTTGACTGTTTGCAGAGAAGGGAAAAAAAGAATGAGAAAAATAGGTGTGACGTAATGGGAAAAGCATTTACATTAACATTGCCTTCGTTTCTACGTTACGATAACCTTGATGTACCAACGGAATATCTGCTTCATAACATTTCTATATTAGAAACTTTTCAACTAAATGTCCCCTTTATTCATGAAGCTGCTTTTTTTCAGCAAATAAAAACATTTAAGCCCTGGGAAAAACAAAATATAGAATTATGTGTTACCGAAACAATAAAACAATGGCAAACGCTGAAAGAAGAGATAGGCATAAGTATCAAAAATGAACATAAACAAGAAACTCGTATAAAGATGATACAAGGTATAGGATACTTTTTGCAAAGTTTATATTGGACAAACGAGCTTCCTGTATCGTTTGAAAGTGGTTTAATAAGCCAAGAGATAAGCATAAAGCCGATTAATGTAGGAGAAAGACTTACATTTATTCTATCAAGGTTAAATGGCTACCATTCTTTTAAGCAATTAGAAGCATTATTTATGGAACTAGAAAAACAATTTGCGATAAAAAAAATCAAAAGAAAAAGCTGACGCAAAGTCGAATCTTTCGACTGACGTCAGCTTTTTTTGTGTTATCCTCCAGTATTCCCATCAATATTATTAGTAGGTGTTGACTGATCTCCATTGTTGTTTTCATTATTTGTAGGGCTATTGGTGTTATTTTCTGGGCTGCCATTAGGATTATTGTTCCCATTCCCATTGTTGTTGTTATTATCAGGGTTGTTTCCATTGCCATTTTCATTCCCGTTTCCATCGCCATTTCCGTTGCCATTGTTATCAGGATTATTGCCATTATTGTTGTTTTGGTCCTGATTATCAGTCGGCTGATTATCTTCGGGATTCGTATTGTCATCTCCGATTTCGTCTTCATCATCAACGGGCTGTTCCTCTATTTCTTGCTGAGGAACGGCTACACTTGCTGTAGCTGGATCACTGGATTGATCCTTTTTAATTGCTTTAACAGTAAATGTATAGTTGCTGCCAGGTGCCGGTTTGGGAATTTTTAAACTTGTATCTTGTGTTTCGGTTAATTGTTCTTCAGCGCCTCCATTAACACTAACAGTGACTGCAAATTTAGCGTCTTTTTTGTCACCATAATTCCAAGAAAGTTCTATTTCATCATTGTCTTTATTATATTGTGCAGAAAGATTTGTTGGTGCACTAGGTTTATTATATCTCTCGGAAACTTGGCTCGGAATATTTCCTTTTACCGCATACTCTGTAAGAATTTGATCTTTTGGAGTATAGGATCCTGCAAGCTGTGCAGGAAATGTACCTTTTTCAATATAAACTGTGTCAACACTAGCTGGTTTAGTGAAATCAGCTGTTTTCACATCTTTTGAAATATATTGCATCACATTTTTAAAGATCTGTTGGGCTACTTTTTGATCCATTCCTGGGTCAATATAATTTTTACGTGTTTCATATCCGGTCCACACTGCCATCGTAAAGTTTGTTGTATATCCTGCAAACCATGCGTCTGGAACTGCCGTACTTGTTGGAATTTGATACTCAGACAGCTCTTTATCTGTATAGTTTGTTGTTCCTGTTTTACCGGCAACCGGCAATCCAGGGACATTTGCATAGGTCCCAGTACCGTAGGAAGAGTTTACGACATCTTTTAACATATCAGTGATTAGAAAAGCGGTGTAATCTTGCATAACCACTTTTGATTCTGGTTCCATGTTTATTTTTGATCCGTCTTTTAACGTAAAGGAAGTAACAGCATGCGGCTCATTATAAACGCCTTCGTTGCCGAAAGCACTGTATGCTCCCGCAAGTTCTTTACTGGTGACCCCATTTTTAAGTCCACCAATAGAGTATGCTTCTTGAATATCATCTAAAGGAATGCCGAGATTTACAGCGAAATCCTTTGCTTTATCCTTCCCAACTTCTTTAAATGCCTCTAAGGCTGGTATATTTCTTGATTGTGCCAACGCGCTGCGCATCGTCATAGAACCTAGGTATTTTCCATTCCAGTTTTTAATAGGGGTGCCGTTAGAATAGGTTGTTGGTTTATCTTCTAACGTATGATATGTTCCCCATTTTAAATATTCGATAGCAGGACCGTAATCAAGGATTGGTTTAATCGTGGATCCTGGCTGGCGTTTTTGTTCTGTTGCATAGTTAAAGCCAAATTTAACTTTAGGATCACGGTCACCTCCTATTGCTAAAATTGCTCCTGTTTTTGTGTCTAATAATGTAATTCCAGCTTGAAATTTTTCATCTGGAAAAGGAACAATTTTGTTTTCATACATAATTTTATCTACATATTTTTGTGCTTTCGTATTGATTGTTGTTTGAATAGATAAGCCATCTGTATAAACATTAATATCAGGATATTTTTTTTCTATTTCCGCAATAGCTTCTTTAATAAAAGAATCATAAGGAAGTTCTGTGCTTTTTCTTTCTTTTTTCGTTAAAAGAGTATTAGTAACAGGTACTTTTTGTGCTTCTTTCATTTCTGCTTCTGAAATATAACCGTGCTGATGCATTAATGACAGAACGATATTGCGTCGTTTTTCGGCACGCTCTGGATTATTAAATGGGTTGTAGGCATTTGGCGCCTGCGGCATTCCCGCAAGAAGTGCTGCTTCCGGCAATGTTAATTCATCAAGTGATTTTCCGAAGTATATATCAGCTGCCGTTTTAACACCACTGACATTTTCAGACATAAAAATTTTATTCACATACATTTCAAAAATTTCTTCTTTTGAATACTTTCTTTCTAACTGAATAGCAAGCCACGCTTCTTGTGCTTTACGAGACAGCGTTTTTTGCGGCTGATTAAAGAAGAAGTTTTTCACCACTTGCTGTGTAATCGTACTTGCTCCCTCCGCTCCAAATCCTTCTTTAACATTAGCGACAACGGCACCACCTAATCGAATTGGATCAATGCCATGATGTTTAAAAAAGCGGGAATCTTCTGTTGCAATAAAAGCATTTTTGACTAAATCAGGTATATCTTTATAATCGACATAATCTCGATTAACAGCTCCAACTTTCGCAATTGGTTTTCCTTCTGAATCATAAAATGTAGAGGAAATGGAGTCCTTTAAAGTCGCTTCATCCAGTTTAGGAGCGCCTTTTACCATGATGCCAAATGTAATAGCTCCCCCAATCATCCCAATAATTCCTATTGTTATTAACGTTAAAAAAATCTTTTTAAAAATTTGTTTGCCGTTTTTATTCTTTTTTGATGTTGATTTCTTTTTTACAGATTGGAGCCTTTTTCGGCGCTCCTCTCTTGTTTCATATTTTTCTGCCATGTTCTTTCCTACCTTTCTAGTATGCAAAACAATCAAAAGCTGTATCAATCGAAATGATAAAGATAATCTATTACTTTAATATAGTCAATTCTCGGCTGAAAACCAAGTGATATGGGATGACCATGTGTTGCCAATTCTTCTTTTGTTATCGATTTTCTTCCTCCTTGGTTCATTCTATGCCAAAATTTTATCAGTTTTTCTGCTTCTAGGTAGAAGATTTCGTCGGTGGATGAAAAACGAATAAGGACAAAACAAATACCCATTTGTTTTTCGACTAACATTATATGATTAATTTGGTGATCGTGAAAGTTATTTAATGGGAATGAAGTGGAGGATTTCGTTTCCTTTGCTTCAAAATCAATATATTTTCCACGGTAGACACCATTATAATCAGTAGTTGAAGCTTGTTTAAAATAGGCTTCTTTAATAACTGCTGCACTTCTTTTCGGATAATTCACTTGAACGATTTGAACGGGAGTTGGTTTTTTATGAATGACCGCTTTCCCAATTTCTAAATAAAATTGATTGGTGACATTAATGTCCTCTTCTAATGTCATCCCTCTATTACCGTAGTTATGTTTTTTTTTCGATGTGTTTTTCGTTTGTTCAGCAATGGGAGTATATTTTTTCCCATTTGGGTAATGAAGTTTCATTTTATCACCTCTTTTTGCTGCCAGCAAAACAATATAAGTGTTTTCTAACAACAAACAATATTATCATATAGAGCTTCTTAGAAAAAGTGACTTATATGGCAGGTATTTTTCATTATTTTGGTTCAAAAGCTAACGAAAATTAGCCAAAAAGATCCAAGCAATCCCCAATAAATATCAAGAACGGAAACTTTTTGTCACTATTATACCGTAAAAAAAGAATGTTCATTGTATTTTATTGCGAGTCAAAGTTCAAGAGTCCTTTACATCATTCGACGAATTTATGGGCACTTATGTTTCATTTTTTTATTTTTTTCAAATTTTACCATTCGAGTGAAGGAAATAAGTAGGAACGTTTGGTTTATTTTTCCCATACATGGTCGTAATCATTATGGTCGTATATATTCCATTAGAAACAAGATTGTTTCAATAATATATAAGCTATTCGTGTCGAATTCCGCTATTGTTTTGGGGAATCCGTTCTTTCTTTGACGAATCACTTCTAGTTTTGTCAATGGTGCAGGTGCAAACCGAATCACCTCGAACATATTTAGTATCAAAGATGGGAGGGGATTGAAATGAAGGAAGTATATAATAAAGAAGAGCTTTTAAAAATACTTAAAACGATGAATGATGAATTGGAAGAGTTAGACATTATGATAATGGAAATACAGGAAAAGAAAAAAATGGAAGTAGAAGAACATCTTATTCATCTAAATACATTGGAGTCAGCTTTTTCTGAATTTGAGCAAAAATGGATGGAGGAAGCTAGAAAGATAGAGAAATTCCAAAAAATAAAAAGAAAAGCAATTTTTAAACTTGAACTAGGTTCATGATTTCTCTAAAATAACTAACATAGATACAACAAAGCATTTATAGGAAGCAGTGAACAATAAATGGATAACGATCATCAGTTAAAAGAAGATACAGTAAGGCTGGCGGAAGCAGCTGAAGATTTAATAAGAACATTTCATCAAGTGAAAACAACAGGAGAAGCAAAAGATTTTTATGAAGTAGTGCACCCTTATGCAAATAAAGTGAAGCAGCTGAACGATGAATGGAAAGAACTTGCATTAAAATGGGTAAATGACAAAAGGCCAGTATATCTTAATGGTGCCCAAATACTTTCAGCATCCGATCATATTGAAATAATCTCCATTCAGGCATTTTATCCGGAAACGAGTAAAAAAAGATTTCTTGATGCAGCAAAATCTGTACAATATATACTTCAAGCGTTATTAAATGAACTAAATAAAGGTGGCAAAACTGGTGAACAATAGATGTGCTTTATTATTAGTTGACATCGGGATTCATCTTAGCTGTCTATAAAATGTTCAAAAAATAAAGAAAGCCAATCTGCAAACCTTTAGGCTACCTAGAAGAGCCTTTGTTGGCAGTTTTTTTTTGCGGTTTTTTTCTTGGCTAAACCCAGTGTTGTTATTTGCACCAGCTAGGCATTTTATTCATAGGATAGAGAAGGAATTACTTTTGGAGGAGGATATGTTTAAATGAACATAGCACGACGACCAAATTATTTGCCATATTTAAATAGGACTCCATCACATATAAATAATGGTTCGGCAGCTTATCCATACTTGAACAGCAGACAATATACCCCTTATATGAATGTTCCAATGTGGAATGGATCTATGGAAAATATGCATCCATATTACGGCCAGCAGATGACGTTGCCTGGAACATATGGAAATTATGAACAACCATATTTTCATCCGCAAAATAACTATCCTAAATCGTCTCATGATGTATTTCAGAATCCATTGCAATATCAAAATGAATCGTATATATCAAATGCTCCAAAAAATAATTACCAACAAAGCTATATGAATCCATATCCAAAGCAATCATTTATTCCCAAAAAACAAAGTGGAATGCAAAACATCATGAATTCATTTAAATCACAGGACGGTTCTTTTGATTTTAATAAAATGATGGATACTGCTGGAATGATGATGAGTGCGATGAACCAAGTTACTGGACTTGTAAAAGGGGTAGGAGGAATATTTAAAGTATAATACCATTAGTAAAAGGATAAGAGGGCATCCTCCAAGCATAGCTTCACACATATGTGAAGTGTTTTGTTTAAGGAGGATGCCCTCTTTTTCTAGTTTCTTGTCCTAACCATCGGTGTGCTCCTGCATTCCTAATAAAACAAAATTTGTTTTACATATATCGGTATGCTCTTGCATTCCTTCTTAAAATAAAATTGGGTTTAGACATTTCGGTATGCCCGTTTACTTGGGAACTTGCCCGTTTTGGTCTTGTCCAATTATGATGAAAAAGGGAAGAATGAGAATCTAACTGTTCTTTGTAGCTCATCTAATCACCTCGGAAGTAGGGTTTGTAAAGAAGCTAGTGATACTCTAATAACTGTTTGTCAGTAGAACAGTCATTAGAATATCACTAGTAGTATATGCATCATATTCTTTTTTAAACGAACATCTTTTTTTATTACTTTTCATCAATACTTATTTTTTTCCCTTTTTGTTTCGGGATGCTGATAGAAAGCAATCCATTTTGGTACGAGGCTTTTACTTTATGTTCGTTAATAAGATAAGGTAATGTAACGGTTCTGCTGTTCCTTTTATAAGTTTGGGTGGATCGGAATAAATTTTGTTGTTTGTTTTCTTCGGTTATTTGATCATGGTAGTTTACACTTATCGTGATGTGGCGGTCATACACATCAATAGTAATTTGTTCTTTATTAACCCCCGGCAATTCAGCAGTAATAATATTTGCAGTTTCTGTTTCTTTTATCGAAAGCGGGAATGCCATATTTGGAAAGGGGTTGTTGAAAAAATCATCCATGCTTTGCAGAAAATTTTTTACTGGTTTTTCTTGAAAGAAGGTATTCATTGATTGAATAATCCCCCCAAATGGTTCTGTTTTATCCTTTTTGTTTGGATCAATTGGGAAGTTTTTAGACAATGCTGTCAACTCCTTTTTGAAACGTTTTTTTGATTATTTTATGCGAAAAAATGGTCGATGTGCCTAAAAGTAACACTATAGTCGCCAATTCAAAAAAATTCATTCTATTAAAGGATAATACCTCTTTAAACAGGAACGTTTATTCGGTAAAATGGAATATATAAGAGGTGAAAATACATGAAGGTTCGAAAAAATCTCCAAGCATTTATTGCTGATTTAAATAATATGGAAGAATATAAAGACAGGATTGCCTACTGGCATACAATCGAAGCAAAAGATGCTGAAACTGTTCCTCTACCTGAAGGCTTATCACCTAAAATCCAATTTGCTTTGCAAAAAAGAGGCATAACTCGTTTATATACGCATCAAAAATCTGCATATGAGGAGGTTAAAAAAAATAACAGCTTGGTTGCTGTAACACCTACTGCATCTGGAAAAACACTTTGTTATAATTTGCCTGTTATTCAATCGATAACAGAAAATGAACAAACGCGAGCGTTGTATCTTTTTCCGACAAAAGCGCTGGCTCAAGATCAAAAAAGTGAATTGAATGAATTAATAGAAAGTGCAGAATTACAAATAAACAGTTATACATATGATGGAGATACCCCTTTTGCTATCAGGCAAAAAGTAAGGAAGGCAGGGCATATTGTCATTACCAACCCAGACATGCTCCATTCGGCTATTTTGCCTCATCATACAAAATGGGTGAGTTTGTTTGAAAACTTAAAATATGTCGTGATTGATGAGCTCCATATTTATCGCGGTGTATTTGGCAGTCATGTTGCAAATGTTCTTCGCAGACTGAAAAGAATTTGTGCATTTTACGGCAGCAATCCAATCTTTATTTGTACTTCCGCAACCATTGCGAACCCGCTGGAACTTGCTGAAAACTTAACAGAAGAAAAAATGACATTAATTAATAACAACGGTGCTCCAAGCGGCAAAAAGCATTTTGTTTTTTATAATCCGCCGATTGTAAACATTCCTCTTAATATAAGGAAAAGCGCTACGTTGGAAGTAAGAAGACTAGCGGGCGAGCTATTAAAAAATAAAATTCAAACGATTATTTTTGCGAAAAGCCGTGTGAGAGTCGAAATTTTATTGACCTATTTGCAAGAATTGGTGAAATACCAATTGGGACCAAAAGCAATCAGAGGCTACAGAGGCGGATATTTGCCTACAGAAAGAAGAGATATTGAAAAGGGATTAAGGCAAGGCGATATTTATGGAGTAGTAAGCACCAATGCATTGGAACTTGGTGTTGATATCGGACAATTACAAGCTTGCATCATGACAGGGTATCCAGGCACGATAGCGAGTTCTTGGCAGCAGGCAGGCAGGGCTGGACGAAGACATGATGAGTCCTTAGTAATCATGGTGGCTAGTTCGAGCCCCTTAGATCAATATATGATCGCAAATCCTGAATACTTTTTTAATCGAAATCCAGAAACTGCCAGGATTAATCCGGATAACTTAATCATTTTAATTGATCATATGAAATGTGCGGCATACGAACTGCCTTTTCAAAAAGGCGACTCATTTGGTACGTGCGAAATTACAGAAATACTCGAATATTTAACAGAAGAAAGAGTGCTCTTTCAAAATGGGGATAAGTGGTATTGGATGAATGATTCTTTTCCAGCGCATAATATCAGTTTGCGGTCCGCCTCACAGGAAAATGTCGTGATTATCGATATTTCTGATGTCAGCAAATCAAGAGTAATCGGGGAAAGCGACCGATTTTCTGCGATGACATTGCTCCATGAAGAAGCAATCTATTTGCACCAAGGCATTCAATATCAAGTCGAGAAACTAGATTGGGAAGAAAAAAAGGCGTTTGTCAGGGAGGTTAGTGTCGATTATTATACAGATGCAAATTTAGCTGTTTCATTAAAAGTACTCGAAGTGGATGAACTGAAAAAAGTGGAAGAAGTGGAAGTTGGGTATGGTGATGTCAGCATTACCGCAATGAGCACGATTTTTAAAAAAATTAAGTTTGAAACACATGAAAATATCGGTTCAGGCCCAATAAGCTTACCTGAAGAAGAGCTTCATACAAATGCAGCGTGGATTTCATTTGATCCCAATAATCTCCCAATTAATGATGATCGAACCGAACAAGGATTACTTGGTGCTGCCCATGCTTTAAAGCATATTGCCCCATTATTAGTAATGGCTGATCCAAGTGATATTCAGGTAGTTCCGCAAGTGAAAGCACCACATAATGAAAAAGCGACGATATTTTTTTATGATCGTTATCCTGGCGGAATCGGTTTAAGTAAGAAATTATATGAAGAAATGCCAATGGTGTTAAAAGAAGCAAAAAAAATGATCAAAAATTGTTCCTGTCCAAATGGCTGTCCATCTTGTATTGGTTTGGAAGGTATAAATGATGATCATAAAAAAGAGGTGCTGAACATTCTTTCTTTGTTCAAGTAACACCGAAATATAGGGGATAAAATGAGTATTAAAAATAAGTTGAATCGATTAAAACCACATCTAAAAACAGATGCAAAACCAGTTGAACAATTAAAAAAACAGGAATATAAGGAAATTCCTTATTTAACGGTCTGGAATAAGGAAAATGTTCATCCATATTGGGTGGATAACGACTATTGTTTAATTCGAGAAGTAAAATATCCACTAGCATATAAACACGGCAAGTATTCGTTTCGTCAATGTATAGACGCCGTTAAGGAATGGAATCAATCCAATTTTACTCATCCTTTATCTGCAAACGGGCATAAAGCAAACGAACTATTTTTCTTTGATACGGAAACAACAGGTTTAGGTGGAGGAGCAGGCAATACTATTTTCATTTTAGGATATGCACAAATTATGGAAGAACATGTTGTGTTAAAACAGCATATACTTTCATATCCGGGTGGAGAAGTACCTTTATTTAAAAGTTTTTTAGAAAATGTCGATTATACAACACTAGTTACGTATAACGGAAAAGCTTTCGATTGGCCGCAAGTAAAAACAAGGCATATGTTTGTAAAGGAACATGTTCCGAAGCTTCCTGAATTTGGCCATTTTGACTTATATCATGGGGCAAGAAGAATGTGGAAACATCGGTTGGAACGTATAAAGCTGTCGATTGTTGAAGAAGAAGTGTTAGATGTAATACGCCAAGATGATGTCCCTGGTTTTTTAGCACCGATGATTTATTTTGATTTTGTGGAAAGAAAAAATCCAGAAGGCATGCTGGCAATATTAAAGCATAATGAATTAGATATTTTATCGTTAATAACACTATATACTCATTTAAGTTGCCAGTTGTTGCAAAAGGATCGTCACATAACTCCAAAGGAAACATTAGAGGTTGGCCGCTGGTATTCCGCCTTAGGTGAGGTCGATGCAGCTAAAGAAAGTCTAAATCGTATTAAAGAAACGAATAAAGAGGAAACACTTTTGGCACAATCAATCCTCGCCAAACATGCAAAAAAAGAAAAAAAGCAAGCGGAAGCTGTTTCTTTATGGAAAAATATAATTGAAAATAATACAGAGAAAACAAATGATAAAATCATAATAGATGCTTATATTGAATTAGCTAAAGTAGCGGAGCATCAAGAAAAAAACGTTGTTCAAGCACTTGAATGGACAAATAATGCTTATCAACTATGGTTAGAACAAAACGAAAACCAAAAAGACAATCAGCAGCGACAGTTTATAAAACGAATCGAACGGCTGAATAGAAAAATATCGAATAAAAAAGATTCGTCTTAAAAATTTTCCGCAAATTCCTAGTTGTTTGTTTTCTATTATCTTATTAAAATAGTAAGGTAGTGAAAATATTTGCAATGAGGTGTGCTTTTTTGTATAAAGTGGTTATGTTATTATTTTTTGTCGTTGTATGTTTGACTGCGATTCTTTTTACAACATTAAAAGAAAGCTTGTATGCGATGTTATAGATTGTAATATTTTGGACTTAGTATAATTTCCATATAAAAAAGGAGAAGCTCCTTTCCCTTTTCCATACAGAAACTAAAGTAAATTAGGTGTTTGTATTAGTACAAGATTATCTCTTTCATCATAAGTTGTTAATGTAAGATAATTAAACTAATGAGAGGAGATTTTCTTTATGCATTGCAAACCTAGACCAAGTTGTGTATTGCCTGCTGTAGTTCACCCTACAAAATGTTGTGTAAATCACACATTTTCAAACAATATTGTACCTCATATTCATCCAACACATACAACAACTGTAAATCATGTGAATTATGAGCATCAACATTACTTCCCGCAAACACAATCTGTTGAAAATGTTGTAACGAACACACAAGCTAATATGGGGCCTGCACCTGCTCCATACCCAGCGCCAGGTCCAGCACCTCAACAACCGCCTACGGGGGGAATACCTTTTACTGCTGCAGGTCAACTATACCCAGGAGCGCCAGGTCAAATTCCGGGAGCACCTGGTCAAATGCCAGGAGCTTTCCCGTTTAGAAGAAAATAAAGGAAAAAACAAACAAGGGCCGATTATGGTCCTTGTTTTACTATTAGGAAAATTTTGTTTGTATCTATAACTAAACTAAAGCGATTGTAAAAAAAATAATGAAACTAGTTTCTCTTTTGTAAAGAAGTGCTTATAATATAAGGATAGAATGCCGTAAAAAATGCGGTTGCGATGAGTAATTATTATTTTTGCTTTTTAGTGTTATTTTCTCTATTAGCAGGAAATACAGTATAATATAGAGGTTGTTCTGACATAGATTACCTTCATTTTATTATATAAAGGAGTATGCAAGTGCATGAAAGTTGCTGTCATTTCGGGTTATAAACCTTATGAAATAGGCATTTTTAATAAGCAGGATGAAGCCGTTTTTTACATAAAAGAGGCGATTAGAAAAAATATCGAGATGATGGTCGAAGAAGGACTGGAATGGATATTAATTAGTGGACAGATTGGAACAGAGCTTTGGGCAGCAGAAGTGGCATATGAATTACAAGCCGAAAAATATCCTAATTTAAAAGTGGGAGTATTTACTCCATTTTTAGATCAGGAGCTACGCTGGAAAGAAGCAAATAAAGAATGGTATGAAGAGGTATTAATGCAAGCGGATTATATTGATTCTGTTTCAAAAAAACCGTATGAAAATCCAAGCCAATTAAAAGCAAACAATATCTTTCTCCTTCAAAAAAGTGATGTATTATTATTATTTTATGATGAAGAAAAAGAAGGAAGTTCAAAATATTTATATCATCTTGCTAAACAATATAATGAAAAAAAGGATTATGAAATCCGCATGATTACTTTTTCTGATTTACAATCTATTGTAGAAGAGATGCAATTTAATGAACAGTTCTAATAGAAATTGACAAAGTGAACATTTTTTGAAAAAATAAATAAGATTATGGTAATACTTGAGGTGAACGTATTATGTTATCAGATAAAATGAAATTAACGGCGAAAGATATTTTAGAAAAAGAATTTAAAACAAGCATGAGAGGCTATAAACCAGAAGATGTTGATAAATTTTTAGATTTAATTATTAAAGATTATGAAACATTGCATCAAGAGATTGAAGAGCTTCAACAAGAAAATCTGCGTTTAAAAAAACAAGCAGAAGAAGCCTCTAGACGGCAACCAGCACCAAGCGCTGCTGGAACAACGAATTTTGATATATTAAAGAGATTATCAAATTTAGAAAAGCATGTTTTTGGCAGCAAGTTATATGAATGAAACGAAAAACTCTAGTATGCAAAAAAAGTAGAATTTACACAAACTAAGGCTGATCGAAAACGTATGTATTTCGAGGTATGAAACATAGCCTAAGAAAAATTCTTTTATTTCCCATTGCTATTCCATGATGAACATAATATAATAGCATCTGTAGTCAATAAAAACGCTGGGGTAATCGCTGCAAAACATTGGTTTTGTAGAGGAAAGTCCATGCTCGCACAAGCTGAGATGCTTGTAGTGTTCGTGCCTAGCCAAAAAATAAGCTAGGGCAGCAAAGTGGATCTTTGCTGACGGCAGGGAAAATACCTAAGTCATTTGATATGGTATGAATACCTTGAAAGTGCCACAGTGACGGAGCCTTTTCAGAAATGAAAAGGGTGGAACGAGGTAAACCCCACGAGCGAGAAACCCAAATTATGGTAGGGGAACTTTCTCTGAGGAATTGAACTTAAGAGAAGGACAGAAGATGATTCTGTAGATAGATGATTACCGCCTTTATACGAGACAATGTCGACTGAGTACAAAGGAACAGAACATGGCTTACAAAGCGTTAATGTTGATGACATAAAGGAATAAGGATAAGGGTGACTCACTAGAAGGGTCTGACTTCATATACAAATAGAAAAAGGTATACGTTTTCTATTGTTAGGGATGTCAGACATATTTTTGAGGGTCATCCTTTTTATTTACAGTACATAGATTAGGAATAAAAAATAAACACTATCGTAAATGAATTTTTAAATAAGGGTGAAAAAATGAAAAAATTTGATTTAATTGCCACAGCTGCAATGGGGATTGAAGCAATTGTTGCAAAAGAAGTAAGGAATTTAGGATATGAATGTACGGTCGACAATGGCAAGGTTTTATTTTCAGGTGATGAGCTTGCGATTGCAAGAAGCAATATGTGGCTTCGTACTGCAGACAGAATAAAAATTAAAGTTGGAGAGTTTAAAGCAACTACCTTTGATGAACTATTCGAAAAAACAAAAGCATTGCGCTGGGAAGAATATTTGCCGGTTAATGCGCAGTTTCCTGTTTCAGGGAAATCAGTAAAATCGAAGCTTTTTAGCGTTTCTGACTGTCAAGCAATTGTTAAAAAAGCGGTTGTAAATAGGATTAGCTCTTATTACAAAAAAACGGGATGGTTAGAAGAAAACGGTGCCTTATTTAAACTAGAAGTATCGATCTTAAAGGATATTGTAACATTAACCATTGATACTTCTGGGCATGGATTACATCGCAGGGGATATCGTGTCGGGCAAGGTGAAGCACCAATAAAAGAAACACTGGCAGCTTCTTTACTATTATTAACCCATTGGGCGCCTGACCGTCCGTTAGTTGATCCGTTTTGTGGATCCGGTACGATTCCGATTGAGGCGGCATTAATCGGTCAAAATATTGCACCAGGATTTAATAGAGCGTTTATTTCAGAAGACTGGGATTGGATGTCAGCGAAAATTTGGGATGAAGTTCGTACAGAGGCAGAAGATAAAGCAAACTATGATCAGCCGCTTGAAATAATTGGGACAGATATTGACCATAAAATGGTGAAAATTGCAGAGGAAAACGCCTTTGAAGCAGGTTTAGGTGATTTGATTACCTTTAAACAAATGCAAGTAAAAGATTTTACTACAACGAAAGAAAATGGAGTTATTATCGGCAATCCACCATATGGGGAAAGACTTGGAGATAAACCATCCGTTCAAAAAATGTATCATGATATGGGACAAGCATTTGAACCATTAGACAGCTGGTCTATCTATATGCTGACATCTGATGAAGAGTTTGAAACACATTATGGCAAAAAAGCTACCAAAAAAAGAAAACTGTTCAACGGCTTTATTAAAACAGATTATTATCAATATTGGGGTAAAAGAAAAAAATAGTTATCAAAAGCGAACGATTTAGCAAAAATTGCATAAGTAGTGTGCAACGTGTAGCAAAAAAACTGCAAATCTTCAGGCTAGTCGAAAGCATGATAGTATATTATTTGATTTTTTGTATATATTTTATCTATAGATATCAACCTGGAGGGATAGAATGAAGGATGCTACTATAGATTATGATAAAATAATACATGCATTAAATCAGTCTTTGGAAATTATTCAAGCAGATAACACTGTAAATAAAGGGCAAAAAGCATTAATAGAAGCACAACAAACAGTTCAACAAGCAATGTCTTTTACTTTATCTCGTGACAGTGGCTATTAAGAAAAGCGCTGATCAGACGGAAAAACTAGAGAAGGGTGCTTAATTCTTTTGCACACCCTTCTTTTTCTTGAAAGATAAGAAAGCAAAAAATTTTAAAGTTAGATAGAAACCAAAAATACTCTCTCATTTTCATTAAATGAGAGAATATTTTACTTTTTGGAGGGGTACCATGCAAAACAACCTGCCGTTTGAAGTGGCTAAAACAGAATCTTTTTATGAAAAATTAGGAGAATGGATTGGAGATGTTTTTTACGATATTCTCCCTGAAGCTGGATTTGAATTAAGAGATGAACAAGTGTATATGGCATACCAGTTGGAAAATGCGTTTAAAGAAAAAAATACGATTTTTGCTGAAGCTGGTGTTGGGACAGGGAAAACATTTGTTTATTTATTATATGCCATTTGCTACGCGCGCTATATGAATAAACCTGCTATTATTGCATGCAGTGATGAAACACTTATTGAACAGCTGGTAAAAAAAGAAGGAGATATTGCCAAGCTGGAAAAAGTATTAAATTTAAATGTAGATGTTCGGTTAGCGAAATCTAGAAATCAATACTTATGTTTAAATAAATTAGATAAACAAATTATAGTGGAAGATACGTTTAATAGCATTTATGATTCCCTTCCTGATTTTGTTCATGGTTCGGGATCACTTCAGTCATTTACACGATATGGGGATCGAAAGGATTACCCGGAACTTCGTGATGCAGAGTGGAATGAGGTGGCTTGGGATTCTCTTCAAGACTGTTTTACATGTGAAAAAAGGCATCGCTGTGGGCAAACGCTGCATCGTGATTATTACCGTAATGCAAAAGATTTAATTATTTGTTCGCATGATTTTTATATGGAGCATATTTGGACAAAAGAATCGCGAAAAAGAGAAGGACAACTTCCTTTGCTGCCGGAAAGTTCTTGTATTGTATTTGATGAAGGACATTTATTAGAATACGCTGCTCAAAAAGCGTTAACCTATCGTTTAACAGAACAAAATCTTGAAAAGCTGTTAACGAAATTAATGGCAAACGATGTGAGAGAAAAAACATTAAATATGATGGAAGATACTATTTATCAAAATGAGCAGTTTTTTGCAGAGCTGACGAAAGCATCTTTTCAGACGAAGGGTTCGGATAAACAAGAAATTCAAAAAACAGCAACAGTAATGGCAGAAGGAAAAAAATTAGCACAATTCATTTCCGACTTAGAAGAAGAGCTTGTGTTTGAAAGTGAAATGTATGTAATTAATGAGTATGAATTGAAGGTTGTCGAAGAATATTTAGAACAAATTTCTCACTCGCTTAGTCTTTTCTTGAAAGAAATGAATGGCATTACATGGTTTGAAGAAAACAATGGGGAACGTACTTTAGTTATAATGCCAAGGCTTGTAAAAGATATCATGAAAGATGATGTATTTAGCCAGAAGAAGCCGATTATTTTCTCATCTGCAACATTATCTGAAAATAAATCATTTGCATATATGGCAAATAGTTTAGGTGCAACTAATTATTTATCGTTTTCTGTAGATTCACCATTTGAATACGAAGAAAGTATGAATGTTTTTGTGGAATCTTTTTCTAAAGAAGATTCAGTACGAAAGCAACAATATTGTTATGAACAAATTGAGAAAGCAAATGGTCGCTCATTAGTTTTATTTAACAATAAAGAAGATTTACAGAACTTTAAAGAAAATAGGCCAGCAGATTTTCATTTTCCTGTTTATTACGAAGGCGAAGGCGAAATAAGCGGACTTGTTTCAAAATTTCAAAATGAAGAAGAATCCGTTTTATGTGCAGTGAATTTATGGGAAGGTTTAGACGTTCCAGGCAGATCATTAGAAAATGTCTTTTTATTTTCCTTGCCATTTCCGCCAAATGATCCTGTTTATAAATCAAAAAGGGAAAACAGCATCGATCCGTTTTTAGAAGTGGACATGCCTTATATGATTTTACGGTTAAGACAAGGAATTGGGCGTTTAATCCGAACACATGAAGACAGAGGGAACGTTCATATTCTTGTTGATAATAAGGAAAAGGAATCTGTTTTGAATGCAGTAGAAGCTGCATTGCCTGTTAAGCATATCCATGCTATAAACGAATAGAAAGCCGAATTCTGTATAGCGGGTTCTTTATAAGCCTATTTTTCTAAAAAAGGTAGGGAGAATTCGTAAAAACTGTATGTTTATGATAGACAATTCGTCATCATGGACATGCAGTTTTTTTGTCTAATCATCTTAAGCTTTAAGTTATTACTACTATAGAAAAATATGGTAAGATAGTTTTATTAATCGTAAGGAGGCTTGATTTTTTGAGCAATTCAATTACAAAATTAGAAAAAGAATTTTTAGACTATGTGAAAAAAATGGGTGCTTATAATGAAGCGTTGGCATTAATTTATTGGGATTTAAGAACTGGAGCTCCTAAAAAAGGTGTGGATCAGCGAACAGAAGTTATTGGTGTTTTATCATCTGAACTATTTAATATGTCTACATCTGGAGAGCTAGAAACATACATATCACAATTAACGGATGAAAAAGTACAGACTGAATTATCAGATGTGACCATTAAAACCGTTCAAGAAGTAAAAAAAGACTACGATCGCAATAAAAAAATTCCTCCAACAGAATATAAAGAATATGTGATGCTTCAGTCTAAAGCAGAAAGCGTATGGGAAGAAGCGAAAGAGAAAGCGGATTTTTCTTTATTCCATCCTTATCTAGAAAAGCTAGTGGCGATAACGAAAAAATTTATTGGTTATTGGGGATATGAAGGCAACAAATATAATACATTGTTAGATATGTATGAACCAGGCATTACAGTAGAAATTTTGGATAAAGTGTTTGCAGAATTAAGAAGTAAAATCGTTCCGTTAGTCCAACAGATTGCCGAAGCTGATGATCAGCCTGAAACGTCTTTTTTATTTGAGCAATTTCCAAAAGAGAAACAGCGTGCATTTAGTTTAGAAATATTAAAGCAAATTGGTTATGATTTTGAGGCAGGAAGATTAGATGAAACAGTACATCCATTTGCTACGGGGATTAATCCTGGAGATGTTCGTATCACAACAAAATATGTAGAATCTGATTTTAGAGTAGCGGTTTTTGGAACAATTCATGAAGTAGGACACGCATTATATGAACAAAATATTGCAAAAGAACTGGTGGGAACCCCGTTATGTACAGGTACATCCATGGGTATCCATGAGTCGCAGTCTTTGTTTTATGAAAATTTTGTAGGAAGGAATTATTCTTTCTGGAAACAAAATTTTACAAAGTTAAAATCATATAGTAACGGTCAGTTCGATCAAATCTCAGGCAAGGATTTTTATCGTGCTATAAATGAATCAAAACCTTCTCTTATTCGCATTGAAGCAGATGAACTTACGTATCCATTACATATCATTATTCGATATGAATTAGAAAAAGGATTATTTAATGATGAAATTGAGGTGAAAGATTTACCAGCATTATGGAATGAAAAGTATCAATCGTATTTAGGTATGTCTCCTGGAAATGATGGAGAAGGAGTATTGCAGGATGTTCATTGGGCCGGCGGAAGCTTTGGTTATTTTCCTTCCTATGCATTAGGATATATGTATGCAGCTCAAATTAAACAAACCTTATTAAAAGATATTCCTGATTTTGATGCATTATTAGAAAAAGGAGAGTTGCAATTAATAAAAGAGTGGCTAAATGAAAAAATTCATCAGTATGGTAAAACAAAAAAACCACTTGAAATATTAAATGACGTAACGGGTGAAGGGTTAAATCCAACTTATTTAATTAACTATTTATCTGACAAATACAGAGATGTATATAAGCTATAAATTAGTAGATATTCTTTTTGGAATGCAATTTCAGCCTCGTAAAATAAATTTTTTACGAGGCTTTTTAATATTTACTAAAATTTATAGTCACAGCTTTTTAGTTGGTCAGGTTGGATGAAGGAATAGAAAGGTAATATAAGCAATGATATCGACAAATGTAAGGAAGTAATAAATGTTCACTTTTTTTAATAAAATGATAGCACAAATTTTTTAGATGCTAAATATCTTAATATAAATGGATTAAAAAGTGGATGTGAAAATATGGAGAACTATTATTGTGAACATTGCCGAATTATTTACAAAGAGCCTACAACCTGTACGGTTTGTGGAAAAAAGGTAGAAAATAAAATTAACATTGAAGTGCAAAGTCAGGAAAGTAAAAAACAAAAAGATTAATCTATAAAAGGAGGGAGGATGTCTTTAGATAACCCCCCTTTTATTATTTTTGATGTTTTTAATTTTCCAACATTAAGATAATCGTTAATTCACCAATAGATGGAAGGGAAATAGGTAAACGGAGTGCTTTGTTAAAACCATACATTTTTGTTTCTCCAATTAGAACGGTTGGTGGTGTAATATCCATTTCTATTCCATTTTTTGAAACAAAAGTAGTTAAATTTCCGGCAATCATATTTCCAAGCTCACCAGAAAAAGATTCTAGCATAACACCTTCAAGAGCCATTCCAAACATTGATTCACCAATTTTACCAAAAACTACTTCATTGCCGTCTATAATAATCCTCCCACGAAAATCTCCGGTTAATCCTATTAATACCCCAATTGATTGTTGCGTAAAAGGTGCAGAAATTAGTGTAGGTTTATCGATGGAAATGTCAAAAGGGAGGACTTCTTTAACAGATTCAATAGTCCCGTTTAATATTTCTGTTGCACTTTTTGTTACTGTCACCAATCATTCCTCCAAATTCATCAAGTATCATCATTTTATCACAGTTTTCGACATATTAGGATATGTAAAATTAAAAATTATCAAAATAAATTAGTTCATTTAGCCTTGATTTCTTTTAGTGATAAATACCTACTTGGAATTATTTTTACAGATGTAGTAAAATAAAAAATTTGTAGAACAACATTGGAAATTATTAACGATGAATGATTAGCGAAAAAACTTTATAATTATTATTGCACAGCAACTCCTTCAAAACGTTTAAGGATGTCCTTATTAGGATAATCCTTTTTTTTATGAATTTTCTATGAACATTCAGTGTAAAAAAGAAAAAAAATTCGAAATATTTATAAGGTGTATTGAAAATGATTATCGTTAATGATAAAATGTAATTGAAGTTGAATATTATTCTCATTGACAGAAAGAAGGTGTTACGAATGGTAGCTATTTCCATCGGTTTAACGGTAGTTGGTTATTTATTTGTTATGAAACATGTTCTAAATAATGTTAGCAAAGCAGCACATCAAAAATAATCGCAACTTACATATAACATATAATTGTTTTGATAAAATCCGATGATAAAATTGGATTTTTTTTATTGGGAAAAATCATCATTTAAGAACAGGAATAATGTAAAAGGAAGAGAATAATAAAGAAAAGCTTGTGAATAAAACTATTTTATTAGAAGGTAAAGGAGCTATTTGTGTAAAATTGAAAAAACGTACCAATTTGAAAAGGTCATAAATCTGTTATAATGTACTTTTAGATAAAGTGAAACTTCCATTACTGGGGAATTATTGCCCATTAAAAATTGGGTAAAAAGGAGATGAATAATTTGAATCAAAGAAATGACAATTCCCTTCTGCTCGTAGATGGAATGGCATTATTATTTCGTGCTTATTTTGCGACAGCTGTTACGGGACAATTTATGATTAATAGTAAAGGGGTACCAACAAATGCTATTTATGGATTTATAAAGCATTTCTTTACAGCGATAGAACAATTTAATCCAACACATGTAGCAGTTTGTTGGGATATGGGAAGCACGACATTCCGAACAGAAATGTATCCTTCCTACAAAGCCAACCGATCTGAAGCACCAGTGGAACTTCTTCCACAATTTGAATTAGTCAAAGAAGTGGTGGAAAGCTTTCATGTACCTAATATTGGTGTTGTGGGATTTGAAGCAGATGATTGTATTGGAACAATTGCTAAAAAGATGAGAGGAAAGGTGCAAGTTACTATTTTAACAGGCGATCAAGATATTTTACAGCTGTTAGACGAACATATTTCGGTTGCATTGTTAAAAAAAGGTTATGGTAATTATCTAGTGCATACACCGGAAACTTTTTTTGCAGAAAAAGGTATTCAACCAGTACAAATGATTGATCTAAAGGCATTAATGGGTGATCCAAGTGATAATTATCCTGGTGTGAAAGGAATCGGTGAAAAAACGGCATTAAGACTACTGCAAGAACATACAAATGTGGATGGGATCGTTGCAAATATTGCTAAACTCACAAAAAGCCAACAGTTAAAAATTGAAGCAGATATAGATATGCTGCATTTAAGCAGGCTTCTAGCAGAGATAAAATGTGATGTTCCAGTTGATTGTTTATTAGAGGAGAGTATCTTTGAAATCAATCCAGACGTTGCGATCAAAAAATTTAATGAACTTGAATTTAAACATTTTCATCGATATGTCAAAAAAAATCAAGAAATTACTATTCAATAATTTTTCTGTAGTTTACTCCTTGCAACAAGGACAAATTATTTTTAGGCTGCAAGGAGTGGATAGGGAAGAATCGAACTTATTTCGTATTCTTTTTTTTCGCTGCGTTTTCTAATTTGCTTTTTGGTTTTGCCGTTCTTTCATCTTGACCGAAGCCTTGCGGATTTACACTGCGTGCAGCAGTTCCTTTATTTGTGTGATTTTTTATACTCATTCTTAACATCCTTTCTTTTTTTGGGGAAAAGGGGCTGGGGCTACGCCTTCTCTCAATAAGCTGGATAAAAATAGCCTACTTTGTATATAGAAAAGCTTGGCTCCGCTCACACCGCCTTTATCATTTATAAACACTGATATGGAAATAAAATTATATAAGTAGTATTCGCATTATCGCATAATTTACCCGTTGATTATGAAAAATAATCTTTGAGGTGAGAAAATGAATAAAGGTGTTTATGTTGCGTTAACGAGTATTGCTGCAGCTCAAGGTTTAAAAATCCCACTTTATTTTTTTAAAACTGGAAAGTGGAAACCAGGATTGTTTTTTCAAACAGGTGAAATGCCGAGTTCCCATTCAGCAGGTGTTTCGTCGCTGACAACGTATATTGCCTTGCAAAAAGGTGTTTCATCGATTGATTTTGCCCTTTCTCTTGTATACGGATTAATTGTGATGTATGATGCACAAGGAATAAGAAGACAAACAGGTGAATTAACACTGAAAGTAAATGATTTAGGAGAGTTAGTTGAAAGAATAAAAAAGGATGAAAAAGTACCTTTTGTAGAGAAACAGCCAAAAAAATTAAAAGAAATGCTCGGACATCAGCCACAGGAAGTGTTAGGTGGTGCTCTTCTTGGTTTCTTCATTGGATATTTGGGATATTTATGTTCAGAAAACTCACATAAAGTCTAATCCTTTGCCTTCACTACCAAGGGTAGATTCTAACTTAATAAAGTTGAGGTAAGCGGAGCTGCTCTTTACTCATAAGGATAAACAACAACATACGAAGCACCACTGTTAGTTTTTTCCATATAAAATGACGCAGCTCCGTCCTCTTTTCAATAGAAAAGGATAGAAAATAGTCGGAAAATAAAGTAATCTTATAATAGGATGAAATAAGAGGGGATTTGGCGTTTATTGAAAACATTAGAAGAGTATTTGCTATTTCTACAAAGCAAAGGCTTTTCGATTGGGGAAGACTATGTTGGTTTTATCTATTTCGGAAAAGCTTTAACGAATGCAACAGATGAAATAAGTATGGCTGCAATAGAATGCACGTTAAAAATTCAGAAACGATTTGATGGAAGTTTCTATGTATCATTACTGGAGATGTTTGTAAATAATAATGTTATGACAAAAAAGCAAGCAATCCATTTTATTAAACACAACAAGTTATTCCCGCTATAAAGAACTTGCATTTTGTTCAAAATAGCAGGAATTTTTTTTTGAAGTAAATTTAATTTACAAACAGCAGGTGTTTTAGGAATTTAGTCTAATTGCCATACGTGCAAGCTCATCAGCTGTTTTGTTTTGACTGCTGGGAATCCATTTTAAAAAAAATAAATCCAATTTTTTTGTTAATAATAAAGCATGTTCTAATAATGGAGCAAACTGTTTGTTTTTTACAAATTCCTTTTCTACTGCTTGATTGACTAATTGAGAATCTGTTCGAAAACTTACAGTTTGATACTTTTTTTCAATGCATAATTCTAAAGCTTTAATAAAAGCATGGTATTCTGCTTCATGGTTACTCATATTTCCAAGCGGAATAGAGTATTTTTCAGCACTACCATGACCTTTTATAAAAATGCCGGCGCCACTCGGACCTGGGTTTCCTGCACTGGCACCATCAATGTATACTTCTATCATATTAACCTCCATTTTTGGAAAATAGACTTCTTTGTAATATTACGTACAGACATGGAGACGGATGGAATCGATTATTGCAAAGGCTCCGTTCTACATATAATAATCCATATGAGTACCATTTTAAAAATTAGCTCTGTTAAACTTGCCTGTTGATTGCAGTGATAGCGTTCGCTTTCCGCGGGCGATCCGGGAGCCTCCTCGGTGCTTATGCGCCTGTGGGGTCTCCCTCTGACTCGCTTTTCCCGCAGGAGTCTCACGCCTTTCACTCCAATCAACATAGTGCCCAAATCAACAACGAGCTTTTTAACACATAGCCTAAAATAAAAGAAGACAGACATCACTTATTATAACGTGAAATGAATAAGTGTAAATAAAACGTAGACATAAAAGAGAATAAAAAGGTGGAATGAATATGAAGTATAAATTAGAATGGAAATATGTGTTAAATAAAAAAGAGGAAGCTTATTTTACTTCTGATTGGATGCCAGTTAATATAGCAATTACAGTAGGGGAAGATATTGAAAAAAGCAAAAAAGGAAAAGAGTTGTTTTATTATGATGAAAAAGGTACGGAGTGGAATTTAAAAGAGTTAAAAAAATTGTCTGAAATAATAGAAGATGAGCCACATGATTTTGTCATATATTTTGATGGTGGTTATGATAAAGAAGAAGAAATCGCAGGCATTGGCGTTGTATTATTTTTTTATCAAGGAAAAAAGAAATACAGAATTCGAGCAAATGAATTATTTCATGAGATGAAATCAAATAATGAAGCAGAATATGCTGCGCTTTATCATTCACTTAATTTACTGGAAGAATTAAATGCACATGGGGTTACATGTGAATTTAGAGGCGATTCTCAAGTTGTTTTAAAACAATTAGCTGGAGAATGGCCATGTTATGAAAAAGACTTAAGCAATTGGCTGGATAGGATAGAAGAAAAAATAACTATGCTAAAATTGTATAGTATTTACACACCTATTGGCAGGAATGATAATAAAGAAGCAGATAAATTAGCAACACAGGCACTGCAAGGCAAAAAAATATACAGTAAAATGCAAATTATTTCACGATAGATGTAATTTGGATCCGACTACATCATAGAAATAATCACCTATTATCAAAGGGAATAACAAAAAAGCGGGGATGGAAAATTGGGAAGAAAAAAATGGATTCATGAAGTGGAAGAATTAATGAATGATTATTGTAAAGACTGTTTTTTGTATCAACATAATAAAATCGATAAAGGTAAAAGATATGCACATCGTTTCTGTATTTCACAATGTACGGTTGGGGAAAGAATAAAAAAATATGGAGAAAAAATATTAGGGGATGAAGAAGGAAATAAATAGAGCTGACCTGAATAGTCAGCTCTAGCATAATATTATTTATAAAATAATATTTTCGATTATAGTTTTACAACGTTAGCAGCTTGAGGTCCACGGTTACCTTCAACGATTTCAAAAGAAACTTCTTGTCCCTCTTCTAATGATTTGAATCCTTCACCTTGAATAGCAGTGAAGTGTACGAATACATCGTCTCCACCTTCAACTTCGATAAATCCAAAACCTTTTTCGTTATTAAACCATTTTACTTTACCGTTTTGCATAATAAAATTCCTCCTAAGCCTTTCAAGACACTCTCTTTGTGCCTATAAAATAAATATTCTCATAGAACAAAATAATAATAGAGGTTATTCAAAAAAGTCTAGAAACAATAGCTTGCGAATCTCTTCGTTGCAACGTCAATCGAGTCCTTATAAAGTACTATTGCGCACTGGGTTTCGAGACACCCGCATTTCGATTTTCTCCGCTCTCTTTGTCCTCTTTTTAGAATACACACTAATAGAAAAAGATTTTTCAGAATTTTGTTAAATGATGTCTATAATATACACGAATAACCCTTTACAGTCAAGGTTTCAAGGTCGTTTTTCAGAAAAGTTTCATCAATTTTTTACATATTTATACTTGAAAAATTTTCTAAAGGAAACGCATACATTATCATAAAAAATGATGAAGGATTTATTGGCAGGGTAATATTTCTCTTTTCATTTTGGCTCTGTTAAACGATATTGTTGATATTGGAAGGAAATTTGCGAGACTTCTGCGGAAAAACGGGCTGGAAAGACCCCGCAGTGAGGTACGGAGGCCACTGAAGAAGTGTTTTATTATATAAATAATAGGTAAAGTTTATATTTAGTTGGATAAAAATGGTATATAAAGTTTGAAAACGACAATCATGTTGGTTAGGAGAGGCGTCAGTACGACTCCTGCGGGATTAGCGAGACAGGCGAGACCACACAGGAGCAAAGCGACGAGGAGGCTTGCCTGTCGTCCGCGGAAAGCGAGTGAATTTCCTGACCATTCTAATCAACACTGAAATTTAACAGAGCCTTCATTTTAAAAGGGTGCATACCCTCCTCATTAAATGGAGTGTGAGTTGGATTTTTCCACTATTTTTTTATCATGAAAAATGCAGTTTCTTCATAATAATGTAGTAATTATGCAGGAATCGTAATGGAAGCATTTAAAAGGGAATAAGAGGGTGGATAAATGTATCGGTTTTCTATGGAAAAGGAGAATTGGATCTTAAGATTTTTACCAAATATCGTTTTGGAAGAGGAAAGAAAACATGTAATAGTAAAAAGCATTCTCTTAATGGGAAAAGACTTAGCAACATTTTCACATGGAAACTCTTGTGTTATTTTAAATAAAGAGATGGGGTTAATTGTCTTTTACGTTGAAAAAATTCCTTCCTCTATATTAACGGTCTCAACTATTATTGAAAAGGAAAATTGGTATATGCAGTTAGAAAACAACGTGATAAGATATAACTTTTAAACTGGTTTTTACCAGTTTTTTTATCGTTTACGAGGAAATGATAAAATAGTTGGCTGTCAGTTCAATTAGTTTAAAAGAAAAATGAGATCAAACCCTATCCTTAGTGACTAGTTTTTAAATGGAAAAAATATAGCGTGAAGATGTAAGGAAATCCGTCTTTCTACGTTATATTATGTCGGATTTCATTCCCTTAATTTGGTATGGTAAAAAAATAAAAAAGATTGCAAGAAAGCATTGAAATGTGTATAGAAATGTGTTTTTATTAACATGATATTTATTATTTAATTTGTAAAAACTAAATGTGTATGTTCAAAATGAGTGACTTTTTGAACATCCTCCAAAACTAAATAAAAAAGGAAGTTTTAAAAAAATGATTGAAACGATTGTAAAAAGCAGTCAAAGTCCATATTATGAAATTTCAAGTGAAGACCAGATAATTTTAAGCCCTTTTGAAGGAATGGTAGATCAAATATTGATTCAAGAAAATGCTTATTTTTATGAGTGGGAAACAATATTAACAGTTAAGACAAATGGTGGCGAAATTAAAGATATCGCTGTACCATTTAGTGGATCTGTTGTTTCGCTTTTAGTTAAACCTGGTGACAAAATTTCAATACAGACAAAGCTTGCTTCTTTACAGGATGACTTGTTAGTAACAGGTTGTGATTGATTATGGATATAGCATTAAAAAGGTTAAAAAAGTATAAAATCGGTTATCGTACTGCTAAAACTGCAGTAGCAGTAAGTGTTGGCATTAGTTTGGCTCAATTATGCAAATTGGATTTTTTTGTATCATCTGCTATTATTACGATATTATGTGTTCAGAATTCAAAGAAAAAATCGCTTAATAGTGCTTTTGCTCGATTTGTTGCTTGTATGTTGTCTATTCCTTTTTCATTTATTTTTTTCGAAGGGATTGCCTATAAACCATATGTTATTGGTTTATTGTTGCTTTTGTTTATTCCTACCACCGTATTATTAAAAGTAAACGAAGGGGTAGTAACAAGTACAGTAATCATTCTCCATATATATTCAAGAAATAATATGAATTGGGATATTATTCTTAATGAACTTGGATTAATTGTAATAGGTATAGGAGCTGCATTGCTTGTAAACAGTTATATGCCTAGCTTAGATAAACAAATGAAAGAATATCAAATGAAGATCGAAAAACATTTCCGGGAGTTGTTGATGGAAATGGTAGATTTTTTACGAACTAATGAATGTGATAGTAATTATCAAAGCAAATTAAAAAGTACGGCAAAAGAAGTGCAAATCGCCAAAAGTTTAGCATTTAGGGATGTGCAAAATCATTTTACACGAAAGGAAAATTATTATTATAAATATTTTACCATTCGTGAAAAACAGTTAGATATAATGGAACGGTTATTTAATCGAGTAACGTCTGTTCAAATATTATCAGAACAAAGGCAAGTAGTTGCCGATTTTTTAGAAGAATTAAGTCTTTGTATCCATCCAGGAAATACGGCTCAGCTTTTTTTAAGCAAACTTCAAAAAATAGAAGAAATAATAAAAAGAGAATCGCTTCCTCACAATTGGGATGTTTTTGAAGAGCAGGCGCAAATATATTATGTAATTAAAGAAATTGAACTATATTTGGAAATAAAAAAATCGTTAAAAGTTGCGTATTCTTAATAAGAAAGAGTGGTATAAACAGCTATGCTTAAATCTGCATTATTGTTGGCAGAATGGAGCATCTGTTTATATTTCACTCTTTTTTATTTTCTCTGTCTATATAAATGTTACTTAAATTGTGTATTTTCTAATACAATTACTTTGTCATGACTCGATTTTCCAACTTGTTTCGTGTGTTCAACGAGTTGATGAATATTATCACAGCATTGTTTGGCTCCTATAACTAATAGCGGAACCCCGATGAAATCGATTTTTAACCCTCTAGAAAATAATCCTCCTATTGTCATAGCAAATGGAACAGTTGGAGAGGTATTGGAAAAAACTACTTTTTCATCACTATTATATTTATCTTGCCATAATAAACTTAGGTTCTTTAAAGCTGGAACAACTAGTTTGGAGTTTTTTCGACCAATTGTATAAACAGAATTTCCATCCTCATCTATCCCATGAAAAATAATCTTTCCCATATCAGAAGTCGTTAATTTATTAAAGTTGTTAACATTTAATATTTCTTCCTTCGTTAGCCTTCGATCTGCAGGCAATTTTTTTAAATGATAAGCTGCTGCTAAGGCTGTAGTATGTGTTCCACCATAATCATTATATATATAAATCACGATATCATCCTTTATTTTATTCTATATATGCTATTATCGCCAGTTATTGGAACTTTCATCCCGAATAACTAGATCAACTTCTTGCTCTAGTTCACAATGATTTTAATTGGTAATAATATCTACTGTTATGGGAAATATAAGGTTAGTGTATTGTTTGTCCTTGTTTTTTCATGTCATTATTTTATATGTCTGCAAAAGCTTTTCTTTGGATAGAAAAAAGAATTGTTTTTGTGAAAGGAAGAGTTTTAAATGAACGTTGATCGAAAAGAAAAGCAGCATATTATCATGCTTATTGTTGATACATTAATGAATCCAACAATGCAGGAAGCGATAAAAAATGGAAAAGCTCCTGCATTACAATTTTTTATCGAAAATGGTTATAACATTCCAAATGTCGTAAGTCCATTTCCAACGATGTCCGTAAATGTTGATAGTACATTATTAACAGGTGTTTATAGTGATCAACATAAAGTCCCAGGCTTAGTTTGGTTTAACAAAAAGGAAAATCGAATTATTAATTATGGGGGACATGTGAAAGAACTAATAAAATTAGGATTAAAACAGTCCATGGAAGATATTTTTTATCATTTGAATCATAACCATTTAAGTAAAAATTATAAGACGATTCATGAAATCCTTAGGGAACAAAATATTCCAACAGCTTCCATTAATGCGTTAATGTACAGAGGCAATCAATCTATACAAATAACCTTTCCTCTCCTTATGTCATTGGTAACCGGAATGAGAAGGAAAATAGATGCGTACGCGCCAGATGTTTTTTCATACGGGTCTATGGAAAAGTTGAATCCATCAAAAAGGTACTCCTATTTTTGGCAGAAGTATGGATTTAATGACAAATTTACAGCAACCGAATTGAAGTATCTTATTGAGATGGAAATGCTTCCGGCACTTACCATTGCTTACTTTCCTAATTTAGATCAACGTATACATAAACATGGGAGAATGGATAGTAAAGGAATTGAAAAAGTAGACAAGCAATTGCAAAAGATCCTCAACACTTATCGTACGTGGGAAGAGGCCTTAACAAATAATATCTGGATTATTTTAGGGGATAATGGTCAAGCGTGGATTGATGATGATCGTAAGGCAGCATTAATTGACCTAAGAAAATTGTTGAGTGCTTATCAAATACCAAAATTAAAAAAGCGTATCACTTCTTCCGATCAGGTGGTGTTTGGTGTAAATGAAAGGATGGCCTTTATTTATTCTCTGGATGCTAAGGCTGTCCCTTTAGAAGAACTTGCAAAAGTTTTGCAAAAAGATGAAAGGATTGATGTTATCGCTTGGAAAAAAGGAAATTCGATAATCGTAGCTTCCGGTATTCAAGATGGACAGCTCACTTTTCATACTGAAGGAGATTTTATTGATCATTATGGTCAATCTTGGCATGTAGAAGGAGAACGAAAACTTTTAGATCTTTCCATAAATGAAAAAAACATTAGTTATGGAACATATCCAGACGCATTGGCAAGGCTTTATACAACCTTTTTTTCGCATGAAGGAGACTATCTTGTTGTTAATGCCAAACCAGGACATGAGTTTATAGGCGAAGGATCTCCTACACATGTAGGGGGTGCCAGCCACGGAGGATTGCATGAACAAGATTCACTTGTTTCGATGATTGTAACCGGAACAGATACAAAGCCGAAAAATTTACGTATTTTAGATATAAAAGACTGGATTCTATCTTTAATTTAGAAAAAAGTATAAATAATTACCAACACTATTTTCTGTAGATTTAACACAAAATATGATTGTATTCAAAAAATACGAAATAGGGGGTAATGAATATGAACACTATAAACACTCTGTTTTCCTTAATGGGTGGAAGAAGAAGTCGACGCTTCTTTAATATGCTTTTAAATAGAAGAAATAATAACTGGAGCATGATAGCATGGTCATTGCTTGGTTTAACAACACTTGGAGTAATCGGCAGCCGAAATACAAGATGGATGCACAAAATCCAAGAAGTTTATAACAATCTTCGAAATAACACGAAAAGACCAATACAAAGTCAAATGAATTTTGCTAGTGAATTTGCGAAAGAACTAACACCTCAAGTTATAAACAATAAAAATGATCAAAAATGAAGATAGGGACTAACTCAAACAATGAGTTAGTCCCTATCTTTAAAATCCATATGTCAGAGGTAATACTAACCATCTTTATATAAGCATCTTACAAAATTATTAAATAATCGTGAACATTTGTTCATTACGACGCTTGTGAAGCTGCCAATAAAGGCACTTCCAATAATATCAGAAGGATAATGATGTCCCACCCAAATACGTGACAGCCCTGTCAACATAGACAATCCCCACATGATTGACCCAAGCATACGTTCACGTAGTATAATAGAAGTCGATACAGCAAACACGAGTAACGTGTGTTTACTAGGAAAGGAGGAATCCATCTTCGAGGGGATAAGGATACCGACACGCCGTTTCATAAACGGACGAGGTTTGAAATAAAACAATCTAATAAAAGTGTTAATCAACAAAGCAACTGCCGAAGATTTTATAGCATGTACCACCACTTTTTTATTCGAATCGCTTCGAAACCACATAAAAATTAAAACAAAAATAAACACATAACGAGCCTTGTTTGAAATGAATATCATGAGAATATCCATTAGTGAAAAGTGGTCCGTATTTTTTGACTTAAACAAATTGTAACCCATAAAATTTTATCTCCTTATTTTTGATACTTGTACTATTCCCTTCAAGAGCTTAAAACATGTAGAATTAACCTACCCAACCCATTCCTATGTTTAAACAGCTTTTATGCCTTAGTGGAAAAATAAATATTTTATCAAAAGGACTTTTAGTATTACAATATAGAATGTCTAAAAATTATACAGTACTGTACGTTTATATATATTAGGAGATGTTTTATGAAATTAATTATTGCAGAAAAACCAGATCAAGGCTTAAAGCTTGCTTCGCCTTTTTCTTTTAAAAAAAAGGATGGGTATGTAGAAATAGAGCCCAATCATATTTTCCCAGAGGGCGGCCTTTTAACATGGGCGATTGGTCATTTATGCGAATTGATTCCCCCGGAAGATTATGATCCGAAATGGAAAAAATGGTCTCTTGATAGCTTGCCAATTGTTCCTACAAAATTTCAACATAGAGTGACAAAATCAAAATGGAAACAGTTTAACATAATCAAAGATTTAGTTCATCGCAAGGAAATAAATGAAATTATCATTGCCGGAGACGCAGAAAGAGAAGGAGAAGCTATTATAAGAGTCATTCTTGCTCTATGTAAAAATAAAAAGCCGATGAAACGTCTATGGATTTCTTCGCTTACTCCAAAAGCTGTAGTTAATGGATTTGAACATTTGCTTGAAGAACACGAGACTAGAAATATATATTTTGAGGCTTTAAGCAGAGCTTGTGCAGATTGGCTTGTAGGAATGAATGCGTCTCGAGCATATACACTGTTGCTGCAAAAAAAAGGGGTATCAGATGTATTTTCAACAGGGCGCGTTCAGACACCAACCCTTGCTTTAATTGTAAAAAGAGAGATTGAAATTGAAAATTTTAAATCTGAGCCTTTTTGGGAGGTTGTTGCTACGTTTAACATGGATAACAAGCAATATAGGGGCAAGTGGCATAAAGAGGGAGATACTCGTTTAAATGACGACAAAATGGCGCAGAAGATTATGCAATTTTGTAAAGGGAAAGAAGCAGTCATTGATTCAATTGACAAAGAAAGAAAAGAGTTTCATCCTCCATTTCTTTTTAATTTATCGTCTTTGCAAGCTACGGCAAATAAGATGTTTAAATATTCACCACAAAAAACGCTTGAAGTTGCTCAAAAGCTCTATGTTAAAGGTATTATTTCTTACCCTAGGTCAGATTCTAGTTATGTAACAAAAGAAGAAGCAGCAATGTTTCCAGATACATTGGAAAAAATCAGTCGATTCGATGACTTTAAACAATATTTCCCATTGCCTTTTGTTTCCATTATAGAAAATAAAAGATATGTAAATGAAAAAAAAGTAACGGATCACTATGCAATAATTCCCACGGAACAAGTAACTGATCCATCTAAGATGTCTGGAGAAGAAGCAAATATTTATACGCTTATTGTAAAAAGATTAATTGCAGCTCATTACGATAAAGCTATTTTAGATTATACAACGATTAATACATTGGTTGAAGGAAGAGCAACATTTATTTCTAAAGGAAAAGCACAAATTCAAGAAGGTTGGCGCAAAGTTATCTACAGTAGTCAAAAAGAACAAGAAGCTGATGAAGATGAACAGGAATTGCCTAATCTCAAAAATGGTGAAAAAGGGAATGTACAGGACGTAAAAGTGAAAGAAGGTAAAACCCAACCTCCAAAACGCTACACTGAAGGCCAGTTAATCACGTTAATGAAAACAGCAGGAAAACATTTAGAAGATGGAGAGTTAGTGAAGGTTTTAAATAAAACACAAGGTTTAGGTACAGAAGCAACTCGAGCTGGAATTATTGGCGTATTAAGAGATAGAAAGTATATAGATGTGAAAAAGAATCAAGTATTTGCTACTAATAAAGGAAGAGTGCTGATTCAATCTATTGGTTCAAGCATCTTAGCTTCTCCCGAAATGACGGCCAAATGGGAGCAGCGTTTAAACGAAATTGGAGAAGGCAAAGCATCCCCTAAAGAGTTTATGGAACAAGTGAAAAAATTAGCTATTAAATTTATAGAGGATGCAAAAAGAGAAAGTGAAGTATGGTCTTTTGAAAAATTCGATCTAAGCGAATTCAAAAGAGAAAGTGGTAAAAGACGAGGAAAAGGCAAGTCAACAGGAACGAAAGTTGGAAAATGTAAAAAATGCGATGGAGATGTAGTGGATAAAGGATCATTTTATGGGTGTTCTAATTACACTGCTGCCAACTGTGACTTTACTATCTCGAAAAAAATTCTAGGTAAAACAATTTCTCAGGCTAATGTAAAAAAGTTACTAAAAGAAGGAAAGAGTAACCTTATCAAAGGATTTAAAAAAGGAGAAAAAACCTTTGATGCAAAATTAGAATTACAAGAAAATAAGATTAAATTTGTATTTGAGAATTAACGTTGGAGAATCAAAAAATGTTATTAGTATAGATAAAAAGCTGAAAACATGATAAGATTATTTGTCGTTTTCATTATCTGGCTGAGTATTGCTTGTTTCATGTATTTTTATATAGTAAAATGCATAAGGGGTAGGAACTTTATTAAATATATGACCTAAACCTTTTTTATTTTTATAAGATATTAGAGTGAAACACTAATAAAAGTGAATGTTTGAGCATAGGTGAAAGTAAGAATGTTCTAAATGAAAAAGGTTTATTTGTATGAAATATATAATGTGAACGTATATCAACATCTAGAAACTTCCTAGTTGGAAGTTTTCATTGATTGTAGGAAAAGTAATAATTGCAGAAACTTTAGGCTGATTGAAAACGTTTGTATTTCGAGGCGTGAAGCCTTGGGAGGAGCGGCGGGCAACAGGATGTTGGTCAGAACGACGTCGTCACAGGACGTGACGTACTTAGTCGTTCATCCTCTTTTACCTGGTAATGAGCATCCGAGCAAGGCGAACAACGAAGAAATCGAGCGTTTCTCAACAGCCTGAGAATCAAAGCAAGTGTATTGTGATAGGAGGGCTACTTTCCAACATGCCAACACCTAGTATGGAAGACTATATTGAACAAATTTATAAATTAATTGAAGAAAAAGGATATGCGCGTGTTTCTGATATTGCAGAAGCATTATCTGTCCATCCATCGTCTGTAACAAAAATGGTTCAGAAGCTTGATAAAGACGGCTATCTTGTTTATGAAAAATATCGAGGATTAATTTTAACTTCAAAAGGAAAAAAAATCGGCAAAAGATTAGTATATCGCCATGAATTATTAGAGCAGCTATTACGAATTATTGGTGTTAAAGAAGAAAACATCTATCACGATGTCGAAGGAATAGAACATCATTTAAGCTGGGATGCCATTGACCGTGTAGGAGATTTGGTTCAATATTTTGAAGAGGACGAATCGAGAATTCAAGCATTAACCATTATTCAGCAAAAAAATGAAGAAATAGAATAAAGACTAAGAGACTATACTCTCAAAAAAGGATAAAAACAACGGTTCTTTTTTGAGCGTATAGTCTCTTAGCATTCATCATAATGAATAAATTAACGGGTAATCATCAAATGAATTTTCAAAATATGCTTGCAGTCCGTTTTGTTCCTGATTTTCCGTAATTGTTACCCCATCAATTATGCCATTTTCCACGTCCAATAATGCTTTTCTATACGAGATAACTCTTCCACCAGAAGTTTTAAAACTAATAATTTGTCCATTTTGATTTCTTTCTACCGCAACAAGCTGCTCCATCTATTTTTCCTCCCTTTCTTTTATCACGCCAATAGTATTTACAAAAGCTCATCATTTAAACAAAAAACTAGGCTGTTTTCGTATAGATTGTTGCATTTAAACGCGCAGCCTGAATACACTTCGTCCGTTTAGCGAGCGTCGAGCCTCCTCGTCGCATACGCTGAGGTCACTGAAAAAGTGAATGCTTTAAAATATAGGTAGTGACAATCCAAGCAACGAAGAAGTTTTCGTTCGGTTTTCCGAGGCTTACCACACGCTTTCCGCGGGGCGAGCGCCGAGCCGCTTCGTCGCTACGCTCCTGCAGGGTCTCGCCTGTCTCGCTAATCCCGCAGGAGTCGTGCGGACGCCTCTCCTAACCAAAATGATGGTCGTTTTCAAACTCTCTATACCATTTTTACCCTAATAAAATTAAGTGTTTCACTTATAATTTATCTAATAAAACACTTTTTCAGTGCCATCGCATACGCTCCTGTGGGGTCTCGTCTTTCTCGCATTCCCACAGGAGTCTACGTGTATTCAGTCTGCTGAGTACTTCTTCTCCCATTACTTTACGTAAAAAACAACAAACTTTGAGAAAACAGCCAAAAACCATTTTATAGTTGTTTTTGTCGATAAATGATTATTTTTTCAATCTATGCTAAAAAATGAAACTTTTATACAAATGTAACGTAATTTATGTAAATAAAGTTTCCAGTAAGCATTTGTTAAAAATGGTTTCTATTTAACATATGATTTATTGGGAGAAAATTGCATACATAAAGGACAAAAAATGACTATAACCAGCCGGGAATAAATACAAAAATAGTAAGGAGAGATATTTAATGGGAAGATATTCATTACAGGATTTTGTTGCACAAACGGAACAAAAAGATAAAGGCGAAGGATTATTTGAATTAGAAACACCAAGAATGCTTGAAATTAACTTATCCGACCAAATATGGGCAAAAGCAGGAAGCATGGTTTCCTACAGAGGCAATATAAAGTTTACAAGAGAAGGTGTTTTTGAACATGGACTTGGGAAAATGTTTAAAAAAGCGTTAACAGGTGAAGGTGCTTCTTTAATGAAAGCAAATGGACGTGGTACATTATATGTTGCCGATCAAGGGAAAAAAATATCGATCCTGCGATTGCAAAATGAATCTTTATACGTAAACGGCAATGATTTATTAGCTTTTGAACCAAGCATCAACTGGGACATTAAATTAATGAAAAGAATTGCCGGTATGATGTCAGGTGGTTTATTTAATATTCATTTATCAGGTCAAGGTATGATCGCTATCACCTCCCATTATGAACCGCTAACATTAAAAGTAACTCCAGACAGTCCTGTTTTTACGGATCCAAACGCAACGGTTGCCTGGTCAGGCAATTTACAGCCAGAATTTGTGACGGATATATCTTTAAAAACTTTTTTTGGAAGAGGAAGCGGCGAATCTATTCAAATGAAGTTTACTGGAGAAGGGTTTGTTGTCGTGCAGCCATTTGAGGAAGTTTATTATTCTGAAAACAAAAGTTAAAGAGAATAAAAGAAAAACCAGCAACCTACGAAGGCGTGCTGGTTAAAAATGTTTTAAAGGCGGCGCGAGCGGAGCCATTCCAAAACTTAGGTAGAATAAAAAACAAACTACAAAACACGATTGTTTATTTTTTCAATAAAGCTGGCGAAGCTCCGTCACCTTTTCCATAAAGGTTCTTTCATTTCCAATCATAAGGCGTTTGTTGGTACACAAAGTAGTTTAACCAATTAGAAAATAGTAAATATGCATGGGAACGCCAGCTGTTTAATGGTTTTTCATTCGGATCATCATTTGGAAAATAATCAATTGGAAGATCAGTATCGAGTCCTTTTGCTTGATCACGCGTATACTCATCTGCAAGTGTACAAGAATCATATTCTAAATGACCAGTTACCATAATTTGTTTTCCATTATTTCCGCTTATGATGAATGCTCCAGCCTCTTCCGATGCAGACAGTAATTTTAAATCAGGATGGTTCATTATTTCTTCCATTTGTACATCAGTATGGCGGGAGTGTGGTGCTAAATAATTGTCATCAAATCCTCTTAATAACTTGTCTGATGGGTCTAATAAATAATGAGAGAAGACACCATAGCATTTTTTATCCAATTCATATTTATGAATATCGAAATGATAATACAAGGCTGCTTGTGCTCCCCAACATAAATGAAGAGTCGATGTTACATTGTTTTTTGACCATTCCATAATATCTGTTAGCTCTTTCCAATACTGAACATCTTCAAATTTTAATAATTCAATTGGCGCTCCTGTAATAATCATTCCATCATATTTATTATTTTTTATTTGTTCAAAGCTTGTATAAAACTGTTCTAAATGATATGGACTTGTGTTCTTTGATTCATAGGAAGCTGTTCGTAAAAAAGAGATATTTAGTTGTAAAGGGGTATTTCCTAATAATCGTAAAATTTGGACTTCTGTTTTTTGTTTTTCTGGCATTAAATTAAGAATTAGTATATTTAAAGGACGAATATCTTGTGTATTCGCACGGTTTTCATCCATAATAAAAATATTTTCTTCTTCTAATATTTCGCGTGCTGGCAGAAGATATGGGATCTTAATTGGCATAAAAAAGCCTCCTTTTTTGCAATGTTATAACTGTTTATACAGTAGTTGTTTCTTATGAAAAATGGTAAATAAAGAAGAAATAAGTATAATTTATTTTGTCTACTATTTTCTTATAAAAGGTTAAGAAAATACAAAAAGTAAAATGTGACATAGCTAATTATAAGATTAGTTATCCATCCTCGCAACGTTTAATCTTTAGAAATTTGGAAAAATAGGAAATAGTATATTTCAGGCTGTCGACAAACGCTCGATTTCTTCGTTGTTCGCCTTGCTCGGATGCTCATTACCCAACCACGGTAACTCCACTCCTCCCAAGGCTTCACGCCTCGAAATACAAACGTTTTCGATCAGCCTGAAGTTTCTGCAAAAATCATTTTGTCTACACTCTGATAGTATATTTTTCATGTGTTATAAAAGGGAAATAAATATTTCTAAAAAAGGAACATTTTGTTGACATTATTTCTTTTTATATCGTTATTTTGTACAATGGAAGCATCATAATAGCAGGAGGACCTTACATGCAGCAAAAAGTAACCATTAAATCAGACATTGAAATCGCACAACAGGCAGAAATGAGGCCTATTGTACATATTGCAAACAAAATAAATTTAACAGAAGAAGATATAGAGCTTTATGGTAAATATAAAGCAAAAATTACATCTGAAAAATTAGCACAATTAAAAACGCATAAGTCAGGAAAAATAATTCTAGTAACTGCTATTAATCCAACACCTGCCGGAGAAGGAAAATCCACTGTAACAGTAGGGTTAGGTGATGCCCTGCAAAAATTAAATAAAAAAGTAATCATTGCAATGAGGGAACCTTCTTTAGGGCCAACAATGGGCATAAAAGGAGGAGCAGCCGGAGGAGGATATGCACAAGTTTTGCCAATGGAAGATATCAACCTTCATTTTACAGGTGATTTGCATGCTATTACAACAGCAAATAATGCATTAGCAGCACTAATTGATAATCATATCCATCAAGGAAATGCATTAAATATAGATCAAAGAAGAATTGTATGGAAGCGTGCAGTTGATTTAAATGACCGGGCACTTCGTAAAGTAGTTATCGGATTGGGAGGGCCTTTACAAGGAATTCCAAGGGAAGATGGCTTCGATATTACGGTTGCATCAGAGATCATGGCTGTTTTATGTTTAGCTTCAGATATCGATGATTTAAAGCTGCGACTTGCACGAATGGTTGTTGCATATGACACAAATAAAAATCCCATTACGGTCGGTAATTTAAAAGTGGAGGGTGCCTTAACGTTATTATTAAAAGATGCGATTAAACCAAATCTTGTGCAAACGCTTGAGCATACGCCAGCGATTATTCACGGCGGTCCATTTGCCAACATTGCTCATGGATGCAACAGTGTAATAGCAACAACAGCCGCTTCTAAATTAGCAGACTATGTTGTAACCGAAGCAGGATTTGGGGCAGATTTAGGTGCAGAAAAGTTTTTAAATATAAAAGCAAGAAATGAAGAGATAAACCCAGAAATAGTTGTCATTGTGGCTACATTGCGTGCATTAAAAATGCATGGAGGCGTTTCTAAAAGTGAGTTGGCTGCTGAAAATATCGATGCTATAAAGAAAGGGTTTGCAAATTTGCAAAAACATATTGATAGCATTAAACAATTCGGTTTGCCATTTGTTGTTGCCATTAATCGATTTTATACAGATACGGAAAATGAAATTAATGTATTAAAACAACTATGTGAACAAGAAAATATCCCGGTAGCCTTAACAGAAGTTTGGGAAAAAGGAGGGGCAGGCGGAATAGAGCTTGCAGAAAAAGTATTGCAATTAATGGATGAAAATAAACAGGACTTTCACCACTTATATGAGGTGGAAGCATCTATTGAGGAAAAAATCACTACTATTGCTACATGTATCTATGGGGCGAAAAGTGTGGAATTTTCTTCAAAAGCGAAAAAGCAAATCTTAGATTTTGATCGATATGGATGGAGGAATTTGCCGATTTGTATGGCAAAAACACAATATTCTTTATCGGATGACCCTTCTCTGTTAGGAAGACCTGAACAGTTTTCAATTGTGGTTCGAGAATTAAAGCCATCAATAGGAGCAGGTTTTCTTGTCGCATTAACAGGGGATGTAATGACAATGCCTGGTTTACCGAAACAGCCCGCTGCATTAAATATGGATGTGGATAAAGCAGGTAAGGCGATCGGTTTATTTTAATGAAGAAAGAAAAATAGATTGATGTCCAGTTTCAGGGCTGAGCAAGGCGCTTCCACTTTTCATTGTCTAGTTTCGACGTACAGGATGTACTAGTGCCGATGTTGCCACAGGACGTGGCGCTTTTAATCGGCCAGCGCCTAGCCCTTGTGAAAAATAATCCTTTGCCTCTAAAAGTAAAAAGCACTTTTTGAGGCAAACGAACATTTTTCTTCAGGGCTGAGCAAGGCGCTTCCACTTTTCTTAGAAAGGATATTTTATGTTTGATCCGACAGCGTTTGATAATTTGAAAACTGTGATGGAAGGTGCTTTTTATGATAGAGATTTAGATGGAAGGATTACGATATTGGATCGTAATGATCTTCTTAACAGCAGCAAACTTTCTAGAGAGTTTTCGATTACTTTTTCGTTAAGTAACCAACAAAATGCTAGAATGACTTTTTCCTTACAAGCAAACCTTGCTAATTTAGCGGCAGAACTGTTACCGAAAGTGATGAATGAGAAGGAGATTGGCTGTTATATGGCGATCCATCTTGTGGTATGTCATCGGAATGAAAAAAATGTTTTTCTATCATTAGAAGAGATGCTGAAAAGAATTTGGGGCAATGAACGTAAAATTAAGCAAGAAATAAGACTAAATCCTTTTTCAATGGATAATAAACTGGAAAATCATCTTACTATTCTTTTTAATCGCATCATTACAGAAGAACAAATAGATGATTTAGTTATGATGGTTGACTACATGGAAGCAACTTTACAGCAAATAATAAAAAATAAAGAGATGCTGTCTATTACATAGCAGCGACTTTTTTGCCAAATTTTCTTATCATATAGCAGAAAAGTAAAAAAGAGGATCGGTTAATTGCCAGACAATTTACTGATCCTCTTTTATTAATGGTTTAATTGTTTACGCCACTCTGCGCACTTGAAGTTTACCGAAACGAAAATAACCGCAAAAATGCTGGTTTATTGGAACTAGATTCGTCGTGAGCTGGTTGACTTGTCATAGAAGAATTCATGCTTTTTTCGCTGCTGTTATCCAATAGCGCGGAGATATGCTCTTTTTGATGTTGAATAAACTGCTGCTGTTCATCAATATGCTCTTGTTGTTTTTTTAATTGCTGTACTAATACTTGATTAAAATTGACTTGCAGTTCAAGTTTTTCTTTGATGTTTTGTATATCTTGTTGAATTTTTTCCGTCGTATCCGATTGAGGTGGTATAGACGGCTGCTCAGAGGAAGAAAGCTTTTCTGCAATCTGACTTAAGGAAAGGTTTTCTTCTGTTCTTAATTTTTGAACTTTTATGAGCATATCTATACCTTCTTCATCAAAATATCTGTAGCCATGATTCCCGATAATCGTTGGAATAAAAGACTTTAATTCTCTTAACCAGTTTCTAACAACTCCAGGACTTTCGTTAATATAATCTGCTGCTTCTTTTACACTTAAGGCTTTTGTCTCATTTGATTCAACGGTATTCATTATTTCATTCATGGTAACAGCACCCTTCTTAATTTGAATTGTAAAAATTAGCACCAAAAACAAGAGAGACAGAATACTAATTCTCAGGCTGTTGAAAAACGTTCGCTCTCTTCGTCACTCCCCGTTTTTTGCGGTGCTCATTACCAGGTAAAAGAGGATGAACGACTAAGTACGTCACGTCCTGTGACAACGTCGTTCTGACCAACGTCCTGTTGCTCGCCGCTCCTCAAAAAGGGTCGTTCCTCGATAGACAAACGTTTTCATTCAGCCTGAAAGTTTGCGGTCTTACTTTTTCGAAACTCTGAGAATACTAAATTCTTTATATTATTAGTTTCGGTAAAAGCAAAAAAATTCCTTTAGCGAGCTTTGTCTAGTTTTGTTGAGATAGTTCTATTTTTGACTTATAGAGGATATTCAAAAAGGCACCAAATGATAAGCGGCGAATCTCTTCGTTGGCTTGTTTCTAATTTTTTACCTTTTTGAACACACACTTATACGAAAATTAAATAATAAAACAAAGGAATGATGTTGCTTCTTTATGTTTGAACGAGATAAGATAAAGAGGAAAAGAATGAAATGAAAAGGAGCAGTTATGAAAATAATTGATGCACATATTCACTTTTCCAACATCAAATCATTTCAGCATACAGCAGCCAATCTTTCCAAAGTAGACTACAGTTATGAAGGTTTAATTGCAGAAATGAAGGAAGCGAATATTGTTTTAGCTATCGGAATGGGTGTAACAGAAACAGCAAATATCGGTTTTCCGGATAACGAGGCAAAAACTCCAATGGGGTTGGATTTACATCCAAGCATACCCGATCAGGTTGTTTATTGTGCTGGCATTAATCCATATGATATGGGAAAAGATGCGGTCGAAAAATTAGAAAAAGAAATTCAAAAAGATTATGTAGTAGGCATAAAAATTTATTTAGGCTATTATCCATTTTATGCATATGATGAGGTATATGAACCAGTTTATCAACTGGCAGAAAAGTATAGACTGCCTGTGGTTTTCCATACTGGTGATACGTATTCAGAAAGAGGACTGTTAAAATACTCCCATCCTCTTACGATTGATGAAGTTGCAGTGAAACATCGAAATGTCAACTTTATGATGGCCCATTTTGGCGACCCATGGACATTAACAGCTGCTGAAATCATTTATAAAAATGCCAATGTGTATGCAGATTTATCCGGTTTAATTGTCGGAACAAAAAAAGAACTCAATCAAGCACAGGAAGGTATCTTTTTTAATCATTTAAAACATGCCCTAGTGTATTCTAATTCCTATCATAAATTATTATTTGGCACAGACTGGCCTCTTGCCCCTTTTCATGAATACAAGGAATTTGTAAAAAACTACATTCCAGCAGAATATCATGAAGATGTTTTTTATCGAACCGCAATAAAAATATTTCCAAAGATAAAAAAGTTTTTACCAGAGTAACAAGCGAAAAGAAAAAATATTGAATCATCATCGACTAAACAGATTCCTTATTCTGTTTAGTCTTTTTAATATAACTCAAGATTTGTCGTTCTATGTTTGTTTTATCCCTTTCATGATACAATATGGACGTTAATATAAAGATTGGAGTTCTAATGTAAATGACGATAATTGCAGAAACAGAACAATTTGTAAAACAAAAAATGGGAAATGATGCTTCTGGTCACGATTGGTACCATATAGACCGAGTTAGAAAAGCATCTTTATATATTGGGAAAAAAGAGAACAACGGAAATCCGTTTATTATTGAAATGGCAGCATTGCTTCATGATGTTGCTGATATCAAGTTAAACAATACAAAAGAAGAGGGACAAAATAACTTATTAGCTTTTTTACATACACTTCCTATTAAAGAAGAAGACAAAGACCATATTCTTGCTGCAATAAAGTCTGTTTCTTATAATGGAGGTCATGGCATTCCGCCAGCGACTATTGAAGCAAAAATTGTTCAAGATGCAGACCGTTTAGATGCAATTGGCGCCATTGGCATTGCAAGAACATTTGCTTATGGAGGAAAAAAAGGCCAGCTAATGTATGATCCTGCTGTTTCCGTTAGACAAGAGCTTACTGAAGCAGAATACCGAAACGGCAAATCAACATCTGTTCATCACTTTTATGAAAAATTATTAAAGCTAAAATCTTTATTACATACAACAACAGCAAAAAACATAGCCGATGAGAGACATCAATTCATGGAATTATTTTTACGAGAATTTTATAAAGAATGGAATGGGAATTATGAAGAGTATTTCGATTGAAAATTTAACAAAAACATATGGAGAAAAAGAGCTTTTTCAAAATATCTCGTTTGCAATCAGCGAAAAAGAACGGGTTGGGTTAATAGGAATAAACGGTACTGGGAAATCCTCATTGCTTAAAATTGTAGCAGGCATTGATTTGCCAGATGACGGCGAAATAATTGCGCCAAAAGATTATCGAATTGCCTATTCAGCTCAAAGTCCAGAAGTAAATCCAGAAATGACGGTTTTAGACCAAGTGTATGAAAGTGATGCACCCGTCTTAACGTTAATTAGAGATTATGAAGCATTGCTGTTGCAGTTAAACACCTATCCAGAGGATGCTTCTTTACATGAAAAATTGTTTGACGTGCAAAAAAAAATCGATGCGTTAAACGGCTGGGACGTTCACACAAATACAAAAACGATTTTAACAAAGCTTGGCATCGAAAATGTGGATAAAAAAGTGGAAGAGCTTTCTGGCGGACAAAAAAAGAGAATAGCGCTCGCTCAAGTGTTAATTCAAAATCCTGACTTGCTGATTTTAGACGAACCAACAAACCATTTAGACTTTGAAGCAGTGAAATGGCTCGAAGATTATTTAGGCAGGTTTCATGGTGCACTACTTTTAGTTACACATGACCGGTATTTTTTAGATGCTGTCACTAATCGCATGTTTGAATTAGATGGAGGCAACCTATACAGCTATAAAGGGAATTATTCGGAATTTTTGCAAGCAAAAGCAATAAGAGAAGAAAATGAAGCGGCAACACTTGATAAACAAAAAAACTTATTCAGAAGAGAACTAGAATGGATAAGACGAGGGGCAAAAGCACGCTCCACAAAACAGAAAGCAAGAATACAACGTTTTGACCAGTTGGATGAAAAGCTTTCATCCGTACAAACAAAAGAAAAGCTTGATATTTCATTAAAAGGAAGCCGCCTAGGAAAACAAGTGTTTGAATTAGTTGATGCAAACAAAAAATATGCAGATACAAAGATTCTCGATCATTTTCATTTATTAGTGAAGCCTGGAGACAGAATTGGAATTATTGGGAAAAATGGTGCTGGAAAGTCTACGCTATTAAATATTTTAGCGGGAAAAATCCCTTTAGATTCCGGTGAGTATAGGATAGGTCAAACAGTAAAAGTTGCTTATTATACACAAGAAAATGAAGAGATGGATTTGTCGAAAAGGATGATTGAATATTTAAAAGAAACAGCGGAAGTCATTCAAACATCAGATGGCAAAACAATATCTGCTGCACAAATGCTGGAACGATTTCTTTTTCCAATGCATACCCATGGCACGATTATCAGCAAACTTTCTGGCGGTGAAAGAAGAAGACTGTACTTACTGAAAATCTTGATGGGTGAACCAAATGTTTTATTATTAGACGAACCAACAAACGATTTAGATACGCAAACATTAATGGTGCTCGAAGATTATTTAGATGATTTCGAAGGTGTTGTGATTACGGTTTCTCATGACCGCTATTTCTTAGATAAAGTGGCAGAGCAATTGTTAATCGTAAAAGGCAATGGCGTGATTGATTCGTATTATGGTAATTATTCCGAGTTTCTAGAAGCAGAAAAAAGAAATGAACAAACAGAAATGGAAAAAGTAAAAAAAGAAAAACAAATGGAAACACCTGCTCTTCCAAAATCAAAAAAAGTAAAACTTAGTTATAATGAACAACGTGAATGGGCCACAATTGATGATGATATTGAAAAAGTGGAAGCAAGAATTACCGAAATTGATGGGGAATTGGAACAAGCAGGCAGTGATTTTGAAAAAGCAAATAATCTTCTAAAAGAGGCAGAAGAGCTAAACGAAAAGTTAGAATATTTAATTGAGAGATGGAGTTATCTATCAGAAATTGCGGAAAAGCAAGGATTATAATATGTTTATACTATGATAAGATGAAAAATATAGTATATGAGGGGGATTATAGTGAGAATTATTTCTATTGAACCAACACCTAGTCCAAATACGATGAAAATAAATTTGGATGAAGAACTGCCGATGGGAAAAAGCAATAATTATAAACAAGAAAACAAAGAAGATGCACCTGAAATAATTCGCACGATTTTATCGATTGAAGGAATCAAAGGGGTATATCATGTTGCTGATTTTTTAGCAGTTGAAAGAAATGCTCGATTTGATTGGAAGGATCTGCTTGCACAAGTTCGACATGCTTTTGGAGAAGAGGCAGAAGAATTATTAGCTGACAATAAAGCAAATGATCATTTTGGTGAAATAAAAGTATTTGTCCAAATGTATAAAGGAATTCCGATGCAGATTAAACTGTCAGACGGCGAGGAAGAAAAACGATACGGGCTGCCGGACCAATTCATGAAAGCTGTAACAGAGGTAAGAATGCCTAATGATAATGTCGTAACAAGCAGAAGGTGGAAAGAATTTGGTGTTCGATACGGTGAGTTTGACGAAATCGGAAATGTGATGGTAGAAGAGCTGCTGGCAGCATATCCCGACAACAGAATAGAAAGTTTAGTAAAACTGGCAAAAAATCCAGAAACATCGGATGAAACAAAAATAATTCGTCAAAAGACGAAACTTACATTAGAGGATCTAGATCATCCAGATTGGAAAATCCGCTATCAAAAGCTAGAACAAAGTGAAGACCCTACAGTTGATGATATTCCTGTTTTAACAAAGGCTTTAGACGATGAAAAGCCGTCTATTCGCAGGTTAGCAACTGTTTATTTAGGCATGATTGAAGATAAAAACGTATTGCCGTCTCTTTATAAAGCTTTAAAGGATAAAACGATTACCGTAAGAAGAACAGCAGGAGATTGTTTATCCGATTTAGGTTTTCCTGAAGCAATGCCTGAAATGATGCAAGCTTTAAGCGACTCAAGCAAGCTAGTGAGATGGCGGGCAGCAATGTATCTTTATGAAGTAGGAGATGAACGGGCATTAGCAGCATTAAAAGACCATGAAAATGATCCAGAGTTTGAAGTCAGTTTACAAATTAAACTAGCGATCGAGAGAATCGAACTAGGAGAGGAAGCAAAAGGTTCTGTTTGGAAACAGATGACAGAAGCAAGAAAATAAGTATCTAATGATAAAGCGAGATAAGCCCGTAAAATTGCAAAAGGTTTTTATTATATAGTATGATGAATGCAAAAGTAGTATTTAAAGGAGGAAAAAATAATGTCAATGGCATATGAAGAATATATGAAACAAATGGTGAAACCAATGAGAGCAGAATTAGTGCAAGCAGGTTTTAAAGAGTTAACAACGGAAGAGGAAGTAGAAAGCTTTATCGAAACAAGCAACGGTACTACACTAGTTGTCGTAAATTCTGTTTGTGGATGTGCAGCAGGACTTGCTAGACCTGCTGCAACACAAGCGGTTTTAGTTTCCGAGAAAAAACCTGATCATCTTGTTACGGTATTTGCTGGTCAGGATAAGGAAGCAACGGCAAAAATGCGTGAATTTTTTGGTGACATCGAGCCATCGTCCCCTTCAATGGCAGTAATAAAAGACAATAAAGTCGTTCATTTTATTCATCGCTACGATATTGAAGGAAATTCAATGGAAGCCATTATGGAAAACTTAGTATCCGCGTTTGAGTTATATTGCTAAACGATACAAAAGTTATTAAATAATCATGCATTTTAATGGTCGAAAAGAACATCTTCCGTATAGATGTTCTTTCAGAGTGTAGACAAACCAATTTTTGCAGAAACTTCAGGCTGATTGAAAACGTTTGTCTTTCGAGGCGTGAAGCCTTGGGAGGAGCGGCGGGCAACAGGATGTTGGTCAGAACGACGTTGTCACAGGACGTGACGTACTTAGTCGTTCATCCTCTTTTACCTGGTAATGAGCATCCGAGTAAGGCGAACAACGAAGAAAGCAAGCGTTTGTCGACAGCCTGAAAGAACATCTCTCGTAAAAGGTGTTCTTTTCGTGTATAAAAAGGCTGTTTTCTCAAAGTTTGTTGTTTTTTACGTAAAAAAATGGGAGAAGAAGTACTCAGCAGACCGAATACGCGTAGACTCCTGTGGGAATGCGAGAAAGACGAGACCCCACAGGAGCGTATGCGACGAGGTGGCTCGACGCTCGCCCACGGAAAGCGAAGTGTATTCGGGCTGCGCGTTTAAAAGCAACAATCTATACGAAAACAGCCATAAAAAAAGAGCAGCTAACCAGGAGTAATAAGATGATTGTAACAACGGCAGGAAGAACAGATGCCAATATGATATCACTAGCAAAAGAAATTGCAGAAGAACTGCAATTTCTATATATAGAGCGAACGAAAAAATCTGTAGATAAGTTAAAAAAAGAATACAACGATGATGTATTAGTAATTGGAAAAAATCGTTATGAATTATTTATAAAAGATTCGCAGCAACCATTTTTCTTCCATCCTAATTCGGCTGTATTTCGTATCAAAAGAATACAAAAAAAGGAACATGATCCCTTTGCAGAAGCAACTAATATTAGAAAAGGAAGCTCCTTTTTAGATTGTACCGTTGGCTTAGGATCTGACAGCATTGTTGCAAGTTATGTTACGGGAAAAGAAGGAAGAACAGAAGGGAACGAAGCAAGCAAGGTCCTTTCATTTTTAGTGAAGAAAGGTCTGCATGCATGGAAAACAGATTCAGAGAATATAAACGATGCCATGCAAAGAATAACGGTGAATAACCGTTTAGCATTATCAGACTTAAAGTCAAGAAAAGAAGGTAGTGTTGATTGCGTTTATTTTGATCCGATGTTTGAAACGGAAATTTTATCTTCTGATGGGATTAATCCACTGCGCAAGCTTGCGGTTTACGATGATTTGACAAAAGAGACAGTGGAAGAGGCTATAAGAGTTGCTAAAGATAGAGTCGTATTAAAGGATCATTTTCGAAGTAAGCGATTTGAACAATTTGGTTTTTCTGTACTGAAAAGAAAATCAGCCAAATTTCATTATGGAATTATTTTGAAAAATGCTAATGTTCACTAATGAATGGTAGCATAGTTAATCATTCATCTTCTTAGGCTGTTTCCTCAAAGTTTGTTAAAAATGGGAGAAGAAGTACTCAGCAGACGGAATACACGTAGACTCCTGTGGGAATGCGAGAAAGACGAGACCCCACAGGAGCGTATGCGACGAGGAGGCTCGACGCTCGCCCACGGAAAGCGAAGTGTATGCAGGCTGCGATTTTATAAGCAACAATCTATACGGAAACAGCCTCTTCTTAAAAAGATTGCAATAATTTTACATAAAAAGGCTTCCGTTATACATATACATAATTCTATCATTAAAAGCAAAATGGTAGATAGGTGATAAAAATTTATTATATAATGATAGGGTCAAATTATATGATAAAAGAAATATTGCAAGGCATGTAAAACATTACATGATATTGTTAACTGAAGCAAGATGGTTTGAAAGCGAGGTGTTTTATGCCTAACTGGATTCGAAAAAGTCTTGTTGTCTTTGTTTCGATTTTAACTTTTGGACTTGTTTCTCCAACGCCTTCTTCGATTTATAACGCTAATAATAATGACAAGAAGCCGACAGATGAAAGAGAAGCTCCTGTATCAACAGAAGATTTAAATGTACAAAACGTTGATGTAGACAGGATAAGTGAAAGAGATCGGTTTTTATTGAAAATGATGCAAGAGGCGGAGACACAAAGCTATACAAAATTCGGCAGTAAAATTAAGCCGGCTATAGAAGATGAATTTCGTGTTGCCATTCTTCCTAATATGGAAAAAGCGATTAAAGAAGTAACGAGTATTTATCCAGAAGAAGATTTAAGTGCATTAGCCGTTACGGAATTTCCTAGTGCTGGAAATTCAGAGAAAATATTTCATATTAGGAAAGAAGGGAAAGACATCATTCGTTTCCATGTAAGACGGGATCGCCCCCCACAAGAGGGATATTGGTTTAATTTTCATTATCATACGTATCATGACGATTTTCACTCCCATTATTATTTAGGGGAAATATATTGGGATAAAAATACTCCACCTAAATGGATGAGTTAGTATATCATTATTTTTAAAAATACTGAAACTTTTATTGAAAATGAACGTAGATAAGATATTCTAAAGATTTTTGGAGGTATGAATCATGGCAATCAGTTTATCAAAAGGTCAAAAAGTAGATTTAACAAAAGGTAATCCAGGACTAACAAAAGTTGTTGTCGGAGTTGGCTGGGATGTAAATAAGTACGATGGAGGTAAAGATTTCGATCTAGATTCTTCCGTGTTTTTATTAGGAGACAATGGAAAAGTAACATCTGAACAAGATTTTGTTTTTTATAATAATGCGACAGGTGCGAATGGTGCTGTTGTTCATTCAGGTGATAACCGCACTGGTGCTGGTGATGGGGATGATGAGCAAATTATTGTTGACCTTCAAGCAGTGCCTAATGAAATTAAACGCATTACTTTTACTATTACAATCCATGATGGAGAGGCTAGAAACCAAAACTTTGGGCAAGTTTCCAATTCATATGTTCGTATCTTAAACGAGCAAAATAACGAAGAACTAATTCGCTATGATTTAGGAGAAGATTTCTCCATTGAAACAGCACTTGTGGTTGGGGAATTATATCGTCATAATAATGAATGGAAATTTAGTGCAATCGGCAGTGGCTATCAAGGCGGTTTAGCTGCTCTTGCAACAGATTTTGGTTTACAAGTTGGTTAATAAACAGTAAATTGCAAGCAAACAGGAGGAACAGATTAGAATGGGGATTTTTGAAAGTTTTATCCATACGTATTCCCAGTTTTTTGACTGGGGAATGTGGGGGAGAGTTTTATCAGATCCAGTAAGCTGGGGATTGATTGGCACGTTAGTTATTTTAGAAGGTTTATTATCTGCAGATAATGCGCTTGTTCTTGCAGTAATGGTCAAACACTTACCGCCGGAAAAAAGAAAAAAAGCATTATTTTACGGCTTATTAGGAGCTTATATATTCCGTTTTATTGCGATCGGAATCGGTGTAATTTTAATAAAGCTATGGTGGGTAAAAGTACTAGGGGCTGCTTATTTAGCGTATCTTGCCATCAAGTACTTTATTGATAAACGGAAAGAAAACAGTCCAGAAGAAGATGCGGAAGAAGAACATGGCATCAATAAAGGTGGACTATTGCTTCGTCTGTTTGGAACATTTTGGGGTACTGTTATTTCGGTAGAATTAATGGATATTGCCTTCTCTGTAGATAGTGTGCTGGCAGCATTTGGGGTAAGTAATGAGGTATGGGTATTGCTAATAGGCGGTATGTTAGGGGTATTAATGATGCGTGGAGTTGCAGGCGTGTTTTTAAAATTAATCGACCGTATACCTGAATTAGAAGGAACTGCCTATATTTTAATTCTTATCATTTCCGTTAAAATGTTTTTAGGTGTATTCCATATCCATATTAGCCACATAGTCTTCTTTGGCATTTTATTGATTGCATTTGCGGCAACATTTGTTGTTCATGCTATGAATAAAAAGAAAGAGCAGCAAAAGGAAGTATAATGATTTTTATAGAAAGGGTTCAGACATCGGTCCGTTCCCTTTCTTTCTCTAATTTGCAACGAAAAAGATTAAGCTGATACCACAAGAAAAACTCTCCAGTATAAATCCTCTTTTTTAACTGTTTCCCTGTACGAAAATGAAAAGTGATGAAAAACATAAAAGATTGGGGCCAACAGGATGAAATTATTCTCCGATTTAACGGAAAAACAAATAGAACGTCTATTTTATAAAGCACCAGAAGAATTATCCACTGCTTCGGATAAAGAACTGCTAGCCTATGCATTGGCATCTACTTTATATATGCCTGCTACAAGACCAACTATTTATCAAGATCTTTTAAACAAAAAACATCCTTCTTTGACTTCCATGGTTATTTGTTTAGAAGATTCTATTGGGGATCACGAAGTGGAATCAGCGGAAAAAAAACTAGTGGAAGAGCTAATAAAAATAAAGGAAGGGATAGATGCTGGCAAAGTGATAAAAAATGAACTTCCTTTACTATTTATACGAATTCGCTCGGTTGAACAGTTTTTAAGAATGAAGACATCATTAATAAGTTGTCTCGACTTATTAACAGGTATTGTTATCCCAAAATTTGATGCAGCCATTGGCAGGATTATTTTAAAAGAATTAAAGCTTCACAATCATAGTGGCAATGTATTATATGCGATGCCTATTCTTGAAACAAAAAAAATTATCGAAAAAGAAACGAGGCTGGCAGAGCTTTTATCCATCAAAGAAGTGTTGGATCAATATAAAGAATTGATTTTAAATGTTAGAATCGGAGCTACAGACTTTTGCGGATTATACGGAATTCGCCGAAATACTGATACGACCGTTTACGACGTCGCGATCATCCGGGATTGTATTAGTGACATTGTCAACGTTTTTCTTAGAGCGGACACCCCTTATGTTGTTTCTGGCCCTGTTTGGGAATATTTTTCTGCAAAAGAACGAATGCTGATTCCACAGTTAAGGGAAACTCCTTTTCGCAAACGATACGGTAAAGCAGGGATGAAAATGCGGACACAATTAATTGATAAGCATATGGATGGCTTAATTCGTGAAGTGTTAATGGATATTACTAATGGATTAACTGGAAAAACGATCATTCATCCTACCCATATTAAACCAGTACAAGCATTAAATGTTGTATCTTATGAAGAGTATTATGATGCTTGTAATATTGTAGACAGTAATAATGGAGAAATTGGTGTCATGAAAAGCAGTTTTTCCAATAAAATGAATGAAATTAAACCCCATTATTATTGGGCGCAGAAAATACTATTAAAATCAAAAGTGTACGGGGTGTTTCATGAAGAATTTACATACATTGACTTACTTAAACAAGAAAATTTTGCTGCCAATAATCGATGAATTGAAAATGGAAATAGAAATAGAGGAAAATCCATTTCAGCTGCCGATTGAAGATTTTTTTAGTATGGCAGCGAGAATAAATAAGAAACGGTCTTTTTTATTTGTCAGCAAACTATTAGGAAAGCATATTCCAATAGATCCGAAAACAGGATTGCTAACAGGTTTTTTGCTTGCGGCTCGATATGTAGAAGTTATGACGGAAAAAAAGTCTTTGAAACGTGCAGAGCTATTAAATTATTATCCCCATTTTTTATCCGACTTTAAAGATACTTCCTTTGTAAATAAAGAGATATCTTCACCTGTCATTATTGGGTTTGCAGAAACAGCTACTGCTCTTGGACATAGTTTTTATCAAGCATTTAAAGATGCCGCTTTTTTTCATACAACAAGGGAAAATGTGAATGAAGTTTCATCGGTTATTTCTTTCGAGGAAGAGCATTCCCATGCCACGTCCCATCGTTGTTATGTTGATGAGTCATTGTTACATAATAACAGAGAAGTTATTTTAGTGGATGATGAATTAACAACCGGCAATACGGCAATAAATATTATCCGAGCGATTCAAAAAAAGTATCCGCGCAAAAAATATACGGTCGTTTCCATCCTTGACTGGAGATCAGCTGAACAGGAAAAAGCAATGGCAGAACTTGAAGAAGAGTTGGGCATTAACGTCCATTTTGTCAGCTTGCTAAAAGGTACTTTTAAGCTTCATGAAGGCAATGGCTATTCCCTAACTCATTCCTCTGCTAAAACACATAGTGAGTGGCAAGATCATGCGATTCAAATAGAATATGTTGATCTTACTGAATTTACTGCTGATAGAATCATTCCTTTTACATCGTGCACCTGTTCGGGTGAACGAAATACTTGTCATTATTTACTAGATACAGGACGGTTTGGGATAGAAACAAACCAAACAGATGACCAGTGGATAAAAAAGGCAGGATACTATCTATCTTCCAAAAAAAAGGCAGAAAAAACGCTAATTGTCGGGACAGGTGAATTTATGTATATTCCGATGAAAATAGCAAGTTATATGGGCGAAAATATTTATTATCAGTCGACTACTAGAAGTCCCATCTATGCAAATGATGAAGCGCATTATGGCGTAAAAACTGCTTTTACGTTTCCGAATCCAGAAGATCAGCACATCGTCAATCATTTATATAATTTAGAAGCTCATCCATATGAAGAAGTTTTTATCCTTTTTGAAAGAAAAGTAGATTCAGATAAAATCCAGCAGTTAATAAACATTTTTAAAGAAACTTCTATTAAAAAAATAAATATTGTTTATTGCTTTGGAGGGTGAAAAAGTGGAAGTGAAAAATAGCGTAAAGTTTGGTTCTTATAAAAAAGAAGATGTTCAATTCCTATTAAAAGATTTAAGCAATTTACAATTGGAAGGTTCAACGGTAGACAGAGAGAAACGGATTCAAAATGGCCAGCATTACAGCGAAACCTTGCCAATCGAATATAATCCCCCAGAACATTATTTGCAGTTGTTTTCTAATGCATTAAATGAATATAAACAAAAGGTAGCACAATGTACAGCAATTGTTGCCGAACAAATTTATCAAAAAACAGGGAATCAAACTGTGCTTGTATCATTAGCAAGAGCGGGTACTCCGATTGGAATATTAATAAAAAGATACATAAAAATGCAATATGGTGTCAATTTGCCGCACTACAGTATCTCTATTATTAGAGGTAAAGGAATAGACGAAAATGCACTACTTTATATTTTACAAAAACATAAAGACTGCCGTATTCAGTTTATTGATGGATGGACAGGCAAAGGGGCGATTTCGAATGAACTAACAAAGGCCTGCCAACATTTTAATAAAAAATATGGAGTTATGTTGGATGACACATTGGCAGTGCTTGCAGACCCAGGCTATTGTACAAGTTTATTTGGAACTAGAGAGGATTTTCTAATCCCAAGTGCTTGTTTGAATTCAACAGTATCGGGACTTATTAGCAGAACCGTCTTAAATGATGCTTATATTGGCAAAGAAGATTTTCATGGAGCAAAATTTTATCAAGAACTGCTGCCGTTTGATGTTTCTAACGATTATTTAGAAGAAATTACAGCAGAATTTAACGGCTTAAATCAAGAGGAAATTACAGAAGCTACGATTAAAAATAGCGAAGGTCAAGAAATTACTTTTAAAGGCATGGAGGAAGTGTTCACGATAAAAGAAGAATTTCAAATTGATTCTATCCATTACGTGAAACCAGGAGTAGGGGAAACAACAAGGGTGCTGTTGAGAAGAGTACCTTGGAAAATATTAATAAAAGATCCTAATAGTCCATACGTTAGGCATATTGTGATGCTGGCAAAAGAAAAAGGCGTTGAAATCATTCCTTATCAGCATATGAGCTATACCTGCTGTGGATTAATAAAAAAGGTGGGGAAATCTGGATGATGTTTGCATCTGATTTAGACAGAACGATCATTTATTCAACAAGAGCGCTGGAATCAATGAATATCCTTATCAATCATACGCTGGTGGCAGTGGAAACAAAAAATGGGGAAAACGTCGCTTTTATGACAGAACGATCGTTTCAACTTTTAAAAGAGGTAGCAAATCAACTGTTTTTTGTACCGGTAACCACGCGAACTTTTGAACAATATGAAAGAGTATTTATTTTTAAAAAGGAAATAAAAGTATCGTATAGTGTTTCCAGTAACGGAGCAGTCATTTATTATAAAGGAAAAAAAATCGAAGAATGGAAAAAACATGTAGCAAAAAGATTGGAAATGGAATGCTTAAAAAAGGAAATGCTATTGCAGAAGCTAGAAAGGTTCTCGATTAACGGCACGTTAAAAATAGCAGATAATCTCTTTATTTATTATATATTAAAGAGTGAGATCAGTAGAGAAATGAAAGAAATTATTGTAGATCTCGCCAAATCTTTCGGCTGGAAAGTTTCATTGCAAGGAAGGAAGCTCTATTTTATGCCGTTGCCTGTTTGCAAAGGAGAAGCAATGAAATTTATTCAAAACAGAGAAGGAATAAAAACAGTAGCAGGGGCAGGAGATTCTGTATTAGACTTTCCTTTGCTTGAAGGTTGCACGAGACCTTTTATTCCTTCACATGGAGAACTTGCTTACGAAAGAGAATTTGCCAACCATTATTATTTAACGAAGAGTAAGGGAGTGCTTGCTGGTGAAGAAATTATCGAGAAGGTTCACCAGCTAGTTAATCAGAAGGTTTTTTAAACCAAATGTTTAATAGATAATAAAAGGATACAAAAAAAGCATAGACAGTAATAAACAGAAGAAATGCTATAAAAAAAGAATGAAAAAAAACACCAGCAAAAAAACATAGAATTAAATTCATAATAAACAGGTCGATAAAAAGATAAACAGTCGAACTTAAGATCGTTTGAACGAGCTTTATTTCTGATTCTAGCTCATGATAAGAAAATTTACGAAATAACAGTCTCATAGAACAACACCTACTTGCCAAGAGTACTGTATGATATGCAATAGGGCAGATCAATGTGAAACATAAGCGGTTGATAAAAAATGAAACTTTTTTATCACCATATTCGTATGAAAGATAGGAAAATATTTAGCATTATGTTTTTGCTATGATAAGATAAAAGTAGTAATTTTGTGAAATAATAAGACATTATCTGCATCTGCAATAAGTGAATGTTCAAGAATAAGAATAATCAAAGTGGATCGAGCCTAGGGTCGAGAATCTAAATTTTTTTGAACAACCTTTATTAGATTTCTTTTTTAGATATATGGTAAAAAAGAATCTCCTATTTGCTTATAAAGGGAAGTGGAGAAAATGAACGAAAAGGTACATACAATTAATAATCAAATACTTCCTTTGTCACTGGATAACTGGTATGAACTTTTAAATAGACCAATAAAAGATCGGCCTGCTTATAAAGAAGACAATGGAAACCTGACATTTGGGCAAGTAATGGTAAAGCTGCTTGGTATACCTGTTGATGAAGATGAATATTATAATCAAATATTTGAGTGGATTTATCAAGAAGAGAATAGTCTCATTTTATTAACGGATGAAACGTTAAACAGAGTGATGGATAATAAATATTTTCAGGCTATTCAAAAAGTGATGAATATTTTTCAAGATCAAAACTTATCCATTAATCGGTTTATTGCATTTTTAGATGGGGAAAACCTCTTGTTAAAGTCAAGCATTCCATCTGTTCACCGCAAAATTCGAGAAGCAATGAATGCGGTATTTCAGCATTTTGCTAAAGTAGAAGCAAACGGAATGCAAAATAGTGAACTAAGAAGAGTACTTGTCGATATGATAAAATGGTCCATCAATCATTTAGATCCTGCATTAAATAATAGTATGATAAACGGGCAAATGCCGAAATTTATGTGGTACGGACATGCGAAAAAAAGCCAAGCCTACTTTTTAATGTATTTGCAGGAAATAGGATGTGATTTAGTGTTTGTTCATCCGAATGGCACAGATGTGTTGGAACAGTTATCCTTACATGAGAAAACAGCATTTACACATAAATATCCACAAACAAAAGAAGCAGAAAGCTTTCCGACAGAAAAAAGACGACGAACAGCAACCGTAGCATATAGAGCTTCAAGAGAAATAGAAAGCATTTTAAATCATGAAGGCTCTGGGTTGTATAAACCATGGCAGCTGAGAAACTATTTGCCGATGTCGGTAACTTTAAAAACAACGTATGATGAGTTGTTTTTATTAGAAAAAGAAATGGCGATGATTCGTCCAAACTTTGAGGTAAGCAATGGGGAAGTGAAAATTCCGACTATTTTTGCTAAAGTATTTGGTGTAAGCAAAAACCGTAAAGAATATTGGGATCGATTGCACACCATCTCGTCTGCTCCACATGCATTATTAATCAAAGATTTTCCTTTTACTCGTGCGGTAGTCAGTGATTTTCGATTTCATTATCGAAATGCTTTAGGGAAAGATGGAAAATTGGATTGCGACTTAATGATCAATGCCCATTATTGGAATTATGGACGATTGCCAATCGGTTTGCAAAAAGGAATTGCACATGCGATCCGAACTGTTTGTGATAAACCATTTTTACAACCACTTCTGAATGAAACAGAAGAAGAAGCGGCTATCTTTTTATTTTCTCAAGGACTATTACTGCCGCCGGATATTTTAAAATTATTACAGAAATTTGACTATTCTCAAGAAGTTCCGAGTATGATCCTATTTAAGACGGAACAAAATGGTGTTTTTTCAAGGGAGGATGCAGCTGTATTGCTGCTGCTTAATACATTCGGCATTGATATCATACTTTATAATCCAGCTGGCCATATGGATATAGAGAATTATGTAAAAGAAGACCTTTTTGATAAACATTTATTAGAGGATGTTGTTTTTGAAATGGAGTTTAAGGAAAAATCCTTCATTAAAAAAATATTTTATAACGGTATTTTAAATAAAAGAAGGGGAGATTTACGATGAATAGTATGCAACCATCTAATTCGCCATTCGCAGGCAGTCAAGAAACAGATGTATTAACAGAAGATAGAGTATCAGAAATTAAATTAGCCTTAAAAAAGGAACCAGAAGTGCTGCAATTAGCCAGCTCGATTGATGAACGAGATCAAATTCAAATATTAGAGTTTGGCAAAGAGCCTGCTGTCCAAATATCCAGATTTTCAGATCAAATTTTAAATAATATGAAAACCACAAAAGTGGAAGACTCTGGAGAATTATTAAAACAGCTTGGCCGCATCATGGATAAATTTGATAAAAAAGATTTTGAGCAGTCTTCTGGTGGTTTTTTCGGTAAATTATTTAAAAAAAGCGAAAAAATAATGGAAAAGTTATTTGGAAAATATCAATCGATGGGCCAAGAGATTGATAAAGTATATGTGGAAATCTCCAAATATCAAAAAGAAATGGTAGACTCAACTACGATGTTGGATGAAATGTATGAGCAGAATTATCAATATTATTTAACATTGGAAAAATATGCTGTTGCAGGCCAAGTAAAGTCAGACGAACTGAAACAAAATGTGCTGCCCCAGCTTGAGCAAAAAGCAGCATCAGGCGATCAGCTTGCTGGAATGCAATTAGACTCTTTACGAAATGCGATTGAACTTTTAGACCAGCGCGTATATGATCTGGAAATGGCAAAAATGGTATCGCTGCAAACAGCCCCGCAAATACGTCTTTTACAGCGAGGGAATACAAAATTGATTGGAAAAATCAATTCTGCATTTGTGACAACGATTCCTATTTTTAAAAATGGACTAATCCAAGCAGTCGCTGCAAAAAGGCAAAAGCTAGTGGCTGACAGTATGAGCGAATTAGATCGCCGCACGAATGAAATGCTTGTGCGTAATGCCCAAAATATTTCCCAACAAAGTGTAGATATTGCAAGACTTGCAGGAGCTCCAAGCATTAAAATTGAAACGATTGAAGAATCATGGAATATTATTATGAAGGGGATGCAGGAAACGAAGTCCATTGAAGAAGAAAATAAGCGTCTTCGAGCAGAGGGGACAAAAAAACTAGAACAACTGCAAAATAATTTTAAGCAAATGAAATTAAAAGGATAAATAAGAAAAGCGCAGGTGGTTGACTTATCGTAGGGAGGAGACCTGAAGTACGATAGGCGATAGGCGTCGGAGCTAGACAATTATCTAACTTAAGACATATAAATTCTGATAATAAAATATAGGAGTGGTAAATAATGGCGATTAACTTGCAAAAAGGACAACGAGTAGATTTAACAAAAGGAAATCCTGGTTTATCAAAAATAATGGTAGGTCTTGGATGGGATCCCGTTCAACAAAAAGGGGGAGGACTATTAGGTTCCTTATTTGGTGGCGGTTCAACTGCCAATGTAGATTGTGACGCCTCTGTCATTATGTTAGGTGAAAATGATAAAGTACTACATAATAGTGATGTTATTTATTTCGGAAATTTAAAAAGTAAAGATGGCAGTGTTCAACATTCTGGTGATAATTTAACAGGTGCTGGAGATGGAGACGATGAGCAAGTACATGTAGATTTAAGCCGTGTTCCATCTAATATTCATAAGCTTGTATTTGTTGTTAATATTTACGATGCGGTAAAAAGAAGGCAGCATTTCGGCATGATTCAAAATGCCTTTATTCGAATTGTGAATCCAAATTCACAATCCAGCTTAATTCATTACAATTTAACAGATGATTATAGTGGAACAACGAGTTTAATTGTTGGCGAATTATACCGTTACGGACAAGAATGGAAATTTGCAGCAGTTGGGACGGGAACAAGTGCAGGAAGTTTAGGAGAAGTAGTAAAGTCGTATTCATAAATAAGTAATAGAGACATTATCAAACTATTAGGAGGAAGAGTATGAGTATCAACTTATCAAAAGGACAACGTATTGATTTGACGAAAACAAATCCTGGCTTAAAAAGAGCTATTATCGGATTAGGCTGGGATACAAACCGATATGATGGTGGAGCTGATTTTGATTTGGATGCATCTGCTTTTTTAGCCAATGAGAATGGAAAAGTAGTAAATGATGTCGATTTTGTATTCTATAATAATTTGCAGCATCCGAGCGGTGGAGTGGAGCATACTGGCGATAATCGCACCGGTGTAGGAGATGGCGATGACGAACAAATTATCATCGACTTTTCGAAAATTCCTGCACATGTTCACAAAGTTGGCATTGCAGTTACGATTCATGATGCTTCGCTGCGCAGCCAAAATTTTGGACAAGTTAGCAATGCATTCGTTCGGGTTGTAAATGAAGAAACAAACAATGAAATTTTACGATATGATTTAGGAGAAGATTTTTCTGTCGAAACAGCAGTGGTTATTTGTGAATTATATAAACATAATGGCGACTGGAAATTTAATGCAATAGGCAGCGGTTTTTCTGGAGGACTTGCTGCATTATGCCGTAATTACGGATTAGAAGTTTAAAAACTAGTAAAAATAAATAGACAAAGGTAATTCTCTTAGTGAAACAAACAATAAATAAGAAGCGGGTTTTCAACCGATTTTTATCTAAATTGCTTTGTTTCACTTTGGTGGATTGCCTTTTTTGTTGGAAGCTACCATTACATGCTATTCTTTCTCCTATTCTATCTATGTTATAATAGATAGAATATCAAATAAATAGATTCATATATTTGCTTCTCTTCTCTGTTTGAAGCGTAAACAACAGACAACACGATGAAAAAATAGAGAAAGAGGGAGACAGGATGAAGAAACGAAAAATTTTTTTACCGTTTTTAATGATTAGCTTTGTGTCTATCCTAATGGGAAATTCCCAATTGCAGCTAGATGGGATATTATTAAAAAATTATCCGTTTTTATCACCATTAAAAAAAGAGTTATCATCGGACGCGCAAAAAAATTTGGAAAACATGATTCTTTTGCCAGCATCAACTTTTGATGAACAAGAAGCAGCAGCGATTATAAACAGACTAAACAAGCTGCCTGCTACATTGATAAAAAAAATAATAGATAAAGGCATTAAAGTGAAATTATATACTGGAAAACTAACGGATAATCCAACTGCAAAAAACCTTGCTGGAGTAATTCCACGAGGTTACCAGTCAAAAAAGACTTGGGATAACGTGCCCGGCATTGGGGGAGGACAGATTGTTCTTGTTAAAATCGGTGCAAGCGAAAAGGGAAATGGACATGGTTCGGTAAATTTAGAGTATCATGAACTAGCACACTCTATTGACTCTAAAGTACTCAATCATTATAGTAAAAAAAGAGCTTATTTAAATATATGGAATAAAGAAAAGTGGGTGTTATTTCCAAATAGGCCTTATTTCCACTTATATGCAGAGGAATATTTTGCTGAAACATTTGCGATGTTTTATACAGGCGGTTTGGAAAAAGAACGTTTAAAAACCGTTGCCCCACTTACGTATGAGTTTATTAAGTCATTAAAATGATATTATAATAAATATTGACCAAAAAAGGATGTTATTACTGTGAAACAATATTTGCAATTATGTGAGCATATTTTGGAAAAAGGAGTAAAAAAAGAGGATCGTACTGGAACAGGTACAATCAGTTCATTTGGCTATCAAATGCGTTTTAATTTAGCTGAGGGTTTTCCTCTTATTACAACAAAAAAGCTTCATTTACGTTCGATTATTTATGAATTATTATGGTTTTTAAATGGAGATACTAATATTAAATACTTACAAGATCATAATGTGCGCATTTGGAATGAATGGGCGGATGAAAACGGTAATTTGGGCCCTGTTTATGGACATCAATGGCGTTCATGGACTTCTAGAGACGGCGATGTAATTGATCAAATATCTGACTTGATTTCTACGCTAAAAACAAACCCTGATTCAAGACGTTTAATTGTAAGTGCATGGAATGTTGGAGATCTTCCAAAAATGGCATTGCCGCCATGCCATTGCTTGTTTCAATTTTATGTTGCAGACGGCAAACTTTCTTGTCAGCTATATCAGCGTTCTGCAGATGTGTTTTTAGGTGTGCCTTTTAATATAGCTTCTTATAGCTTGTTAACATATATGATTGCGCAAGTATGCGATTTGGAAGTTGGAGAATTTATTCATTCTTTCGGAGATGTACATATTTATACCAATCATCTTGACCAAATAAAATTGCAGCTTACGAGAGATCCAAAACCGCTGCCGCAATTAAAAATAAATAAGCAGGTTAAAGATATATTCTCTTTTAGCTATGAAGATTTTCAAATTGTTAACTACGAAGCGCACCCTCATATTAAAGGAGTGGTAAGTGTATGATTTCCTTAATCGTGGCAATGGATCAAAATAATGTAATCGGATATAAAAATGAACTTCCATGGCATCTTCCTGAGGATCTAAAATATTTTAAAAAAGTAACAACAGGTCATCCAATTGTAATGGGGCGGAAAACAAGGGATTCGATCGGCAGGAATTTGCCTAATAGGGAAAATGTCATTTTAACAAAAAATGAGCAGTTTAAATGTGAGGATTGCACGATCTTACATTCAATGGAAGAGTTAAAAGCATGGAGTGAAACAAAAAACGAGGAAGAAATTTTTATTATCGGCGGTGCGGAAATATTTAAAGAAACATTAAATATTGCAGATAGATTATATATAACAAAAATTGATGAGGCGTACCAAGGAGATACTTATTTTCCAGACCTCGATTGGAGTAATTGGAAAATCATTTCGGAGGAAAAAGGCATAAAAGATGAAAAAAATAATGTAGATTACACCTTTTTTATTTACGAACGAAAAGGTAATTAATTGCTCATCTAAAAAAACAACGAAATTGCCATCTGCAATTTCGTTGTTTTTTATAAGATAAGAAAGCATAAAATTTATAAAGTTAAAAATTGTCTAGCTCCGGCGCCTGCGCTTTTTTTATACATAAAATAAAATACAAAAATACATAAGACTGCTGCCACATAAAACAAATACATGCCATACAGCATGAAAATAAGGGATTTTTTGCAATACGTAAAAAACACTGCCAACGGTATACAATATGCCGCCAAGAAATAGTAGCACAAATCCGGATGTGCCAATTGAATGGTATAACGGCACTATTCCGATTACCATCAGCCATCCCATAATCACATAAAGAACGGTTGACATGATAAGAAATCTTTTCACAAAATAGCATTTAAATACAATGCCGCAAACTGCTAGTCCCCAAACAATTCCAAATAAAGTCCAGCCTAAAGCCCCTTTAATAGAAACTAACACAAATGGCGTATAGGTTCCGGCTATTAATAAATAAATAGCAGAATGATCTAATATTTCGAAAAAATCTTTTAGTTTTTTGTGCGTGATGCTATGTAAAAGGGTGGAGCATAAATAGAGAATAATCATTGTGGATCCAAAAATGGTAAAGCTGACTACTCTCCATGGATCGCCTGTTTTCACAGCAAACAGAATTAACATAACAAGGGCTGGAATGCTTAATAAAAAACCGATGCCGTGTGTGATGCTATTCACAATTTCCTCTTTTATAGAAAAATTCACTTTATCACTCCTCGTATTTTTATTGTAATGTAAAAAATAACTAAAAACAAATATAACCCAATCATAAAATTTTACGCATCCAAAAGTGTAGCAAGATTTTAAAATATCTAAAAAATTAATCTTAAAGGATGGAAAACATGTGGGAACATGTTATAATGTACAAATTAAGATGGGTAGAAATGAGGTTTGAGGATATGGAACAGAATGTAATGAAAAAATGGGTGCAGTTGGAGGATATTATGATTGCATACCAGGGAATTAAAGATATAGTAGCCCATACTCCTTTACAAAAAAATGAAAGGCTCTCTGAAAAATATGATTGTAATATCTATTTAAAAAGAGAAGACTTGCAGCATGTGCGCTCTTTTAAATTAAGAGGTGCATTTTATTCGATGAAGATGCAGAAAAAGGAACAAATAAAAAATGGGGTTGTCTGTGCAAGTGCAGGAAATCATGCACAAGGAGTTGCATATGCCTGTCGTTATTTAGGTGTTCATGGGAAAATTTTTATGCCTGCAACTACTCCAAAGCAAAAGGTCAGCCAAGTAAAAATGTTTGGAAGAGATCTTGTCGAAATTATTTTAGTAGGAGATACATTTGATGATTCTTATGTAGAAGCTGTTTCCTGTGCAGAAAAGGAAGAGAGAGCGTTTATCCATCCTTTTAATGACGAAAATGTTATTGCTGGTCAAGGAACTGTTGCGATTGAAATTATGAATGACTGCGAGGAGCAGATAGATTACGTATTCGCCAGCATTGGCGGTGGTGGATTAATGGCAGGTTTAAGCACTTATATTAAAAGTGTTTCGCCGTTAACAAAAATGATCGGTGTAGAGCCTGCAGGTGCACCTTCCATGAAACAATCCATTCTTAGCAAAGAACTTGTTTCATTGGATGAAATTGATAAATTCGTTGATGGTGCTGCTGTAAAATGTGTTGGCGCAAAGAATTTTGAAATCTGTCAGGAACTTTTAGATGATATTGTACTAGTACCAGAAGGAAAGGTTTGTACATCTATTCTTTCTTTATATAATGAACATGCCATAGTAGCAGAGCCTGCAGGTGCATTGCCTGTCGCAGCACTTGATTTTTATAAAGAGCAAATTAAAGGAAAAAATGTAGTGATTGTCATCAGCGGTGGAAACAATGATATCGACAGAATGCAGGAAATTAAAGAAAGATCCTTATTATATGAAGGATTATTATATTATTTTCTCGTGAAATTCCCTCAAAGAGCTGGTGCTCTAAGAGAGTTCCTTGATGAGGTATTGGGTCCAGACGATGATATTACAAGATTTGAATATACGAAAAAAAATAATAGAGGTAGTGGTCCGGCGTTAGTTGGATTAGAATTAAAGTATCCAGAGGATTACAAAGGGTTAATTGAAAGAATGGATAAAAAAGGATTTGCTTATACGGAAATTAATAAAGATTCAAATTTATTCCATTTGCTAGTGTGAATAAAAACCTTCGTTCTTCTATTTTTTTGGAAGAGTGAAGGTTTTTTGTTTGTACGCGATGGAATAAAATACACTTATTTGTCATATTTTCTTTCTTCCTTCATATAGTGAATTAAAGAAAAAATTTCTAAGTTCGGATTCTATAAAAGATTAGTAGAAGGGGGAAAGGATATGGCTTATTATGGGACAAAAGGTTGGTTTATCAGCCAGTTAAAGGCGTTAGGTCTAAACAGACATCCTATTGAACATAAAAAGCTAGAACTGTATAAAACATATGTGTTACGAAATCTTTATTATGAAAAAAAAGGAGAAAAGTTAATAAAACAAACTCCTTCTAGAAATGAGTCAGACATATAAGCGTCTGGCTTTTTTATTATTGGAAAAAGGAGACTGTGTTACATATTTCCCTATCTTTACGGAGTTGTGAGGAGAAGTTCATTCTAGTATTTATTTAGGAAATGAGCAAAAAAAGAATCGTTTAATTTGGTAAAACCTATCATGTATAGATGTGTAAAAATGGATAAATGATAAATGTAAACAAAATGCTTTCACTTAAATCTATGTTATAATAGAAAACAATGTTCCTTTAAGTTCTTTACAAATTTGCAAATTTTTTGTAAGGTGATTTTGAATACTACGGATAAAAAGGTAGGGGTTAATAATGAAGAAATCAAGTCTCTTTCTTATTATTTGCCTGTCTCTTCTTTTGGCAACATCTTGTTCGAAAGATGCGGTGCTTCAATATAATGGTGTGAAAGAAACGATGGTTGTGAATAAAGAAAATATTCCCGAAACTTTTTTTCCTCAAGATGTTAAAATTGTTTCAGCTGGAGATTCTTTAACACAAGGGGTCGGAGATAGTACAGGGAAAGGCGGATATATTCCTTACTTAACAAGATTATTAGAACAGGATAGGGGAATAGGCGAAGTAACCATTGAAAATTATGGGGTGAAAGGCAATAAAACAGATCAGTTATTAAAAAAAATAAAAACAAAGGAAGTAAATCAATCCATTGCAGCTGCAGATATGGTCATTTTAACAATCGGTGGAAATGATATGATGAAAGTAATACGTGACCATTTGTCTGATTTACAGCTGGACGATTTTTCACAACAAAAAAAACTTTATGAGAGCAATCTACACGAAGTACTTAAAACAATTAGAACTTACAACCCTAATGCACTAATTGTATTAGTTGGTGTATATAATCCTTTTACAAAATGGTTTTCTAATATAGATGAATTGAATCAAGTAGTTGCAGAATGGAATACAACCGGGGAAAATATTTTAACCTTATTTGATCAAACATATTTTGTCCGCATCGACGATATTTTTTCGAATGATAAAGAAAATCTGCTTTTTAAAGATTATTTTCATCCTAACGACAAAGGATATCAACTTATTGCGGATAAAATATATAAGAAATTAAAAGAGCAAGCAATAAGTGTGATCTTAACGAAAAGGACTACAGAGGAAGAAGGCAGAGGAGAATAAAATTGAAAAAAAATAGTTGGAAAATCGCATTTTTAATATTATTAACTATCAACTTGATTATTGTAATCGGATTATCCATTTTGATTTTTTTACCAAGTGATAAAACAAATCATTCTGGCATAACTGAGGACCAAACAAAGGCTGCTACTTTAGATGTAACAACAAATAAAAGCGATTTAACTAAACTTATTAACCATTACATTAAAAAAGAAGGATTGAATGGGCGAATCCATTATGAGATAAATTTAACAGACGAAGTAGAGCTATATGGAAGTCTACCTGTTTTTAATGAAGATATTAATATGAACCTTACTTTTGAACCAGAAGCATTGGAAAACGGAGATTTAGTGTTGCGGCAAAAATCAATCAGCATTGGTCAACTGCCACTGCCGGTTTCATATGTGATGAAATTTATTCAACAACAATATAAATTGCCGGAGTGGGTGGAAATTAATCCAGAAAAAGAAACAATTTATGTTTATTTAACAAAAATGAAAACAGAAAGTGGATTAAAGGTAAAAATGAAACAATTTAATCTTCCAAACGACCAAATACAGTTTAGTATTATACATCCAACTGAATAGTTTTGTATGTTTCTAATTTAAATGACGCTGTCCCAGAAGAAAATACTTCAGGGATAGCGTCATTTTTTTAGGCTGTTAAACCCGCAGCCTGCATACACTTCGTCCGTTTAGCGAGCGTCGAGCCTCCTCGTCGCATACACTCTGCTTAAGTCTCGTCTTTCTCGCATTCCCACAGGAGTCTACGTGTATTGAGTCTGCTGAGTACTTCTTCTCCCATTTTTTTACGTAAAAACAACTAACTTTGAGAAAACAGCCTTTTTTTATCATCATGTAGTGGAAACAAGCAGTGTTTCGACATTGCTTGTTTCTGAATCGCTTTCTAAAATGATGGCAGAATAGGATTTGTTTTCTTGTAAAACAAGGGGTGAAAAAGTAGTGATCAATTCATTTGTACTTGAAGCTCTTGCTTCCAAATAGACGGTCATGGGGTGCAAACCTAAATAAGGAGATGCTGTTTTTGCTTCTACCTTTGGAAATATAACATCTCCATTTTGCACTGCAATATGAATGGTCGACAAAGTTGGTGCAAGATGAATAAATCGAAGTTTTGTTTCTGTTACGGGGACATGTGGATGCTCTTCAAATGAATAGATTTTTAATTTTTCTTTCGAACCAACAAAAGCCATAGTATGATATATGTTGCTTTCTACAATAATTTTTTGACTGCAATAAGTGTCCACCATTTTGCCTGCTTCATAAATATCAATTTGGTACCTGCCAGTTGGAAGCGTTAAATCATTGCTCATCTTTTTAAATGTCATTTCTTTAAACATACGCATTCCATTAATATAAATATCCACTTTTGGTGTTTCTATAGATCCATGCAGTATTCTTATTTTTCCATATTCTTTTTGTCTTTGAACATAAGGAATAGGAGAATGCGTTGTTTCCAATACTTTTTTAACACTTTGTAAATGTTTTTGGTAATAAAAAATATGCAATTCTGGATTTGTGTATTTATAATAATCGGCTAACAAATCATACATTCCCGCATCATATAATGGGTTCATTTCACCGTTATGAGTCATTTTATTCACTCCTCGCATACTCATGATGCATTAGTTTATGCTGTATAAAGTAAGCAAGTGCCTATCTTAGTTTAAAACCTAATTTTTGCATTTTTTTTCGTTTTTGTATAAGCTATTTTCAAGTGTTCATTCACGTTTTACTGGAGGTGTAGAAATTGAAGGAATATGATGTGGCAACATTTGCTGGAGGTTGTTTTTGGTGTATGGTAAAACCTTTTGATCAACAGCCTGGTATTATAAAAGTGGTGTCCGGTTATACAGGTGGTAGAAAAGAAAATCCAACATACAAAGAAGTTTGTTCGGAAACAACTGGTCATTATGAAGCCGTTCAAATTACATTTGATTCAACGATTTTCTCTTATGAAAAGCTATTGCAAGTATATTGGCAGCAAATTGATCCTACTGATTCCGGCGGTCAATTTTTTGATAGAGGCCAATCATATCAAACAGCAATTTTTTACCATAATCAAGAACAAAAGAAACTGGCAGAAGCATCTAAACAACAATTGGCGGAGAGCGGGCGATTTGACAAGCCGATTGCAACAAAAATTTTACCTGCGAATGTATTTTATCGTGCGGAAGAATATCACCAAGATTATTATAAAAAAAATCCTCTTCATTATAACGCCTACCATGTAGGTTCAGGGCGAGCAAGTTTTACGAAGAAGAACTGGAGTGATGTAAATGACAAACAATAAAAATTTAAAAGAAAAATTAACATCTATCCAATATGAAGTGACGCAAAATAATGGGACAGAACCACCTTTTCATAATGAGTATTGGGATGAATTTTCAGAAGGGATTTATGTAGATATTGTGTCTGGAAAAGCATTATTTTGTTCTTTGGATAAATACGATGCTGGCTGTGGCTGGCCAAGTTTTACAAAACCAATCGAGGAAGAAGAAGTAATAGAAAAAACAGATACAAGCCATTTTATGATTCGTACAGAAGTAAGAAGCAAAGAAGCAGATTCCCACTTAGGTCATGTGTTTACAGATGGTCCAGGTGAAAAAGGACTTCGTTATTGCATTAATTCGGCAGCGTTAAAATTTATTCCTAAAGAAGAAATGGAAGATAAGGGATACGGAAAATACTTGTCATTATTTAAAAAGGCTGTTTTCTAAAAGTTTGTTGTTATTGAATAAAATAATAAACATTGCTGAAGCACTGAGCAGCCTGAATACACGTAGACTCCTGCGGGAAAAGCGAGAAAGATGAGACCCCACAGGAGCATAGCGACGAGGAGGCTCGGCACTCGTCCGCGGAAAGCGAAGTGTATTCAGGCTGCGGGTTAAATAACAACAATCTATACGAAAAGAGCGTTTAATAAATAAAGCTTTACTGGATTCATATCTATAAAAAGCTTATGTTTGGTGCAAAAACATATACCAAACATAAGCTTTTTTGAATTGCATAAAAATCCTTACTTTGAAGTTAAACCGCCTGATAAAACAAACTTCATCGCATCTTCTGGTTTTATATCAATAAACTCAATATTTTCTTTCGGAATAAGATAAGTAAATCCTGCTACTTGAAAAGTTTGCGGTACGTATACGGCAATATAATTTTTAAATGGCTCATAAAAGTCTTCCAAATTTTCTGCTGTAACAAAGCCGATAGATTTCATTTCCGTGCCGGGGAAAGTGACAACCGCAACTTTAGAAAAGGATTTCTTTTCTCCTAAAAAAGAATGAATCGTATCTTTAATAACCGTATAAATCGTTTTAATGAACGGGATTTTTTCTAATAATAAATCGATCCATTCAATCAGATGAGAAATAATAAATTTAGTAGACAGCCATCCTAAAATGGTAATTAAGACGAGTGTTAGCAGAATACCAATGCCCGGGATATACTCATCTTTGAGATAACTTCTTAGGAAACTTCCTAATAAATTATCGAGAAACAAAAAGCTTCGATAAATCACATATATCACTAAAATTATAGGGACAATCGTGATAATACCGTTGATAAAGTTTTTAATTATTGCTTTCATATTTAACTCCTATAAATGTTTTTCAAATGTTGTGTTCCTTGCTATTCTCCAAAGTAGAGGGTTTTTCAATTGTCCAAAAATCATTGCCTATCTTTTAACGATATACACATCCATCATTCCACCGTTTTTATTTTTTATACTACATTGGTAAGTTTAAATGCATAATCAAGGGAGACAATTTTTTTATATTCTTATCCTATCGTAAAAAAAAGAATATGAGAAGAAAAAAATAGAGTGAGAATAAATTTATTAATAGATTTTAAAAGGTCGAGGTTTCCTTTTATTATTTTAACCGAGAAGACCCCCACCTCAAGGAATGTTAAGGACGAAGTCAAGTGAACGGTAAACCTATTTCGTGGTCCATCGAAGATCACGGTAATTATTACATCATTAAGTGCCTAATCGATGTAGAAGAAGAGACATTTGTTAACTTCTCTACTTCTGATGGTGTCATTGGAGTTGATTGTAATGTTAATCACTTTGCGTGGACAAATATATCAAAGGATGGAAACTTTTTAGAAAGTGGTAAATTGGAGTTTTCATTACATCGGAAAACAACTGGTAAATCAATTAAAACTATTGAAGCAGAAGCTATTGCCTTAGTAGATATTGCTATAAACCAATTGTAATGGAAGACATTGATACCACGCTATCTAAAACGGGGAGTGTATACGGAAATAAGAACACCAACCGTTTAAAAAGTGTATTCGCTTATCGTAAAATGGCGAAAGCGATTGAAAGTCGTGCGGAAAAGATGGGTGAGGCAGTTTTAAAAGTGAATCCAGCTTATACATCCATTACAGGAAAACTCAAGTATATGCGTAAATTTGGTATTTCTATTCATCAAGCAGCCAGTTATACCATTGGCCGAAAAGGTTTAGGGTATAAAGAAAAAGCACCACAGGTACTTCGTCATCATATCGTCCGTCATCAACAACCTTATTGGAAGCAGTGGTCTGCCTTAAATAAGAAATTAAATGTTCGAACAACAATGCTCTATCAATTATTTAATGTAAATAAACCATTTAATGGTATTGAATTTACACACCAACGATTAACTGAAATAGAAACAAAACAATTAAAGAAAGTTTTCGCTTAAATAAATAACTTGAACCTCTTGTACCAAATACTTACTCACGATACCGGAGCAGATATAAAAGCATATATGCGTGCATATATGTCGTGTCTAGGTTTTGGGTGCATTACAGGAGTGTCAAACGATTCCATACAAATGAAAGTCGATGTACCAGCTACAAGCATTTGCTTACATGGAAAGAACTGTATGCCAGGTTGTCCCGAAAGAGACTCTTCTAACATCTTGTATGGCTAACTTATCTCGTTGAGCGGATAAGGTTCCTTTGGCTTTTTGGATTTAGGAATCCTCCACTTCAAGCTTGCTAAGTGGGGGGAGTTCAATTTAACTATTGACTATTCTACTGGACGAACTTTGTTATCTTCGGTATAGTATGGTTTATATTATTTTAGATAAAGGATGAAAGGTTATGTCTAAATCTTTTTACCATTTTTTAATGAAGTTTCGTCATCCTTCACCAAAAGATGATATAAGTGAGTTTGCAAATAATGCATACGTTGATCATGGTTTTCCAAAGAATAGTTCGGATTATGAGGAAATAAGCAGCTACTTAGAATTAAATGGCCATTATTTAATGAGTATGCAAATATTTGATCGTGCTTGGGAAACTTATTTGTTTCAAGAAGAAAAAAATATATACTTCGATTAAGTTAATGGGATTTTCTGGTTAACTCTGCATGAAAAATGAAAAAAAGCCTTGCTTGTAATAAAAGCAGGCTTTTTTTCATTTATTACACTTACAAATGTAGTCGTTATATTGTATGAAATACCCTCATATAATAAAGAAAACTTTCCAAATCAAATTCCTTTCCTTCGATTATAAATTTTAATAAATGAGATCCTTCAAATATTTTGATAATCAATTAATTAATGGATAAGCTCAAAAAAATTAAGGCTGTTTTCTAAAAGTTTGTTGTTTTTGAATAAAATAATAAACATGGCTGCGGGGTAAATAACAATAATCTATACGAAAAGAGAGAAATTAAAAAATGGTATATATGCAGCGATGGAACGATTAGCGAAAGTTGTTTCCTTGCATATAATGATAAAAATGAAATCTAATTTTAGGGTGAATAAACAAAGGATGAAAAACAGATGGAACTTATTGAGAGGAGTTATATCCTTACATTTTCCCCCACCTTAATTGTTCAACATCTTTAAGCAAGAGTGTGGGGGTTTTATCGGCCGCAAGTACGGTTTAAAACTCACAATCTAGTTTAGAGAGGACTATTAAGCGATGGTAAATCGAAAAAAACCAAAATTTAAAATAGGCGACACTGTTGTTATTATTTTATATGGAACGGTAGGAAAAATCACGGATGTTAAATGGTTGGATGATATGCATGTATATGAAGTAAATAAAAGCGAGGGTTTATATTTAGAGTCCAGTTTGCAAATGTTATCAGAATATGATGGAGAATTAATGGAATCGGAGAAAATAGATATAGAATATAGCTTTTTTATTGGCGACTTAGTAAAAGTAAAAGGATATGGAAGCAATTTATTTAAAATAATGGGATTTCGTACAGAAATATGGCGTTATAAATCAGACGCTTGGGAAGATATTATTTATGAATTATCAAGAGTTAGTGACGGAGAATGGCTAGAAGCAGGGGAAGAGGAACTAACCTTAGTTGCAGATGCAGAAAATGCCGATACCTTTATTCAAAAACTTGGTCTACTGTATATTATGGATAAAAAGAAACGCCCAGTTGATCTGCAAAAAACAAACAGCTCTTTTCGTGCAGCGGAAAAAGAGCTGCTTGAACGAACAAAAGAAAAAAAAGCATTAATTGATGGACTATTAGACATATATAATGATTATCGAATTTTATTTCATTTATTTCATGATCGAGAGTATGAGCAGGTGATGAAATTAACGTTAAGAAAGTTAAAGCTTATCAGCAGTTTGGATGAAAAAAATATATATAAACATGATTAAAATATGTGTTCAAAATGGTAACAAATTAGAAGCAAGCCAACGAAGAGATGCACAGCTTTAGTTTGGTGCCTTTTTGAACATCCTCTAAAACGGAAAAAACAAAGCAATAAAGAATGGTAAACTAACGATGCCAATAAAAGCAAATAGGATATTTAGCCATAACTGAAATAATCTTAGCATTTGACTATTATCTTTATTTACATCTTCTTTTATTACGGCAACTATATGCTGGAAATAGTTCATCGAATAGATCCCCCTAAAAAGTATATATAAAACCATATGAATAAGAGGTACAAAACATGTCTATTTTAAGGGAAGAAAGTATAAGTTTTTTAAACTTAGATGAGTGTCTAGTTTTTCTTCGAGGCTGAACAAGGCGCTTCCGCTTTTCTTTTTCCTTGAAAAAAACTTTGATTTATCAGATAATTTGTACAAAAGTATCATCTTTTTTTTATATGTCACATATATTCTTTACAAAGGGGGCGATAAGCTTGAAAGAAATCGACGTAATAATAGATACAGAGGAAATAGCAGAGTTTTTCTTTCGTGAGCTATTAAAAAGGGGATTCGTTCCTACCGAGGGTGAAATGGAAGAATTAGCTGACATTACTTTTGAATATTTATTAGAAAAATGTATTATTGATGAGGAAAGTGAAGAATAGTAAGGACTTTTTATATAGTTGAAATAAAAACATGAAAGATGACGAGAATTATTCTCGTCATCTTTCATGTTGATGAAACTTTTTTTAAAGCCATACGTAAAAAGAAATAGAAAGGGGAATTACGATGATAAAAAAAATTTTAAGACAAATTTTTGGGAAAAGCAGTCATTACAGATATTCTTCTTCTAGCAGCGATCGATGGAGAAACTCACATAAAAATAAGTATTACCAGAATAGAGGCCATCACTATTATAAGGGAAAAAGAAGAAAACATTCTTCATCAAGTTTCTTTAGTAGTTAAGTGAAACTTAGTAAACTTTTTAAGTATATAGAAAAACCATTTAAAGTCAACACGATCTTAAATAATCGATACAAAGTACAATTCTTCTTAGCAAGGGGAGGGTATGGCTATACGTATATTGTTTATGATTTTTTGAAAAAAGAGGATGTTGTCTTAAAAACGCTCAGATTTCATAAAAGATTACGAAAAAAAGAACAACAAAGATTTCAGCAAGAACAGGAAATCTTGCAAAAAATAGAGCATAAAAGCTTTCCATCATTTTACGACAGCGGGTTTATCGATGGGAAAATACCTTATTTTACAATGGAATTCAAAAAAGGAAAGACACTTGAAAAATACTTATTTGATGACCAAAATAAATGGAATGAAAAGCAAACCTTTCTTTTTGGCCTGGAACTGCTTGAATTGGTTGATTATTTACACAGCAATGAAATAGCACACCGAGATTTACATATTCCAAACATAATAATGGTAAATAATCGTCCTAACATCATTGACTTTGGATTGGCTGCTATATGTAAAAATAACGATGATTCTATGTTCCAATATGATTTTACTGGCATTGGCCATATATTATTATTTTTATTTTATTCCACTTATGAGCCGGAAAATAATAAAAAAGAAACGAGCTGGCAAGAGGAACTGCCAATATCAGATGAAGCGAAACATATCATCAAAAAACTTTTAACAATCGAAGAACCTTTTAAAAATAGTCATCAATTAAAAAAAGCTTTTATACAACAAATAAATTTAGAGGAGGAATAGGAATGTCATTTTTTCAAAAAGCATTAGCAAGTGTCGGAATTGGGGCAGCAAAAGTAGATACGGTATTGCATCAACAAGTATTATCTCCTGGAAGTATGGTAAACGGAGAAATTATCATCAAGGGAGGGAACGTACAACAAAACATTGATAAGATTTATTTGCGAGTTAATGCAACCTTTGAAAGAGAAGCGGATGATAAAAAATATACGGATACAGCAGTTGTTGACTCCTTTTTAGCAGCGAAACAGCTGACAATTGGCGTAAATGAACAGAAAAATATTCCTTTTTCATTTGTATTATCACCGTATACCCCTCTTACAATGGGAAAAACAAAGGTTTGGATTTCAACTGGATTAGATATAAAAAATGCCATCGATCCTACTGACAATGATTATTTGGAAGTAAAAGCAAATCATTTGCTATCGAGTCTACTAAATACAGTTTCCGAGTTAGGATTTCAATTAAGAGAAGTAGGATGCAAAGCAGCTTCCTTTCATGAAAGAAAGCAATTACCTTTTTTACAGGAACTAGAATACAAGCCGGTTACAAGTCCTTTTTACGGCAGACTGGACGAAATAGAACTATTGCTTTTATCCATTCAGGAAAATAGGCTGGAAATCCTTGTTCAAATTGATAAAAAGGCAAGAGGTTTAGGAGGGTTATTTGCGGAAGCTTTTGATATGGATGAACGGTTTGTGAGAGTAACGATTACAGACGAAGAAATACCAGTTTTGAAACAAAAGTTATATGCCATCATGGATCAACATGCTTAAAGAATTTAATTGGAGACGTGTGAGAAGCTTACAAGTCTCTTTTTCACTGATAAAAAAATTTAAGTTCGTTGACTTTTCATTATAAATGAAACAAGCAAACTAATACTAAGCAGAAATGCCAGAAATTCAAATGTTAAAATATAGCTGCCGCTTTTTAAAAGGGTAATGGCAATATTTGGTCCTAACGTAGCCCCGATAAATAAAATAAATGTGTAAAGAGAAACACCAATTCCTGCTGCTTTTCCGCTAATTTGCCCCACTAATGATATAAGAGTAGGTACTGTAATAGATATACCGCTGACAAAGATAATGCTCATGACGATCAGTATAGGAAGATTTGAACTAATACCAAGCAAGGACAGACCAATAACGGCAAGTGCTAATCCTCCACGAAGGACATAATAAATCCCTAATTTGGCAACGAACCTCCCTACAAACGGTGATAATAACATACCGAAAATACCAACAGAACGAATGGAAAGAATTTGTTGGCTGCTTAATCCAAAATTGTCGATTAAATAACTCCCTAATGCCGTATACATTCCAACGAAAGCAAGTAACAGCGTAACCGTAATGAGATAACTAAGACTTAATGTTTTTTTCTCTTCGATCGAACTTATCAGTTTAAAAGAGCTGAGCAAATTTCCATTTTTGTTTTGAATATCTCCTTTTGGGATGAAAAAAGCAACAAGGACTGCTGTTGCTAAATAAATTGCCCCAATCCAATAAAAAACACTTTGCCAGCCTAAAAACTGCGTAACTAAACTGCTAAAAACCTGCCCAACAATCCCCGCCATTAAAAAACTGGAACTTACAAATCCAATCGCCGTTACTCTTTTATTAACAGGGAATCTTTCGACAATGTAAGATATAGCAACTGGCGCAAAAGTTGCCGCTGCAATTCCTTGTATGCTTCGAAGGATAATTAAGGCAGATAAATTATCGAAAAAACCTAAGATAGGAGAAACAACTGTTAATACAATTAAGCCTAATATAATAATTTGTTTCCGCCCATAACGATCAGACAAAGGCCCGTAAAATAAGGAACTTACGCCATAAAATAAGGAAAAAGCGCTGCTAGTCCAAGCAGCTTCTGCAACCGTAACATCAAAGTTATTAGAAAAAATAGAAAGTAGCGGAATGGTTAGGTAAAGACTTGATACAACTACAAGACCACACCAAAATAAAATAGCTGTAATAAATGAGTAGTTTTGTTCCTTCACTGTATGTTGAATACTTGCCAATTCGTCCAAAAGTAAAACCTCCCTAATTTTTGTTTAGCTCATCCAGCATCTCTGGAAGTATAGAAAGAAAATCACAAAGGCCACCTGCAGGGATTGCCAACATCATGGCTTCTTTTATTTCTTCCGCTGTTGCTCCTGCTTCTAATGCTTTCGTAATATGTACTCGTATAGCTGGGGCATACCGATTTGCCGTTAATATACCGAGATATACTAATTGCTTCGTTTTTTCATCTAATGCATGACAACTCACAGCTTGAAATAATTCACCAAATACTCTAGCCTGTTCTGGAAATTCTTTTTTAAACAGCTCATAATCAGGATTTTTCGTCAAATAAGCCACCTCCTTAATGTATATTACTTACGTATATTGTAACTAAATTACAAAACAAGTCAATAAGTTTCGTGGAATATTTGTAACGATTCTACATTTGTTGTAAAATAGTGATATAGATATTGGAGGGAAAGATGTGAGTGATAAACAAGATTTAGATGGATTGCTTGATTTTGACTTGTTAAAAAAGCTTGTAGTCGGCATAGGAGAAGTGTCTGAGATAACAGGCGTACCGACAAGAAAAATCCGATATTGGGAAGAAAAAGGAATTTTAGAGTCTGAAAAAGAGGGCGAAGGAACAACTCGAAGATATAATTATTTAAATATAAAAAAAATCCTATTAATCCAGGAGTTACTAGAAGAAGGATTTACGCTTGATGCCGCAGCAAAAAAAATAGAACATCGGATGAAGAATATGAACGATGTATTTATCAAGCTAGCGAGCGCTTCTCAGCAAAAAGAGGAAGAATAATTTTAATATTCAATCCTTGAAAGGAATTTTTAACGAATTTAGGAGCTTAGAAGAGTGATGAACATGTGCATGTGCATCACTCTTTTATATTTTCGTTTTGAAGGTTTTAAACCAGGTTATATCGAATCTCCAAAATACTTTATGAAAAGGATTAAATATTAATCCAGCCAGCGGAAGTTTCTTTAAAGAAACGCGCTGGCTGTTGTCAGTTTGCCCTTTTATAGGCAGGCGTATTAGTACCAATAACGCCAACAAGAATGACTGTTGCACCAATGATGTGATAGTATTGTATCTTTTCATGTAAGAAAACCACACCAGCAATGATGGTGATCAATGTTGCTAAGTTGCTAAACACGCTTATTTTCGAAGCTTCTATTTTTGATAATGCATAATTAGACAAAAAAGAGGTACAAAGAGATGACAGAACGCCTAAATAAAAGATTGAAGCAATGAAATAAATGTTTAAGAATGGTGAAAAAAAGCTAGTTATGGATTTTTCCATTATATGACTTGTAATGGCAATCCCATTAAACATAATGAATCCTAGGCATGTCATGACATAGGTTAAAGTAAATAATGAATACTTTTTTGTCAGCTTTCTAGCTAAAACATTATACAAAGCTGCCATTAATGCAGATAATAGTATGAGTAAAGATCCTTTTAAACTGTAGGTCTCGACATTCAAATCATTCATTATGAAAATAAAGATGACACCAACTACAGATAAAAAGATAGAAGCTTTTTGCATATTGCCGGAATATTCTTTTAGAAAAAACGTTGCAAGAATCAAAGTAAAGATTGGAATAGCGGCTAGTATAATTCCAGCTTCAGAAGAAGTTGTATATACAAGACCGAACGCTTGAAACGTAAAAAATAAAGTTGGATAGAGAAGTGCCAAAGGAAGGATTGGCAGGATATCCTTCCACGTAATCTTTACTTCGATCTTTCTGAATATAATTGGAATGGTAGCGATTAATAAAGCAATGGTAAATCTGTGAGCTAACGTATCCATAGGACTTGCTGTTGTTAACGCTATTTTCACGAACATAAACGAGAAACCTATGATGAAAGCATATAAGAGAGCAGCACCATATGCTTTTTTTTGTACAGACATTTTTCGGGACCTCCTTTTTTTAACTGACCGGATATCCGTATTTTATGTAAAGTATAAATGGTGTACAATATGAATAAAATCAATCTGTACCGGTACAGTTGGTAAGGAGAAATTTATGTTTAAGTATTTATCTCTGTTAAATGATCTGGAATCTTTGATTCAATCAGGGCAGTTAAAGGAAGGAGAAAAACTTCCCTCTATTCGTACGCTAGCTGAACGACACCAATGCAGTAAAAGTACGGTAATTAGTGCACTAAAGGAATTAGAAAAAAGACATATGGTGTACTCGGTTCCTAAAAGTGGATATTATGTGGTAAAAAAAAGGTTTGAATCTAATAATACTCTGACAAAAGAGATAGATTTTGCTGCTTCAGCGCCAGATTGGAATCTATTTCCCTATTTAGATTTTCAACATTGTCTAAATAAAGCTATTGATACGTATCAGCAAGATTTGTTTGTGTATGGAACTCCGAAAGGGTTGCCTTCCTTAATTAAAATGGTGCAAAAACAGCTTGAAATATATCAAGTGTTCACCAAAACGGAAAATATATTTATTACCTCAGGTGTTCAGCAGGCACTTTTCATATTGAGTATGCTGGCATTTCCAAATAACAAAACAAAAATCTTAATCGAGCAGCCAAGCTACCACTTATTTATTGAACAATTAAATGCCCATAGAGTTCCAGCAGTTGGGATAAAACGAACCGCAAGAGGTATTAACTTGGACGAATTAGAGAGGATTTTTCGAGAAGAGGATATTAAATTTTTTTATACCATGCCAAGATTTCACAATCCATTGGGAACCTCCTATTCCAAAAGAGAAAAAGAAGAAATCGTCAAACTTGCTACGAAATACGATGTTTACATTGTAGAAGATGACTATTTAGCGGACTTCGAACAACATGTGAAGATAGATCCGATTTTTTCCTACGATACAAATAACAGAGTTATTTATTTAAAAAGCTATTCAAAAATTATTTTTCCTGGTTTAAGAGTAGGGGTAGCTGTTTTACCTGACTTATTAATGGAGAGCTTCCAGCAATATAAAAGAATATCTGATATTGATAGTTCGATGATATCTCAAGCAGCTTTAGAAATCTACATAAAAAGTGGTATGTTTGAACGCCATAAAAATAAAGTGAATCTTTCTTACTTAGAACGTGCAAATATGCTTTATCAATCGCTTGAAAAGTATGCAGCCAACCATTTAGAGCATGGAACTTTTCTTCGCCCGGCTTCCATATGTATGATGGCACATCTTATTTTGCCAAAAACTGTGAATGTTCCCCAGCTAATTAAAAATTTAAGAAGTCAACAAATTCAATTAGATACAATAGATAGAAATTATTTAAAAGGGGTTCATCAGGAAAAGATTATGAAGTTAAATGTATCAAATGTAGAAGTGGCAAAAATTGAAGAGGGAGTGAGGTTAATTTTAAAGGAAATGAATAATAGTAGGAATCATTTTTTTTAATTTGACATGAAGTGTGTTTTATTTATAGACTCTGTTAAACGGTAATGTTGATTGAAAGGAAATTTGCGAAACTCCTGCGGAAAAACGGGCTGGAAAGACCCCACAAGACGGGTACGAGCAAGGAGACTTACCAGTTCGTCCGCGGAAAGCGAGCGATAAGCTTCGGAAAACCGCTTTTAACAGGGATTATTTTTAGGAATCAGTAAAGCTTCAGTGGATATGCATTCTCTCCCACTGAAGCTCGTTGCCAAGTATATTCTTTAAGAGTTCTTTCTTTCGTTTGCAGAAAATTCTTTTCCATGCGCTTCTTGTTCTGTAATAATCGCTTCTTTTGGAATATGATTATTTTTTTTCGGAGAATTTATACGATTTCGATGTTTTTTACCCATGGATATCCCCTTTTTTCTGTTTATTTTCCTAGCCTGTTTTCCGCTTCAAAAGGAAAACTAACTTTAGTTTATCCGCCGGGAGTAATATTATCCTAAAATGAAATATGTTTATCATAAAAATAGAATGTGATATAGTACAAATAGGGAGTAATTAGTAGATAAATTATCATCATACTATAATTATGAACTATTGCTTTTTAATTTATGGAGGTTTAAGAAATGAGTGTACATATTGGAGCAAAAGAAAATGAAATCGCAGAAACGGTCCTATTGCCAGGGGATCCTTTAAGGGCAAAATATATTGCTGAAACTTTTTTAGAAAATGCGACATGCTATAATGAAGTTCGTAGTATGTTCGGGTATACAGGTACATATAAAGGAGAAAGAATTTCTGTACAAGGAACAGGTATGGGTGTTCCGTCTATTTCTATTTATATTAATGAATTAATGGCTAGCTACAATGTGCAAAACTTAATTCGTGTTGGTACATGTGGAGCCATCCAACAAGATGTGAAGGTTCGTGATGTCATTCTGGCAATGAGTGCATCTACCGATTCGCAAATGAACCGATTAACATTCGGCGGTGTTGACTTTGCACCAACCGCAAATTTTGAGTTACTAAAAAAAGCATATGATTCAGGTTTGGAAAAAGGCCTTCCCCTAAAAGTTGGTAATGTATTTACAGCTGATATGTTTTATAATGATAATTCAGAATTAGAAAAATGGGCTAAATATCAAATATTAGCAATCGAAATGGAATCAGCTGCATTGTATACATTAGCTGCAAAATATAATCGGAAAGCGTTATCTGTATTAACAGTAAGCGATCATATTTTAACAGGAGAAGAAACAACAGCTGAAGAACGTCAAACAACATTTAATGACATGATTGAAGTGGCGTTAGAAGCAGCAATTAAATAATGGTTCAAAATAACGTAATTAAATGTAAATTTAATAAAAATTAAGGTGAAAAAATGAAGAAAATAGCAGTAGTTACTTTCCTTTTAGCTTTCCTATTAACAGGATGTAAAAATTTAGATTCATTACAAAGTAAAATTCCATTTTTACATGAGAAAGCAGAAGAGAAAGAAACGAATGTAACAGAAAATCCACCAGAGCAGCCTGAAAAAGATTCTCAAAAAGAAGAAACTCCACAAGAGGAACAAACGCAGGAAGAACTTCCTTGGACTTTGGAAGCTTCTTATTTTAATGAAATAAAGGTAGTGGATGGACGAAATATTATACAAAATCCGACTAATACCGTTTCATTAGTAAATAAAGAATTTGGTCTTCCTGATGGATATGCTCCCGACGATTTAGTAAGGCCGAATGTTGCTTTTTCTTTTGGAGATGAAAAGATAGAAAAAAGCTACTTAAGGAAAGAAGCGGCAAAAGGTTTGGAAGATATGTTTAAGGAAGCAAAAAAGGCTGGCATAAACTTATATGCTGTTTCAGGATATCGATCATTTAATCGTCAAACCGTTCTCTATGATGCAGAAGTTCAAAAAGTAGGCAAAGAAAAGGCGATACAAGCTGTAGCTTATCCAGGAAACAGTGAACACCAAACAGGACTTGCGATGGATATTTCAAGTGAAAGCTCTAACTTTTTATTAACAGATGAATTTGGCAAAACAAAAGAAGGCAAGTGGTTAAGTGAAAACGCCCATCGTTTTGGTTTTATTTTACGATATCCACAAGGAAAGGAATCAGTAACAGGCTATAAATATGAACCATGGCACTTCCGTTATGTTGGGGAAAAATCAGCAAAAGATATATATGAGAATGGTTGGACACTAGAAGAATATTTCCAATTAGTGAGAAAAATATAATAAAGAAGCGATTGTGACCAGTATGAACAAATATTAATAATTTGTTCATACTTTTTTACAAAAAAGTTCCGATTTGTTTTTTAATCTTTATTTAGGCTGTTTTCTAAAAGTTTGTTGTTTTTGAATAAAATAATAAACACGGCTGAAGCACTGAGCAGTCTGAATACACGTAGACTCCTGCTTAGAAAAGCGAGAAAGACGAGACCCCACAGGAGCAATGCGACGAGGAGGCTCGGCTCTTGTCTGCGGAAAGCGAAGTGTATTCAGACTGCAGGTTAAATAACAACAATCTATACGAAAAGAGCGTTTTTTTAAAAGCTAAGAAAGCATTAATTTTTGTAGTTAGCTTTAAAAGTAAATGACAACTTTTTGAGCAAAGAGAATATTTTCTTCGGGGCTGGTCAAGGTGTTTCCGCTTTTCTTTATAAGTTGTAAAAAAAATACTACAAATAGAATGTTTCTGGTCAATGAAAGTGGTGAAAGTATTTGGAAAACGAAAAAAATGTAAAGGAACCATCAGAAAATGAATCAAGTTTTATCAGGATGAAAACATTTCATTTTGTGATGCTTCTCTTTTTTACAGTTATATTAGCAGCTGGTATTACAACAGTAGCTTTATCATTTGGTGATGAAAAAGCAGTTAATGTTGGTACAGATCGAAGCGAATTCAATAAATTATATGCAGCATATGATGCATTAAAACAGAATTATTATAAAGATGTCGATACAAAGGATCTTGTGAATGGAGCCATTGACGGCATGTTTTCTGCCTTAAATGATCCCTATTCTAATTACATGAATGAGAAAGAAGCTGCAAGTTTTCATGAAAGCATTTCTTCTTCTTTTGAAGGAATAGGGGCAGAGATTCAGCAAAGCAATGACAATATTGTGATTGTTACACCAATCAAAGGGTCACCAGCAGAAAAAGCTGGATTAAAGCCGAACGATAAAATTATTTCTGTTGATGGAAAAAATCTTCAAGGGATGAGTTCTTCGGAAGCTGTGCTGTTAATTAGAGGGAAAAAAGGAACAAAAGTGGAGTTGGAAATTGAAAGAGCTGGTGTTCAAAAACCGATGGATATTTCCATTGTTCGTGATACAATTCCGATTGAAACAGTCTACGGAAAGCTAACAAAAGATGGAATTGCAGAAATACAAATAACGAGTTTTTCTGAAAATACTTCAGTAGAGCTCGTTAATAAATTAAATGAATTCCAAGAAAAAGGGATGAAAGGAATTGTCCTGGATTTAAGGCAGAATCCAGGCGGTTTATTGCCAGAAGTAGAAAAAATAGCTAATTTATTTGTTCCAAATGGAGAAATTATTTACCAGGAAGAACATCGAAATGGCAAAGTGGAAAAAGCAGTATCAGAAAATAACAATGGTACAGATATTCCGCTTGTTGTTATGATTGATGGCGGGAGTGCAAGTGCTTCTGAGATATTAGCTGCTGCGGTAAATCAATCGGCAGATGTACCACTTGTTGGTGTAAAATCGTTTGGGAAAGGAACAGTACAACGTGCTACTGATTTATCCGATGGAAGCAATTTGAAATTCACAACAGATAAATGGTTAACACCTAACGGATCATGGATTCATGGCAAAGGGATTGAGCCAACTTATAAAGTAGAGCTGCCAAGCTTTGCAAGCCTTTCTATCATAAATCCTGATTCTAAACTGAAAAAAGACAGCAATTCAGAGGAAGTAAAAACAGCGCAACAAATGTTAAAAGCATTAGGATATAAGGTAGATCATACGAATGGATATTTTGATGAAAGTACTGAAAATGCAACAATAGAATTCCAGAAAAAAGAGAAATTAACGGAAAATGGCGTAATTACTGGGGAAACGACAGTGAGGCTAATGAATGAGCTTCGTGACAAAATCCAAAAGTCTGATACACAAATGAAAAAAGCGGTAGAAGTACTAAAAGAGGAAATGAAAAAGTAATCGTCGTGGGGTGATACATTTATGTGTCACCCTGCTTTTTATAGTAAATAGGCTAGGTAGGATAGTCAGTTCTCCTAGTAGCTGGGGGCTTTCACCCTTTAAAAACGCAGATTAAAGGAGTAACTAAAATGACAAAAACAGAAATGTACATTTTATCCGGGTTTTTAGGTAGTGGAAAAACTACTTTATTAAAAGAGCTGCTATTAAAAGAAAAAGAAGCAGGCAGAAAAGTAGCTGTTATGATGAATGAATTTGGAAGTATATCAATTGATTCCAATGAGGTAGACAAGGATATTCCTTTGAAGGAGCTTTTAGGTGGCTGTGTATGCTGTACCATTCAAGAAAAATTAGAAGCACAGCTTCAAACTTTATTAATGGAAGAAAATCCTGATGTCATCTATTTAGAAACAACAGGGGCAGCACATCCAGTTGAAACATTGGATAGTATTTTATCGCCAATTCTAATAGACAAACTGCAGCTTAAAGGAATAATCACGGTAATTGACGGGAAACAATGGTTAAATCGTAAAAGTTATAGCCCTGTTATCCAACAATTGCTTTTAGAACAAGCACGACATGCTAATTTAATCCTTATTAATAAACAAGATACATTAAAAGAAGAGGAAAAAGCAGCGCTTACTTTTGAAATTCAGTCGATTAATCCACAAGCTTTTACGATTTTAACAAGTTATAGCAAAGTTCCCTACCATAAATTACAGGAATTGGATGTACATATTAATGGCAGAGTGGAAAAAACAACAATTACCCGTTTGCAATTAAGTTCTTTTGTTTATACGTTTGAACGTGCGGTTGCTGCTGATAAATTTGACATTTTTTTAAGAAATTTGCCGGAAACCATCTATAGAATAAAAGGCTATGTTCTTTTTTCACAGTCAAACTATCCAGAGTTATTTCAATATTCTTATGGCACACCTATTTTTATGAAAGAATATATGAAGATGCCATTAAACATGGTGTTTATTGGAGAAAGCATAAATTGGAGTGAAATAGAAGCTCAATTAGATGCGTTGTAGTCTATTAGAGGAATAGGAATAGGAGTATACAATTTCATTTTGTTACCAAGTTTTCTTTAGAGTATCGTTTGTAAAAAAGGGCAAACTTTCATTAGGATTTAAAAGAAGGATGGTTCAAATGATAAAAAAAATAATGCTGTTATTTTTCTGTTCTTTTTTCATTAGCACGATAAACGACCCTATAAGTGCCGAACAACAAACGCTATTTTCTCCTATTAGTTATGAGCTTCAACTTCTGGATTGGAAAGCTGCAGACTACCTCATTCCGAGATACAGCAAGTTTTCAATTATTGATATCGAAACAGGAAAAGAATTTCAAGTACAAAGAAGAGCTGGCAGCCAGCATGCAGATGTTCAACCGTTAACACCAACAGATACAACTATTATGAAAGATATTTATAACGGGAAATGGAGTTGGAAAAGGAGGGCTATTATTGTAATGATAGATGATCAATGGATTGCTGCATCCATGCACGGCATGCCTCATGGTGCTGGTGCATTAAAGAATAATTTTCCCGGTCACTTTTGCATTCATTTTCTTGGCAGCACAACTCATAAAACAGATAAAATGGATCTTTCTCATATGTTAATGGTATATAAAGCAGCAGGAATTTTGCCAAGCTATTTAAATCAATTAAATGCAATGGAACTAGTACAGTCCTTTATTGCTGGTGTTAAAGAGCAAGATGAATTCATTTTATCTTATGTTTCCGCGCAAAATCTTAACTGGAAAAAAGAACTATCTTCTTTAGAAAATATTCAATTAATACAGCTCAAGGAAAAAAAGACAGAAGAAGAAACAATGAAACAAAATTCGGTTCAAGTGGAAGTAGAATGGCAGTTGTATCTAAAAAATAAAAAACCGTTTAAGCAACATGCAATACTAACCTTAATGCGCTGCTCACCACTTGAACAATGGAAAGTAGTTGTAGCAAAAGATTTATTTCACTAAAAACTCCCATGGAGACAAGGTCAACTGAGTCTCCATGGGAGTTTTGTTTGCAAAAATATATACTATTGAATACATGCAACTGCAAACTTACTTTCGCTCTCCAAATTTAGCAAACGTTTTTTCGTCTTCCACTAATCCACATGCCGCACATTGTATTCGATAACTGGGACCATTATAGCCCATATGAAAAGGTGATAAGTTATCTGCAGTATATTCTTCGACAATACCACCAGTTTGCGGATCTAATTTTACGGAATGTACTACTTGTTCAATAATATTAAAACGACTTCTGTTCGTTTTACAATTAGGACAACAATATGGTGTGTTCATTTTATTTACTCCATTCTTTCAATTATTCCTTCTATTTTATTTTTCCTTCCATCATTAAAATTATCCCTTTTAAAAAATGTATCCATCAATTTTCCGGAAATCTGTAAAAAACATTGTCTTTTTTAACATTCGGATGTTTTGTTCGTCATTTTTATGTAATAAAAGTCATAATTCAAAGGCTAAAGAAAAAGTGTCAATACTAATTTCTATCTAAATTATGGGTTGTTAATATAGTAGAAACCAATTATGGATAATATTTCAATAGAAATTATAGGGAAAATAAATACATGCTATCTATTGATAAATCTAGCATTCTCTTATTTAGATAGAATTTTTATTGTAGATAGAAGTATTTTTGTGAGTTTTTGAGAAAAATTTCCTCAAAAATGACAAAAATCATGTGTTATGATTTGTTTGTAAGACGGAAACAAACAATCTTACAAACTACTAAGTTCAACATCCAAGGAGGATTTTAATATATGAAGAAAAGAAATATGATTTTATCAGCAGCAGCAGCTACAGCATTATTAATGTCTAGTCCAATGGTGAACAAAGCATCAGCGGCAGAATGTCAACCTGCAGCGAATCAAGTAAAAGTAGAATCTAAACAATTAAATCAAGAACAAATAAATACTATTTTAAATAAATATAAAACATCGAATGCTATCGACATTAATAAGGTTTTAGCAGAATTACAAAATTCACAACAAGCACCAGCAAAAGCAGCAGCACCAGTAAAGAAAGAAGAAACACCAAAAAATAACACAGCAGCGCCAGCGAAGAAAGAAGAAGCACCAAAAAATAACGCAGCAGCGCCAGTAAAGAAAGAAGAAGCACCAAAAAATAACGCAGCAGCGCCAGTAAAGAAAGAAGAAGCACCAAAAAATAACGCAGCAGCACCTGCAAATGCTCCAGCACCAGCAGCAAGCAAACCAGCTTCTGAAACAACAGCAGCAACTGAAGTAAGTGCTTTCGAAAAAGAAGTGGTAGAATTAACAAATAAAGAAAGAGCAAAAAATGGTTTACCAGCATTACAGTTAGATACAGAATTAAGTAAAGTGGCAAAAGCAAAATCTCAAGATATGAGCACAAATAATTATTTTGACCATAATAGCCCAACATACGGAAGCCCTTTTGATATGATGAAAAAATTCGGCATTTCTTATAAAGCAGCTGGAGAAAACATTGCAAAAGGACAAAAAACACCGGAAGAAGTAGTCCAAGCATGGATGAACAGTGAAGGCCACCGCGCAAATATTTTAAGCAATAAATTTACGCATATCGGTGTAGGTTATGTTGAAAACGGCAATTACTGGACACAACAATTTATTGGAAAATAATAGTCATTGAATGAAACCTAAAAGATATTTCTGGATCTTTTAGGTTTTTTTACAATGCTGTTTTCTCAAAGATTGTTGTTTTTTACATAAAAAATTGGAGAAGAAGTCCTTAGCAGACTGAATACACGTAGACTCCTGTGGGAATGCGAGAAAGACGAGACCCCGCAGGAGCGTATGTGAGGAAGAAGTGTTTTATTAATAAATTATAAGTAAAACCCTTATATTTAGTGGATGAAAATAGTATAGGGAGTTTAAAAACGACCATCATGTTGGTTAGGAGAGGCGTCCGCACGACTCCTGCGGGATTAGCGAGACAGGCGAGACCCCACAGGAGCAAAGCGACGAGGAGGCTCGGCGCTCGCCCCGCGGAAAGCGTGTGGTAAGCCTCGGAAAACCGAACGAAACCAGCATTTTACAATGAAAACATAAGTATTCTGAAGTTCGTTAGACTGATGTTTCACGCTTTTCTTACTATAACCATAATAGTCAAAAATAGTCTTATTTTGTTTTTTTCATTTCATAACATTTTATAATACTTTAAAATAGAAAGGGGAAAATAAAAGAAATATGGTTATAGGAGAATGATAAGTGAAAATAAGACAAGGGCAATTAAGTGATTTACCAATTATTATGGATTTTGTTGAAAAGACGGTTGATATTATGAGCAACGAAGGAAATGATCAATGGACGAGCACCTATCCACAAGAAGATGATTTTAAAAAAGATATCGAAAACAACAACTTATTTATTGCTGTTAAGGACGATCGGCCAGTTGGGTCTATTACAATAGACAACAAAAATGGCGAAAATTATGAACATATTAATTGGACATATGCGGAAAAAAACTTTTTCGTTATTCATCGCTTAGCGGTAGATCCTGAAATTAGAGGGGGAGGAATTGCAAGTGAGCTTCTGGCATTTGCAGAAGTTTATGCCATTGAGCATGATATCTATTATTTAAAAACAGATACGTATTCTTTAAATGATAAAGCGCAAAACTTATTTGTTAAAAATGGATATAATAAAGTAGGAACTACTCATTTTGAGGGAAAAGAAAATCCATTTTACTGTTATGATAAATCATTTTTGTGAGAGAATAGACGATTCTATGGAAATAAACAGAAATTTGATGTCCAAAAAGTTGCTTTTATCCTGTACATAAAAGATTGAATGATGGAAAAATAATCTTTACGGACATCTGCTGTTTATTAATGGTTAGCAATTTGAATCGTAAGAAGACCATTTACAAAACGATGCTTCATGTCCTTCTCTTTTATAGGAAAAGGAATCGAGATTTTTTTCGAAAAATGACGATTTTGTCTTTCTTTTATATAGTAAGCACAATTTTCATGAAGTGTAGCATATTCACCACTTATAACCAACGTATTATTCTCTTGCAAGTTGATAGATATAGCAGAAAGATCCATTCCTGGAAGTTCTATTTCAATGACTAAAAAATAATTGTTGCTATAAACATCACATGCAGGAAAATTGGAGCTACTCGTTATAGAAGAATAATTAGCTGTATTCCAGTTATGAAATGTATGATGTTGAAATAGATCCTTCCAATAATTTTCATCTCCATGTTTTTCGGAAAATTGATAAATCTTTTTTAAATTATCAAAACCCATCATTATCTTCCTCCACAACGATGCTACATAAGCTATCCGTTATCCTGTTAATTAATGTCTGACACATCTATCTCTGAAAACTGCATGTCGTTGTTTTTTTGAATTTTTATTTCTAAAATATTGTCTTTATAATGAGCAGTCGAGCCCTTTCTTCTTACGGTTGTTGGCAGAAGAATCGTATGTTTATCTTGTTGTTCTGGTATATGTTCAATGATTACTTGATTGGAAGTATAATATATTCTGACTACTTTTAACCAAGATTCCTCCACAATCGGGATACGAATAAAACAATGGTGATGTGTTTCAAAAGCGACATAATCAAATTTTTTTACCTTAGTTTGATTTTGCTGATTATTTCCATTAGTAGGAGACATTCTTTGAAACATATCTTGAGGATCCATTTTTTGCATAGAATCAGGCATTAATTTATCCATCATTTCTTGAACATATTGTTGGATATCTGCTGGTTTCATTTGATTTAATTTCGATTTTGCATCTTTATTAAAAGGGAATAAATTCCATGGGAACATTGGAAATTCATCCTTTCCTAATCAATCGCGATGTATCATTTTTACATTCTTTTTATCGTATTCATCCTAGCCTAAATCGTGTTTATTTTTGTTCATTTTTTAGGTTGCTTATAACAACAATTTGTTATTGAAAAGGCTCTGTTAAACGATAATGTTGATTTTGGAAGGAAATTTGCGAGACTCCTGCGGAAAAACGGGCTGGAAAGACCCCACAGGGAGGTACATAGGCCACTGAAAAACTGATTATTTTTGAAAAAACTTGAATTATTATCTATATACAGATAATAAATGAGTTTATCATTCTATATGTAGTAGGTTATTCGTATCTTTTTCCTTTCCTATGGACTTTTTCAGTGGCCTTGAGGTACAAGCGAGGAGGCTTGCCAGTTCGTCCGCAGAAAGCGAGTGAATTTCCTGACCATTCTAAATCAACACTGAAATTTAACAGAGACACCCATGTTAATAAAAATTCGCACCATGGGAGATGAAAATAAGTAGTGTTTATTCAGCGTCAAGATAGAAGGAGTTAGAGCTAAGAATGATATTGGTTTGGAGAAGCGTTCGCTCGACTCCTGCGGGATTAGCGAGACAGGCGAGACCCCGCAGGAGCAAAGTGACGAGGAGGCTCGGCGCTCGCCCCGCGGAAAGCGAGCGATAAGCTTCGGAAAACCCCTTTTAACAGAGCTTATTTTCAGGGTAGTCAGTGAAAAAGAAAAAAGTGCTGCATCATTATAGGATAATGCAACACTTTTTTCTAAAAGAGTATGGATATTATGCGCTTTTTAACACAAAACGTTTCTTTTCAATATAATACAATCTACTGGAAAGAAATATGGCTCCAGTCGCTAAGCCAATTATTAATCCAATCCAATAACCAAATGGTCCAAAGTTGGAATATTGAGAAAGGTAGTAGCCTAACGGCAAGCCAATGATCCAATAAGAAATAAGACTCATAATAAATGTGCTGTTTACATCTTTATATCCGCGCAGTGCTCCTTGAATAGGGGCTTGAATCGCATCGGAAAGCTGGAAGAAAATTGCGTAAATAAGGAAATGAGCCGTTAGTTGCAATACATTCTTATCGTTCGTATACAAACTTGCAATTTCTGCTCGGAACGTAAATAAAATAATGCCGCTTATAAAGGCAAAGACAACAGCTAAACTAACACCCATCCAGCTATACATTTTTGCATCTTTTAAACGATTACTGCCAACTTCAAAACCGACAAGAATGGTAAGGGCTGTAGAGATGCTAAGTGGTACCATGTATAGCAAGGAAGCAAAATTAAGAGCAGCTTGATGTGCAGCAATCGTATTCGTATTATAATGTCCCATTAAGATCGTAACGGCACTGAAAATACTTGTTTCGAAAAAAATCGAAAAACCGACTGGAATACCAATCACTAATAATTCTTTCCATTTTGTCCACGACAAAGGATGGAGCGTTTTTAATAACTTAAAACGGCTAAAAGGCTGATGATGATACACAATATGTAGTGCAATTAAAAGAATAATCCAATAAGTAATACTAGTTGCTACGCCAGTTCCAACACCGCCAAGTTCTGGAAAAAACCATATGCCATTGATAAATACATAGTTTAAAACGATATTAATTGGAATGGCAGACAAGGTAATAAACATGGTGACTTGTGTTTGTCCAAGAGTATCAATAAATGATCGAAGCACAAAATAGATAAAAATAGGGATGATTCCAAAACTTAATGCAGTTAAATAACGAAATGCAATAGTTTGTACTTCGTGATCTAAGCCCATGCTGTTTAAGATTGGATCGAGCGCAAAATATCCGATAATAATAAGGATAACGCCCATTGCTATCGCTAAATAACCGGCTTGTACAACAGAAAAACTTGCCTTTGCTTCTTCTTTTCTGCCAATTAACTGAGACACAATCGGAGGAATTGCTAATAAAATTCCAGTTAAACCAGTATAAATAGGCATCCATAACGAGCTACCTACAGCAACGCCTGCCAGGTCAATAGGACTGTAATGACCAGCCATGATTGTATCAACCAAAGTTAATCCGAACATGCCAATTTGTGTTACAAGTATCGGCAGTAAAATCATAAATAATTGCTGTAATTTTTGTTTTGTTGTTTGTGTTTGTTTCATTTTTTTTCCTCTTTCTATTAAGTAACGATTGTATTATAACATTAATTTAAGGGGCTAGAGCCCTCATAAACAAAAAAGATTTGTTACTGCGTCTATTTCTCTGCAATAACAAATCTTTCTTATTTTTATGCTTCTAAACGGCCTGTGATTTTTTCATCGATTGTACTAGTTCGACGTGTATGCAGGGTATATAAATCTTTTGGAATTTCATATAAATGATAGTTTGCGCCATTAGCATTAAGTTCGTTTAATAACGTTTTTCTCGTTTCATTTGCTGATACAACATAAGGAAGTTTTTCCGCTGCTTTTTGAGAACGTACATTATGATCTCTAATTCTCATTAATACCGTTTCGATATTCATCTCATAAAAAATTTCTGCAAAAAACTGTTCTTTAGCCGGCTTGTTATATCCTTTGCCATGATAAGGCTTCCCTAGCCATGTACCAAGAAAGCCAGCGTTATTTTTAATATCAAATAAATTGATCGTTCCGATTGGATGCTGCCATTCATCAAGGATTGTTCGTGAAATTAATTCTCCTCGTTCTTCCGCTTCGATTGTTTGTTTTGTTAAAAAAAGATATTCTTCGTAAGAATAAGCTTTTTGTCGAACAAATGGGAAAACATCTGGATGTGTCATTAGTTCATATAATACGTGGCAGTCTTCCATCTCTCTTTTCTTCAGCATAAAAAAATCCCTCCAATTTGACTTTTGAGGGCAGTTCTTCTTTAAAGCAAAAGGAAATCCACCCTCGAAATTTTTTATCTTTCTAAAAAATTTCGGGGTGGGAATCGAACCCACTAGAACCAATTTGGTGGCGCACCATTTGCCTTCCCATACTTCCTAAACATGTATTATCATCTCAACGACGTCAGTTGATATTATTATATTGTTATACTAAACAACAAACATAATCATACAAAAGATTGTTTAAAATAGAAATAGGAAAATATTAATTTTATGTTAAATAATTGTAATTACCTATATTATTATTTTTTGCGAATTTGAAAAAGAAAATAAAGCAAGATAGCAACAGCGGCAATCACAATAATGGGAGTCAAATACGGTTTTGCATATGTTTCAATATTGTCCCAATGGTCTCCCAGCTTCATTCCAAGCATTAAAAAAAGAACCGTCCATGGTATAATGGCTGAGATTGTATATAAAAGAAACTTGCTGACAGGCATTCTAGCCAATCCTGCCGGGATGCTAATGGCATGCCTGACAACAGGAATAAATCTTGCTAAAAAGATCATTCCAGTCCCATATTTTAAAAACCATGCCTCTGAAGCATCCACATGTTTTTTTTTGATTAGTATGTATTTTCCATAACGGTCAATAAAAGGACGGCCGCCGTAATAAGCAATCCAATAAATAAATAATTGCGCAAATGTACCGCCAATAACACCAGCAATCAGAGCGCCGATAAAGTTGATTTCTCCTAAATGAATAAGGTACCCGCCGTAGCTTAATACAATTTCACTTGGAATCACTTCAATCATTAGGCCAATTGCTATGCCAAAATAACCTAATGATGATAAAAAGTCAAAAATACTTGAAACCAGTTCACTCAAAATAATCTCTCCCATTTGTTTTTCCAACATCTTTTTTACATTTTATAGGATGTCTTTATTAGTATACAGGACAAGTCTATAAGATAGAAATATTTCTTGTAACTGACAACAAATTTATAAATTTATATGAAACATTTTTAACGACTGACCGTATTAATAAGCAGAGGCAATTATTTGTACTAGTTAGTGAAATAATACCAAGTTTTATTATTATGGAGGGATAATAATGGAATATTCAAAAAATGTAAGCAATGACGAAAAATTATTTGCTATGCTTATTTATGTATCAAGTCTGTTTACAGTAATCGTTGGGCCATTAATTATATGGCTGCTGAAAAGAGATTCCGAATTTGTGGATTATCATGGGAAAGAGTACTTTAACTTTTTGATATCCTATGCTGTTTATCTTCTTATAAGCGGAATATTAATGTTGATCTTGATTGGTTTTGTTACAACTCCACTTATAGGTTTGCTTATACTTGTGTTTACTATCATTGCCGCAATTAAAGGCTATGAAGGAAAAGAATACCGAATTCCGTTTGTGTTTCGGATTATTAAATAATAATTTTAAAAGGGGCTGTCCAATAAGTCGATTTTTCAGCTATTGGATGCCCCTTTTTATGTTCAAGATTACTGATATATCAACATTCTTTTTTTCAATTTTCAATGGATTTACCCTTTTGTGACAGCCCCTCAGACTGTAGACAAACCCCATTTAGGGGAGTTTGCTTACAGTCTTTTTTGTTTTAGGCTCTCTTAAACTTAGCTGTTAATTTCCGCTCCAGGCGTTCGCTTTCCGCGGGCGGTCCGGGAGCCTCCTCGTCGCTTTGCTCCTGTGGGGTCTCCCTTTGACTCGCTTATCCCGCAGGAGTCTCACGCCTTCCGCTCCAATCAACCTAGTACCAAAATCAACAATAGAATGGAACACAGCCTTGTTTTTAAATAATAGAAAATAAATTTTTTGAGGTGACTACATGCTTTCCAAACATCATTCTATCCAAAGGGATCAACAAGGAATGATCACTTTAGATTTAACTAGTACCACAAAATCATTTAGTTCGTAAAATAGAGGCTGCATCAGAGACATGTGTGGGAAGAGTATGTGGAAGAAACAGATCATCTTCATCATCATCAAGAAGACAAACAAATATTTTCAAAGCGAAAAGAAACCATTGAACGAGAATTCGCTGATGCAAAGTGGTGAAAATGGTATAGAGAGTTTGAAAACGACCATCATGTTGGTTAGGAGAGGCGTCCACACGACTCCAGCGGGATTAGCGAGACCCTGCTGGAGCGTAGCGACGAAGCGGCTCGGCGCTCGCCCCGCGGAAAGCGTGTGGTAAGCCACGGAAAACCGAACGAAAACCTTTTCGTTGCTTGGGTTGTCACTACCTATATTTTATAGCATTCACTTTTTCAGTGGCCTCAGCGTATGCGACGAGGAGGCTCGACGCTCGCTAAACGGACGAAGTGTATGCAGGCTGCGCGTTTAAAAGCAACAATCTATACGAAAACAGCCTAACTTAATAGCCTTTTAACTTCATTTTAATAATAGCTGCATATTCACGTATATATAAAGGGAATTTGACGCTTACAGGTGTTTTAGCTGCAAGTGGATATGCTTTTATTCCTTCTTTTTTGGCAATCGTCACTGCACGAAACAAGTGAAAGTCGTTGCTTACAATAACTGCTTCCTTGATATCATACAGTTCTTGTGAAAATTGAATATTTTCATAGGTTGTCGTGGAAGTGTCTTCTACTAATATATGATCTTCATCCACTCCTTTATCAAGAAAATAAGCTTTTAAAGCAGCAGCTTCAGTAATATTTTCTCCTCGTCCTTGTCCACCTGTAACGACTATTTTTGTGTTTTGATTATCTTCCCAATATTGAAAAGCTACTTCTGCACGAAAACGCAGCGCTTTTGATAATGTATCTCCATTTACTTTTGCACCTAACACAATTATATACGGACTATCATCAGGTGGAGTTTGATCCGCTGTTTTTTTAATTTGATAAAAATAGTAAGTTGATATCATTAAAACAATAATAGCCAATAATAATAGTAAATAATAAAATTTCTTCAAAAAATCTTCCTCCAATTATTCATAGATTCATTTTTTAAATAATAGAATAACTATTATTAGCCTCTTTATCCTTGAAAAGGAGAGGGACCTTTTTTTGTAAATGAAGATTATATTATTAAGCTTCCTTTGCAAGTGGATAGCAAAGAACATAAAAATAGATGCACTTGAGAAAAAAATGTTTCTTCCGTCACAATTTGTTGAACTTTTGTTACTGTAAGGAGAATAAAGTAATGGATATTCAAAAATATTACAAACAAACTGCTGCAGCCTCTTTAAATGCTAGTTTAATAAGTTGTATTCCTCTCTTGTTTTTAGTGATATTTTTTATAAAAATGCATTTCGGTAAATATGGTTTGTGGTATCTTTTTCCGTTTGTTGTTTACAGTGTAACATCGTATATTTTCTATTATATACATCAAAAGCGCTCTCAAAAGGCAGCTGCTATTAGGTCAACAGGAGCAGAGAAATCCCTTTTGCAAAAAAAAACGGTTGTACTTACTTTTCTTCCGGCACCTTCTTTAAGAATGTTGATTTTTGACGAGGAAGGAATAGTTGTTGGAGAAATTAAAGACGAAAAATTTCATCTGCTGCGTTGGTATCTTCCTTATTTTGTGGACAAGCTTTATCCAAAAAGCTACGGCTTTTATAATAGTCATGATATGCTTCAATATATATTTACAATAAAAGGGAATGTGATTGAAATTAAAAATAAAGAAGGAAAAAGGATCAGCAAAATAGTAGAACAAAAAACAGAAAATGTGACGAAAACTGAATTTATGTATGAAAAAAATAAAATTATGATGAAAAAAAGCTTGGCATTTACAGATTATCAATTTAATGATGCAAAAGGGATTGAGCTTGCAACTCTAAAAAAAGGCTGGATGCCGAAAGAATGGAGCTACCGCTTTATGAACCCTAATTTGCCGTTATTATCTATCAATCACTCTGCAAAGAATAAAGAAATTATCCATCTTTATGCATTGCTGACAAAAATATATGTTTACAGAAATCATTGAACAAATAATTGGACGGATCGAGTGTTCGATTGGTTTCAGTTTTTAAACATAAAATTTTCCATCATAAAGGAAGCGGAGTTGCTGTCCGTATATGTTTCAAAAGCTTGTTAAACGTTACGAACATCATAAAAGATAAGAGGTTACTGCATGTAACTTCTTCGAAAGTACATTCATTCTAATTATCGAGAAAGTCTCTCAAAGCCATCAAGTAAAGCCATCAAACTAACAGAATAATTTATCTTTCCGTTAGTTTGATGGCTATTTAAAGTCCCTCTGAGGTTTCGATTGCTAAAAGCAGTCACTCTATTTCTTTAACTGTCAAACGTTCTACTATTCGTCTTTTTCGGTAGAACATGATGGCTGCTTCAGCAATTGTCTCCATGCTGGAACGATTGGAAAAAGCACCAAATACAATGCCGATTACCGGTACCATTTGAAAAAGTTTTTTCCATCCAAAAGAGTCTCTATAGGCATAGACTACTTCACGCCAACCTTGTATTTCAGAAATAACTTCTCTCTGTACTTGGTCACTGTTTTGATCATAAGCGCTTAATTGTTCTAATATCGTTTTTTTGCCAACAATATCGGCAGACACAAATTGTAAACATTTCACGATGAAAATTCTTTCTTTTTTTTCATTCGGATTGTATCCGTGGCAGATCGCAATATCTTGCAACAATTTAATTTGCATAGCCAATAATACTGGTATATCAAGACTTAACGTTAAAAAACCACCAATACCAGTGCTGGCTCCTTGAAATGTTGCCCAATTTTTTCTGCTTTTTGCAATTTTTTCGCCTGCTTTTTTCATTTCATCAATCGGTAAATCTCTTACTTCATCAAGGGATGCAACAGAAAGATGCTGATAATATTTTTTTACAGAAGATACATTACTTAATATTGTTCCGCCGCTTTGAATATAATTTCCCATTTCATCCAACAGCTGTCCGATTTTATTTTGAATAAAAGCTGGTGTCCATTTATCCAATATTTTAAAAGGCAAGCGACTTAGTTTTTCCCAAAACCATAAATCCCCTTGTTCCTTTTCCCATTTATTTATGGAGGCTAATTCATTTTTTAAGTTATCTACAGTTTCCATTTATTTAGCTCCTTCAAAAGAAAATTACTTGTATTACATTAAGATTGTACTTTTTATACGGATAAGAATCAAAAAAGTTACAGTCTAAATCATTGTTATTGCTTTTCCTAAATTTTTAGAGTATTATTATATAAATTAAATAGCAAAGGATCATATAGTAAATATGATCGCCTTCGGGGTAGGGTGAAATTCCCAACCGACGGTGATGAGTGTTATCACTCTAAGCCCGTGACCCAGTTTATTAATTGATAATCTGGTTGATTTGGTGAGAAACCAAAGCCGACAGTAAAGTCTGGATGGGAGAAGGAATAACGAAGCTGCTGTCAATTTGTTTGGCGCGGATAGAATTGGGTGAAAAGTCATTCTTTTTTTGGATTGAATATAGTGTTGCTTCTTACGGGGATATTTTTTGTAAAGAACCGATAAGCAATGTTTATTGCTAAAAAAATGATTTTTTTCTGATTATTTGTTATGGAATTTTCCCGTATAGTTATATACGGGTTTTTTGCGTTATGAACGAGATTTCCGTGTTAAGGTTAAGGGAGATGGTTCTTTTATTTCCATTATTTCATACAAGACCATTAGTATAAAAAATCGGTTTCGTATTAAAATATCAGATAGCACCTATTCCGTTTATTTTCCACTTGCTAAACCTCTTATTATACTCCGAAGTTACTATTTATCTTTCCCCATATGTATTATTTACGGGATGAAGGAGGGTGTGTATTGTTTACTGGAATTATTGAAGAGAGAGGTACTGTAAAAAAAATCATAAAAAGCGGAAATTCTCTTGCGTTAACACTTCAAGCGAAAATAATCATGGCAGACATGAATTTAGGGGACAGTATCGCAGTGAATGGAGTTTGTTTAACGGTAACCTCTTTTGATCAAAATATATTTACAATGGATGTAATGCCGGAAACCTTTCAACAAACCTCTTTGCATTTATTAAAAGAAGGAGCGCTTGTCAATCTCGAACGGGCTATGCATGCAAATGGCAGATTTGGCGGGCATTTTGTCACAGGACATGTAGATTGTGTTGGTACCATCTTACATAAAAAAAAGGTGGAAAATAGTGTTGTATTCGATGTAGAAGTACCGAAGCAATATACACATCTATTGATAGAAAAAGGGTCTGTAAGTATTGATGGAACGAGTTTAACAATATTTCAAATAAGAGAACATGTTTTTACTGTTTCCATCATTCCCCACACGGCGGACTTGTCGATTGTTGGAAAAAAACAAGTTGGAGATATTGTAAACTTGGAGTTTGATATGATGGCAAAATATTTTTATTCTTTTATGAAAAATGACAAAGACATACAGACGAAGAAGACGAGTATTACATCTACATTTTTAAAAGAAAATGGATTTTATTAGTAATTTGTGTAAGAAAAGGCGGGGGTTATATGTTTCATTCTATTGAATTGGCAATAGAAGATTTAAAAAAAGGCAAAGTGATCATTGTTTGTGATGATGAAGACAGGGAAAATGAGGGAGACTTTATTGGACTTGCTGAGTTCGCAACAGCAAAAATGGTCAACTTTATGGCAAAAGAAGGCAGAGGATTAATTTGTGTGCCGATCAAAAAAGAGTTGGCAGAACAATTGGAGCTGTCATCAATGGTTGCTGTCAATAATGATCCTCGTGGAACAGCCTTTACTGTCAGTGTTGATCATAAAGAAACAACTACTGGTATAAGTGCCTTTGAACGATCTTTAACGATAACAAAAATGATTGATAATCAGGCAAAAGCAACCGATTTTACAAGACCAGGACATATTTTTCCGTTAATTGCAAAAGATGGCGGAGTATTAGAACGCAATGGACATACAGAAGCAGCGGTTGATTTAGCTGAGTTATGTGGAAGTGTCCATGCAGGGGTTATTTGTGAAATCTTAAATGAAGATGGAACGATGGCAAGAGTTCCGGAATTGATTCAAGTGGCAAAACAGTTTGATCTCAAAATGATCACTATAGAAGAGTTAGTAAAATATAAACAAAAATTACAACATACAAGGGAGATTGCAAAATGAAAAAAATATATGAAGGTCATTTAATTGGCAGTGAATTAAAAGTTGGGATCGTTGTATCCAGATTTAATGAATTTATCACAACAAGATTATTAGCAGGTGCAGAAGATGCGTTAAAAAGGCATGGAGTGGAAGAAGCAAATATATCTGTTATATGGGTGCCAGGTGTTTTTGAAATTCCGTTAGCAGCTAAAAAGTTAGCAGACTCTAATGAATTTGATGCAGTGATCACATTAGGAACAGTTATCCGTGGTGCGACCCCGCATTTTGATTACGTGAGCAATGAAGTGGCGAAAGGGGTTGCGAGTTCTTCTTTATCTTCTGGTGTCCCAATCATTTTTGGTGTTCTTACTACGGAAACGATCGAACAGGCTATTGAAAGAGCTGGTACAAAAGCAGGAAATAAAGGTTGGGAAGCAGCAGTCGGAGCGATTGAAATGGGCAACCTTTATAAACAATTTAAGTAATAAGACGATTCGAATCATTTTTATCATAAGGCTGTTTTCGTATAGAATGTTGCTTTTAAACGCGCAGCCTGCATACACTTCGTCCGTTTAGCGAGCGACGACCCTCCTCGTCGCATACGCTCCTGTGGGGTCTCGTCCTTCTCGCATTCCCACAGGAGTCTACGTGTATTAAGTCTGCTAAGAAACACTTTTCAAATGTTTTTTTATGTAAAAAACAACAAACTTTGAGAAAACAGCCTATTATAAAGACTTATCAGGGTGTCCTTTTGTTAAATTGGGATACCCTGATTTTTTTTAAAAAATGTAGCCTGGCGTATCCCATATACGTAATAAATGGAAAAAGAAAGAGACCATATGTTAAAATAGTTCTAGCTGTTTCATGAAAAAAATGGCAATATAGTAAGAGCTATGTAGAAAGATGTCGGTGGAAACTTACAAAGTTTAAATTGTATAAAGCTCCAAGTCAGAATGTCAAGGTCATAAAATGGCGGAGGGAATGAAATGGAAGTTTTTGTGGCGAGACAGCCGCTGTTTAATAGAATGGAAGAAGTATATGGTTATGAAATATTATATCGAAATAATGAAATAAATCATTTTCCAAATATTGATGGGGAACAAGCAACGGCAGATGTAATTATCAACAGTTTTTTAAATATAGGCATAGAAAAGTTGTCCCATGGAAAACCTTGTTTTATTAATTTTACGCAGCATTTATTAGAATTAAAATTACCTACTTATTTTCAGCCAAAAGATTTTGTTATTGAAATTTTAGAAACAGTAGTACCAAGTGAGAAAATCGTTAGAATTTGCCAAGAATTAAAGAGTTTAGGGTATAAAATTGCATTAGACGACTATGTTTTTGATAAACATAACTCCTATGCTTATGAATTATTATTGCTTGCAGATATTGTGAAAATTGATTTTATGAATACATCAGAAGAAACGAGAACGGAATTGGAAATGCTTGTGAAATCGTTAAATATTATCAAGCTTGCAGAAAAACTGGAAACAAGAGAAGCGTATGAAAAAGCAAAAAGCTTAGGGTATGAACTTTTTCAAGGATACTTTTTTTCTAAACCTTATATTATTTCCACACAGGATGTACCAACCTGTTCTCAGACTTACATTAATATTATGCAATTTATTTCTGCAAAAAACCCTAAAATTGATGTTATTTCAGACTTGATAGAACAAGATGTCTCCTTATCATACAAACTACTAAAACTAATTAATACCATTGGCTATGGATTAAAGCATAAAGTGACGAATATTAGACAGGCTATCGTCTTGCTTGGATTAAAGGAGCTAAAAAAATGGCTGTATGTTTTAGCCGTTCGAGAAAAGGATTCTCAAAATGGGATTTCACAAGAAATAATGAATCTTAGTTTAGTTCGAGCTAGAATGTGTGAATTAGTCGCAAAACTTTTACCGACTAGTACGAATCAATCGGGATATTTTTTAACGGGAATGTTTTCATTAATGGATAGTATATTGAATTTACCAATGAAAACGATATTAAAACAAGTACCGTTAGATGAGACGATTTCTGATGCATTAGTAGGAAAAAAGAATATACAAAGAGACGTATTAGATTTAGTGCTGGCTGTTGAGAAAGCAGAATGGACTACGGTTTCGAATAGTTGTAAGGAATTAATGATAGAAGAAAAAGAGCTGTTGCATACGTATACAGAGTCAGTTAATTGGTCGAAACAATTATTAGAAGAAAGAACTAGATAAGAGATAGAGCAAATATTTAACCGATATTTCGGATGAGTATTTGCTCTATTTTTGTTCAATGATTAGAAAAATTTTTGATATTTGGTGATGCTAGCTCAAGGCGATGGTGCTTTTCTACATAATCGGAAAGGAAATAATTGCAGGATTATGTTTAGAACAGTAAAATGGGAGAGAAAGATGCGAAAATGTTGGAGGAATTAGTATGAGAATTAATGTAAGAAAATGTCATGGCAGTGGAAATGATTTTTTGATCATAGATGAAATTTCAAACCCATATAACTTTTCTGAGCAAGAACGTGCTCAATTGGCTAAGGTCTTTTGCAACAGAAATACATCTCTTGGTGCAGATGGGATCTTATTTGTTTTGCCAAGTGAAGTGGCCGATGCAAAAATGCGTGTTTTTAACGCAGACGGTTCTGAAGCCTCTATGTGCGGCAACGGCATTCGTTGTGTTGCACGCTATGTTTGTGAATTATTGGATGTGAAAGAAGCGGTTATTGAAACAATGAAAGCAAATTTGGAAGTGAAAAAGGAAGAAGATATTTTTCCAGAGATCCCAACCTATTTAGTTGAGATTTCGCCAGTTTCATTTGATGTAAAGGATTTACCGCTGCATATCAACCAAAATACGCTGCTAAATGAAAAGCTGCCGGCATTAAATGACGAGTTAAGCTTTACGGCATTGGCAGTACCAAATCCACACCTTATTTCGATTGTCAATAAGGAGCAAATTGATTCGTCGCTTCAAGAAAATTTAAGTTCCTTTGTAAACGGTCCGAATGATTTATTTACAGATGGAGTAAATGTAAGCTTTGTCTATATTTTAGAAAAAGGCAGCATTTATGTCCGTACATTTGAAAGAGGGGTTGGATTTACAAACGCTTGTGGAACAGCGATGTCGGCTTCTTCTCTTGTTTCGATTCTAAATGGGTATAATCAAGTAGGCGAATATATAACTGTTTACAATAATGGCGGCAAAGTACGCTGTTTTGTACATGAAACAAACGGGAAATATCGAATTGATTTAATTGGCAATGCGACTTATGTATACGATGCGGAAGTTGAAGTAGAGCTAAACAAATCGGAAAATTTCACTATCAATAACAAAAAAGTAATGGAAGAAGAAGCAGTTTTATATGGAAAGCTTCAACAAAATGCACAACAATTTTTGCAAGAAAATTTAGTTTAAAAAGGTTTTTTTAAAACTGCTGTCCTATAGTGTCTCGCTACAACTGTTCCAATATGCCGGTTGGGTGTGATGCTATGTAAGGGGCAGTTTTTTGTTTATGAAAAAGGGGAGAAGGGGTTATGAAAAAAGTAATAACAATTTGGTTCGTTGTCATTTTAATGATAATGGCAGGCTGTTCGTTCAAAGATAAGGAAGAATCAACTTACAAGAAAGTGGAAGTGAAACTAGATAAAGCAATAGATGGGGATACTATTACTGTTCTTTATAAAGGGAAATCAGAAAAAGTAAGGTTTTTGTTAGTAGATACTCCGGAAACTTCCCATCCTCGATTAGGGGAACAGCCATATGGAAAGGAAGCAAAAGAGTTTACAAAAGAACTTGTCGAACAGGCGAAAACTCTGGAGCTTGAATTTGATATCGGTCAAAATCGGGATAAATATGGACGATTATTAGCCTATGTATATGCGGACGGCCAAATGATTCAAGAACAATTGCTGCAAAAAGGACTGGCAAGGGTTGCTTATGTTTACGCACCAAATACCCGCTATGTAGATCCATTTACTGCTATTCAAAAAAAGGCGCAGCAAGACGGAATTGGAATATGGAAAGTAGAAAATTATGCACAAGAAGATGGTTTTCATAAAGAATTAATTGGAGCAAGTGAAAAGTCAGAAAAAACAACGGCTACGACTAATGCATGCCTTATTAAAGGAAATATCACATCATCCGCGAAAATTTATCATACGCCCAATTCTCGTTCGTATAAACAAACAAAAGCGGAAGTGATGTTTTGCACAGAGGAAGAAGCTGTTAAAGCTGGTTTTCGTCCTCCTAAGCAATGAGGATGAGTTCCAGTTTTGTTGATTGAACATCTTTGGCATAAAATATATAACTCTCACTTGCATTACTTCTTATCCTTAAAAAGAATGATGTTATGCACAAGTTAAATTTGTGTATATCACCATATCTTAATACTTATTAAACTAAAGGGGCAATTAAATAACTACAACAAAAAAGGGCATCAATCCATCTTGGATCAACGCCGTCGATAATGGAATATTGTTCGTGATGCGAGGCTATTGTTTAACATCTTACATATTTGCGTTTAAAACCAAGCTTCCCTTTATCTACTTCCTTTTGAATACTTTCGTAAGCGTTTAGGATACTATTTTTTTTCTTGTCCCGTTTGACTTCTACTGGACCTACTGCCATTGCAGTTTCGACTGCCTTTTCATGGAGCGGCAAATAGGAAATCCCAACAGTATATAGAAAATTATTCATAGCAGATTTCGTTCGTTCTGGCGAATCATGAATCGTATTTTTCACAATTTCAAGCATGTTGGCAATCTTGCTCTCGGAAAATTCAACGTCTAAGCGATTCCCTAAAAGCCAACAGTAGCAACTCCAGCCCGCTGACATTTTCAGCTCTTTACCGCTTGCGATCCATTTATCAGCAACTTCTTGTGCAATATCTGCTTCCGCTAAAGTTACTGCTACCACATAATCGGACAGCATATAAAAATATGCCGAATCCATCCAACGATCAAAATCCGACACAGTCATTGCTTTTGGATCTGCAATAATGCCTGCAAAGTACATTGCGTCGTAGTTCCCTGTGGCATAAAGCTCATCAGCTAAAGTTTGATTTATTTTTATTTTCTTAGCTATTGGCTTCATTGCACCTGTTGCCACGCCAAAAAGCGGCTCATGGGCACCATTGGATATGTACATTTTTTTCGTTCGTTCCTTGCCAAGGGCTTCAAGCTCCTGCATTACTATTTCTAAATTCATCGTTTAACACTTCCTTCGTTTGGAGTTTTTTCCCTAATATTTTGCCCTGCAAATACATCACCATTATCCTATAACAAACTACCATTTGTCAGCAAAACTATTTGTAACCACACTTTACATTTAAAACCTAAACTACCATGCAGCAGGAAAAATCACTTGACATTGACACAATGTCAATCTTTATAATCAAGATAATTCAAAAAGCAAGGAGGAGATCCGTATTACCATAAATGAAGTGGTAAGGCAAACCGGCGTTAGCGCACGTTCCCTTCGGTATTATGAGAAAAAGAAGCTGTTGATTCCGAAGCGAACCAAAAATGGATATCGGCATTACAGTCAAGCTGACATCGAGCGCATCCAACTGATCAAATTTTACTTAGGGCTTGGGCTCGGGACGAATGAAATCGCACGTATCGTAGAATGTCCTGAAAACGAGTCAGTCGATCATTACCAATGCGCATACGAGGCAATCTCACTCTATGAAAGGAAGCTAAAAGAAGTCCAGCAGCAAATAGAGGTACTCAAAGAGCAAGAAAACAAATTATTTGAAACGCTGTCATGCTGGAAAGAAATTAAGGATCGGTTAAATCAGGGGATCCCTCTAGAAAGAAAGGAAGCGTAAAACATGGAGAGAAGCACCGATACCCAAACGAATTCATCAAACATGAAAAAAAGTGTATTTTGGATCTATTACATCCTGTTTTTTGCCGTATTGAACGAATCGGTTTTTAATGTGTCAACCCCCGATATTGCCGAGCAGTTCGGGCTGAGTGCTTCCGGAGTGAGCTGGGTAATTACGGTCTTCATTACCATATTCGGTATGGGATCCGTTATTTTCGGAAAGCTGTCTGATTTGTTTAGCGTCAAAAAATTAATCACAATCGGAATCACCCTATATGGAACGGGCTCTATTTTGGGCTTTGCTTTGCAATCCTGGTACCCTGGGATTATAGTATCTCGAGCGATTCAAGGAGCCGGCGCATCCGCCATTCCAGCACTTATTATGGTCATTGTCGCCAAATATTTTTCACCATCAGAACGTGGGAACATGTTTGGTATCATTACATCTACCGTTTCCTTCGCGATCGGCATCGGGCCGGTACTCGGAGGTTATATCGCCGGATCGTTCCACTGGTCCTTTTTATTTCTTGTGCCGCTTCCTGCACTAGTCGCTATTCCTTTTTTCCAAAAGTTCCTTCCTGTAGAAAATACTGGGTCAGGAAAAGTAGATGTCCTTGGAGCCGTACTAGTGGGAATCACAGTCTCAACCTTGATTTTATTTACGACAGAAGCTAGCTGGTTTTATTTACTAATTGGTGTGATAACGCTCATTCTATTTATCGTACGTATCCGACGGGCTGATGAACCGTTTGTCGATCCTGCCCTCTTTACCAATCCGCTTTACCGCAGCGGACTCATCATTGGCTTTCTTACCTTTAGCACGGTTATGTCGATGATGTTTGTGATCCCGCTGATGCTAAGTAAAATGTACGGATTAACGACAGAGAACATTGGGCTCATCATGTTTCCGGGAGCTTTTAGCGCCGTCATATTCGGAAGAGTTGCCGGGAAGATGACGGTTAAGAGAGGTAGTCATTTTGTCGTATACTTGGGTCTGGCATTGATTGCCCTAAGTCTGCTTTTGCAGTCTTCATCCATCGGTCATTGGGTCTGGTACATTGCGTTGTCTCTCATCATTATGTACATTGGATTCTCGTTCTTGCAAACGGCATTAACGGAAAGTGTAACGCAAATATTGCCTCCTGATCGAATCGGAGTCGGCATGGGTTTTTATAACATGACGTCGTTTATTTCCGGAGCAGTAGGAACAGCTATAGTTGCCAGAGTAATGGAACAGGCAGTGCTCGCTTTTCCGTTGCATCCGTTCAGCTTAAACTCCGAGGCGTATTTGTACAGTAATCTCATCCTATTATTAAGTTTTGTTGTTCTGGCGAGTGCGATCTTGTATTACTTTACATTTGGAAAAAAGAACCCTCAAACGATGAAAGAATTGCGTAATGAACTTGATAAATCTGAAAACTAGAACGGATAGATTTAAATACCATCACTATTTTGCCCAAGTGTTACGATCACTTGGGCGTTATTTACTTTAAATATCTTTCAGTAAAATTTCCTCGATTATTTGTGCTGCTTCTTTATTTGAAAGTTGTTTATGGTAATTAGATATACACCTTTGATAATGATCCAATAAGCGGCTGTTTTTATGAAAAAATGAAAAAATGAATTGATCAAATGGTTGTTTTTGGTTTTTCCAATTGCTCATATCAAAAATAACACCGAGTTTTTTTAGTTGCTGCACATTTATTATTTCTTGTCCTGGCAATGCATGGTATATAAAAATAGGTTTTCTTTTGAATAAGCTTTCACTAATGGTAACTCCACCTGGTTTTGTGATAATTCCATCTATTTCGTCGTAAAGCATATTCATTTTGTCTTTGCATTGAATATATTTTAAAGGGATGATGTTAGATTTTCCTGTTTGTTTGATTTTTTTATATAAGTTTTCATTTTTTCCGCATAGAACAAAAAACTTTACATTTAGGTTAAGCTCTATCCTATTCACTAGTTCTTCTATTTCACCAACACCTAAATTTCCTCCAGTGATCAATAGTGACAAGCTAGAAGTGTTTTGTAAGGAAATGGGTTTTGTTTGTTTCTTAATTTTTGGATGAATAGGAATTCCTGTCATAAATATTTGTTCCTCTTTTAATCCTCTTTGTTTTAAAAATTCATTCATATGATGAGAGGCTATAAAGTGATAATCAATATTTTTCATTCCCCAAAGACGATGAATAAAATAATCAGTGTAAATATTAATAACTGGTGTATTTAGTTCTCCTTTTTCTTTTAACATATTTACCATATAAGAGGGGAGGGCATGTGTACATACAATAAGGTCTGGTCGCTTTTCTTTAATAACCTTCTTCATAAAGCTTAAGAATAATAGCTCATATAAACGATAACGTTTACTCTTATTAATATTTTTATATACACTGTTTTGATAGATCCAGTTATAAAAGTGCGGAATTGTTTGAATCCACTTTATATATGTTTTTGAAATAAAAGTCTCAACTCTTCCATAGCTGTAAGAAAGAATATCTATTTTTTCACATTTGATTTGTGGATGTTTAGTTGTTATCTTTTCCATGATTGCATTAGCTACTTGATGATGGCCAGAAGGAATTTGCAAAAAGGGAAAAAATAAAATGTTTTTTGCTTGTTTCATAATAAACCTCACAATATTATATAGGATTACTTTTTGTTTCCATCAATTCCCGAAACAAATTGCAGCTTATATCATTTATAATGAAAGCTTAGAAAGGGTGATGTTTATGAAATTGATTATATTGACAGCAATCATTGTCGTTTTATTTTATCTTTTTAAAAAAGCCTATAAAAATACACATGATGTCGTTCTTAATAAAATTAAAATAGATTCCGTACAGTCCATCAAAAATGCACCGACTTTAAAGATTCTCCAATTATCTGATTTACATCTTGAAAATATCTCCATCACTCCAGATCAGCTTTATGAAAAATTAAAAAATGAACCAATCGACTTAATTGCACTTACAGGAGACTTCCTTGACCGCAAACGGTCGATACCTAAACTAGTTCCTTATTTAAAAGTTTTGAATAAATTAAATGCACAATATGGCATTTATGCAGTTCTTGGCAATCATGATTATGTTTTACGTAATAATAACCTTCAACTATTAATTGAAACACTTGAACAGCACAATTGTAAGGTAATGAATAATGAGAATGAAACGATTATCGTCAAGGGGAAACTGTTAAATATTATTGGTATTGATGACTTTAGTACTAAGCGCAGTGATTTACCAGCTTCATACAAGAATATCAAGTTTGGGACAAATTTAGTATTAACACATGATCCAAACATTGTTCTTCATATGAAAAAATATCATTTTGACTACTTGTTATCAGGTCATTTTCATGGCGGACAAATTTGCTATCCGAAAGCCTATCACCTTGTAAAAATGGGCAAGCTAGCTAGAATGAATATTGTGAAAGGTCTTCATGTACAAGATGGTAAACCATATTATATTAATGAAGGTCTTGGACAAACAGGTGTTAATATCCGTGTCGGTAGCAGACCGGAAATAACATTGCATGAACTGTCATTAGCAGCTATAGAAAAAGACGAAGCGAATGCAATCTAATTTGAACTAAAAGGTGGTTAACAAGCCACCTTTATTTTCGATACAAACTTGATAGTTTATGTTTGGACATGAGTAAATAACTTGGCTGATACTTAAAAATATTGTTCTTGAAAGGGCTGTTTCGTGAAAGTAATGTGATTGGTAAAGAGCTTGTCCATTTAAACCATTTATAGATTCGATTAGTAAAATGAACGACTTCAAACCCTAATCTATCACAGCTTTTATTTAGGTTTGTGATGCCAATAATTCCTTTTATTTGTTGTGATTTTTTATGGTTACGGATATAAAGCTCTATTCCTGGCAATGAATGTTGAACAGAGCGAAAAATAATCTTTGCTTTTTTTAATTCACTTTTTGTATTTTTTAACTCCTTCAAAAGTTTTACATTATGCAGATGGATTTTGATTAATAGATCATTTTTTTTTATATTAGTACCATCTGATAATATAATGTTTTTTCCTTTGTATTTTGTAAGTCGAACACGAAAAATATTTCTGTCAGATCCTGTTTTTGGGAGATAAGTAAGACGACTGCATTTATAGTAAATGGGATCTAAAATACTCCAAATGGACAACAGATAACCCCTCATTCTTTTTTCTCCTTTTCAAATTCAATTACTATCTATAGTATTAAAATTTTAGTAAGGAATTATTTATGGTAATGATTTATGTGATTGTTAAAACTTACTAGAAAGGAGGGGGGAGGGGAAATTACTAAATACCTTTAGCTGACCTTCAACATCGGACGATTAATTACCTATCGACAACAAGATATGGTTGCTTTTAACGGTAAATGATCAGAAGCTGTTGTTTCTTTTATGATCACTTCTGCTTCAACAACCTGTAGTTCGGAACTGACAAATATGTAATCCAATCTAGCCCTTGGGCGAATCGATGGATAAGTATAGCCTGGCCCAATTCCTGCAATCTGCCAAGCATCTTGAACCTTGTTAGTTAATTTCCTCCATTGTCTGGATCCAGGTTTCATATTCCAATCTCCCATGATAATAACGGGATATGGAGACTCATGAAACTGATTTAAGATATAATTTGTTTGCTTTCTATGGAGATAAGGGTTGAGGCTTAAATGAGTAACCATGATTCGATATAACTTTTTGTTTATTTGAATGGTTGCATCAAGCAATGATCTTCCTTCAGTTAGTCCAGATATCAAATGAAAAGAATGGCTCTTTTTTGCTACGATTGGATATCGTGACAAAAGAGCATTTCCATATTGCCGTTCTGGTGTTGAATTTTTATGTTTTACTGAGAGAGAAGGACTGAAAGCGTACTCTAATTTTAATTGTTTTGCAAGCCAACTAATCTGATCTTGATAAAGACTTCGCTTAGAAAAATGTTTATCCACCTCGTTAAGGCCAATAATATCAGCCTCACTATTTTCAATTACTTCAGCTATTCTGTTAAGATTTAATTGTTTATCCATTCCTTTGCCGTGATGAATGTTAAACGTCATGACTCTGATTTCCACTATTTTATCCTCCTCTATTATGCTAAGTTTATTTACATACTTTTGTTACTAAGAACCGCAAGAATAATAAATTTATACTTTAACTATCCCCACCCAAAGCAAAAAACATGTAGTATATAGCCAAAAAAGAAGTTGTTATTCTTGGAAGATTATTTTAATAATAAACGAAACGAGTTAGGTAATTATATAGAAGTAATTTAATTCAAAGATTAAAGGAGAGAATACTAATGACCCAAAATAATCAACAAATTGATGTAAACCAATTAAATCAAGCAAAGGCGAATGTAACTCTTACTCAAAATTTACTAAATCAAGCGATTGAAAAGTCTTCATCTGATCCAACTTTAGCTCAAGAAGCAATCAAACAAGCTGCTACTGAAATTGCACAAGCCCAAACAGCAGTTAGTCAGGTTCAAAGTGCTTTTTTTATAGCCCAAAAATCTGAATAAAGGTGCTGCATTTATCCCTGTGACTCATATGTTGCAGGGATTTATTATTAATATTTAGAGATACCGATAGTATGGCCGAAAGCATCGTCCATTTCATTTTTATTACTAAACATTCTGCCTTGTAAAATTTAAGAATAGTTTAGATCCTTTACACTTTCTTTTTATTATTAAGTGAAAAAATGCTGATTTCGGTCGCATTCCTTGTTTACTTTTAAAACTTATTCCTAAAAATTTCCGTGTGCTCCACTTTAGGGATGGGTTATCACTTTGTTACATGAAAATAAGTGAGTTGTCTCTAAATAATTATACTTAAAAAATATTTCAATAGTTTTGATGGTTTTGGTTAAAAGAATAGGTCCTTTTGAATATAGTCTCTATCAGAAGACTTTTATTTATTGGGGGGATTGGCTTGGGGTACTATGTTAGGGTAGAGCCGGATGTTAACATTTATGTAGAAGATATAAATCCGATAAATGAGAAAACGATCTTTTTTATTCATGGTTGGCCTGCAAATCATAAGATGTTTGAATATCAATTTAATCAACTTCCTCAAATGGGTTATCGTTGTATCGGAATGGATCTTAGGGGATTTGGCCAGTCAGATAAACCTTGGAAAGGATATGACTATGATCGTTTGGCTGATGATGTTCGAAGTGTTATAGACGCTTTGAAGTTGCGAAATATTACGCTGGCCGGTCATTCCACAGGGGGAGCTGTTGCCATTCGATATGTGGCTCGGCACCATGGACATGGGGTTTCAAAGCTAGCTCTACTTGCAGCTGCTGCACCTAGTCTTATTCAACGGCCTTATTTTCCTTATGGTCAAAAAACTGAGGATGTAAAACAAATCATACAGGGGACTTATAATGACCGTCCAAATATGCTGCAAGGATTTGGTAATATGTTTTTCTTTCAACATGTAACAGAGCCTTTTTCAAATTGGTTTTTTCAATTGGGACTACAAGCCGCAAGCTGGTCCACCGCTATGGTTGCAAATACTTGGCTACATGAAGAAAGCCTATTTCAAGATATGGGGAAAATTCACGTTCCAACCCTTATTCTGCACGGAATTCATGACAAAGTATGTCATTTTCCGCTGGCCGAGGCGCAAAAACAAGGGATAAAAAATGCTAAGCTTGTACCTTTTAAATATAGCGGCCACGGGTTGTTTTGGGAGGAGCGGGATAAATTTAATAATGAATTGGCAAAGTTTATTGGATAACGGAGGAGAAATCTTGCAAAAGAAAATGTTAGGAATTTGTAATCAACCCGTTACTTATACAGGAGCGGGTTTTTGGTGTGCTTGTTAACAATGAAAAATAGTAATACGTTCAAAAATACAGAATAGAAAAGGAAGCTCTTTATTGTTTTTTGAAGGACTTCAGATATCGTTTTTTGTTCAAACTTTATGATTATAATGACTACATAATTATTAAAAAAGAAACAAGTGTATTGGGAAAGCAATTTTGGTATAAACTTCATATGGATTTAGTAAGTTTTTTAAAAACTTACTAAATCCTGTTGGAGAAGGGATGAAATCTCCTGTTATAAACTGTAAAATATTAACTTTCCACTTATGTAAGAGTACATTTGTCTTGTGGAGTATCAACAAAAGCTTGTATAGACGGCTGCCTAAGTGTATGTCCTTTGGTCCATTCCATAAATTGAACCTTCACTGTAATTTGAGGTTTGATCCATATTGCATCTTTTAACCTTTCAGGTTTATTAATAAATGGACGTTGGTTAACTAAAATTGGTTTTATTTTTTCAGTCAATTCTCTCCATTCTGACTTTTTTAATTTTCCAGTCCCAACATGTCCAATGTATAAAAATGCTCCTTTTTTATCGTATAAGCCAAGCAAAAGAGAATTTACAATGCCACTCCGTAAAGTTACACCGCCTACGACTGCTATTAAATCTTTATAATTCTTCACTTTTTTCCATCGGCTATCTTTACCATTGATAAGATACTGGCTGTCAAGGTTTTTTACGATTATTCCTTCCATATCTTGCTGTTTTATAGCTTCAAATAAAGCATCACCATCAGGATAAGAAGGCACAACTTGGATATGCTCATTCGGGACAATTATTTGCTCAAGTAAAGAAACCCTGTCTTTCAAAGGAAGTTTATTTTTCCACTCATTATTACAATAAATAACATCAAAAATCATATATGAAATAGGTACTTGTTCTTTCAATTCATTAACTCGTTCTAACCTTCGAATTCCGTCCCGGCGCATTACCTCGTGAAAAGAAGGCTTTCTGTCTTCCCCCAATGCAATAACTTCCCCATCCAAAATAACTGATTGCGACTTACAAAAAGTCTTAATGCTCGATATTTCTGGGTAATGAAAACTACGTTCATTTAATTTTCTGTTGAATAAGCGTACAGTATTTCCATCATAGTATGTAAGTATCCGGACGCCATCCCACTTAACTTGGGCAATCCATTGGTCACCTTCTGGAATTTGGTCTGTACTTACTGGCTCAAATGGAATGATAGGCTCTAAATTCATAAATTCACCTCTATTTTTTCCATAGTTTGAACATAATATATGAAAAATATTAGGGTCTTAGGATACAGATATTATAAATGGATTTTTCAGAGTATTTTTTAAGAGTTTTGATTTGCTTGTTGATTCATTAAGTGAAGAAAAGTCCCACGGTTGGTAGTGAAACCCATTGGTCGTTTACAAAACGAAGGAGTCAAAAGTAAACCTTTATTAAAAGGATACGTTTTTTAATACAGGTTTGCTTTTATAGATAAATGTGTATCAAAGAATAACAGTGAATAACAGTTTTCAGATAAATGCGTATTAAAAGAAAAAATTTTCAGATAAATGTGTATTAAAACATAAAAACAAAGAGTTAAAAAATAATGAAAGCGCTTAATACTCTTTTGTGGCATGTAACTTGCATTGTTAATTAGTGCAAGACATTAAAAGAGGGGAGCAACACATATGATTTCAGTGACTAATAGTGACTATGGGGGGGTTGATGCAGTATTAAAAGGATCTGCAGGAATGGGATTTGGCGAAGTCAACCTGATGACAGTGCCTTTCTTAATAGGAAAAGACAAACAAACACTTCAAGAAAATCTAAACAGATGCCAAAGGACATACCTGAAGATAAAGAGGGATTCCTTTTTTAGTGGATATATTTGGAGGGACATTGTATAACGCAGTTTCTGCATATATGGTAGATAACCTTTGTTCAAGTAGACTCATATTCATATCCCAAGCATTGTTTCGAGAGTTAAATATTATGTTAGAAAAGTGAATGTTCAAACTAAACAAAATGTGTTTGATATAACATTTCATCTGGTTTATTGTCTTTAGAGTTGTCGTTATTGGTTACATGGACGCTGTATAAAATTACAAATATTACCAGTGTCAACTGGAGGAACAATCCCAAATAAAATCTACTGAATGTACGAAAGAAAGTATCAATTAACGCTTTTTATCACATGTTTGGAGGTGCTATCGTGGTTTCATTTAAAACATTGATATCTTTAAAAATGTCGTCCCGTAAGCGTCACCTGCTTAGGGCGGCAGTCGGATTGGCTGCTCTGACCGGCCTAACGGTTGGTTATCCATTCGGAACGTACGCTGTTGGAATATCCACAGGTTCCGGGCACGTCCCGGGAGATCAGGACACCTATCAGGAATCCTATCGGCCTCAGTTTCACTATTCGCCGGCCAAAAACTGGATGAATGATCCTAATGGATTAATTTATTATAAAGGCGAATATCACCTGTTCTATCAATATAACAAGTATGGGATGACGGGAGGGCATGCTTCGTGGGGTCATGCTGTGAGCAAGGATCTTATGCATTGGAGGGAACTTCCTGTTGCTATTCCAGTAGATGCCAATGAGGAAGTTTGGTCGGGTGGTGTTGTATTTGATAAGACCAATTCAAGCGGGCTAGGAACATCCGAGAATCCTCCGCTGGTCGCCGTTTATACTCGTGCTGTGAAGGATAGTGGACTTCAGCAGCAAGCCTTGTCCTACAGCACCGACGGCGGTACCACGTGGACGAAGTACGCCGGAAATCCGGTGCTTGACATCGGATCTCACAATTTTCGAGATCCCAAAGTCTTTTGGTACGAACCGACAAAAAGCTGGCGAATGGTAGTAGCCTTGTCGGATCAGCATAAGGTGGCTATTTACTCCTCACCGAACTTAAAAAGCTGGTCATTGCTTAGCGAGTTCGGTCCTGCGGGAGTCACTAGCTCTGTCTGGGAGTGCCCAGACCTATTTCCCATGGCATTGGACGGCAACAAAAACAACATGAAATGGGTAATGACGGTCAATGTCGCTGGAAAAGCCGAGTATTTTATCGGGAACTTCAACGGAACCAGATTCACTGATGATGAACCGGTGTATACTCCGCCAACCGGTACCATTCTCAACGATTTTGAGGGTCCAGACTACGGTTTATGGACGACAACAGGAACGGCTTTCGGCACAGGTCCAGTCAAGGACGATCTTGGTCCGATAGGATACCTCGGACACGGGTTTGTAGATAGCTTCCATGGCAGCGACAGCGAGGTAGGAAGCCTAATATCGCCGGAATTTACGATCAATCAAAATTATCTAAATTTTCTTATTGCAGGCGGTAACCATCCTTATGTAGATGGTGCTTCGACCGCCCCGCCTCCCGGACAGGTCTTGGAAGACTTTGAAGAATCCAGCCTGTTCAGCTGGACTGGGACTGGTGATTTCGCTGGAATCGTACCGACCAGGGAAAATTTGAGTGGTCAGTTGGGAAATCAGGTTTTGGACACGTGTCAAACCGCCAGTTGTGATAGAGCAGAAGGTACCGTGACGTCCCCGACGTTCATCATTGGCTCTGATTTCATTAATTTCCTTATTGCCGGAGGAGATCATCCTGCCTCAACGGGTCATCCTACGGTTCTCAACCTTGTTATCGATGGCAATGTTGTTGCCAGCGCTACCGGTAATAATAGTGCAAATTTGGACTGGTCGGTCTTCGATGTTTCGAAGTATCGCGGTAAGCAGGCGACATTACAGATCATTGATCAAAACGATGGAAGCACCGGTTGGGGTCATCTCATGATCGATAACATCGTCTTTTCCGATGTGAAGGCTAAACCATGGGCTATGGAAACCGCTGTAAATCTTTTGGTGAACGGTCAGGTTGTGCGTACCGCAACTGGAAACGACAGCGCTGCGTTAGACTGGACGTCCTGGGATTTGCGCGATCTGCAGGGGAAACAGGCTCAGATTCAAATAGTTGACCGAAACACAGGGGGATGGGGACACGTACTGGCTGACCAGTTCACCCTGGCCGCTGCTCCTGCCACCAACGCTCTACAGCGGGCTCGTTGGATTGACCATGGACAGGACTTTTATGCGGCGGTTACCTACAATGATGCACCAAAAGATCGGCGGATTATGATTGGATGGATGAACAATTGGAACTATGCTAATGATATCCCAACTTCGCCTTGGCGGGGGGTGCAGTCTCTTCCACGAGAACTGAAGCTACAAACCATTGACGGTACGCCTCAGATCGTTCAGTCACCTATACAATCTGCTGCGCATTTGGCACGAGAGGCGAAATACAAGCTTAGACACGCAACTCTTGCTGAGGGCGAAACCAATCTCGGCTCTAAAGCCTCGGGCAAAGCATACCGCTTGGATGTCACGTTCAAGCCTAACACGGCCAAAAGCTTTGGGGTGAATGTCCGAACCGGAAATGGTGAACGAACTGTGATCGGGTACGATGTTGCAGGTGAACAACTCTACCTTGACAGAACACAATCGGGACAAGTCAATTTTAACTCATCTTTTCCTAGTGTGAAACGCGTAGCGGTACCCGTCCGCGATGGCAAGGTATCACTGCAGATCTATGTGGACTGGTCCTCAGTGGAAATTTTCGCCGATGGCGGCCGAGTAGCCATAACCGACCAGATTTTCCCTAGCGCTACCAGTGATGGTATTCAGCTGTTCTCCACAGGGGGAGAAGCTGTGGTTGATAACCTCGAGGTTTCGGCAATGTCCTCTGTCTGGTTCCATAAGAATATTGATAACTAAGTCAAATGGATGAGCTTTGTTTCAATTGAGATCTCGAATGAAGGTCCATAGCAGCCCTCATACTCTGCTTTTTGAAAGCATGGGGGGATTTATGCTGTGTATTCTTCAGAGAGTTGATGGGCTAATTTTAAATAATGATGCACAATAAAGCACCTTCCAAAATGGTACATTGTAATAAATACTGAAATCGGAGGTGTTTTTGCATAGGCAAAAACGTGTATCCAAGTGAAATGGGCTGTCAGAAATAGGACAAAATCAATAAAATTTAAAATTTAAGATGGTGATATAGCAACATTCTCGAATATGAAAAGGGGCTTTCAGAAGTTGAAAAATCGACTTCTGAAAGCCCCTTATTAAGAGATTGTTATTTATACTTTGTCTAATTAAAATCCGGATATTAAACAAACAACATTGGTAGCCATTAAGGACCAAATTAACACTTCAATACCATTAAGTTTGAGGGGGAATTAATCTAAGGGCTTTGTGTGTATTAGTTAAGATGACATCCATTGCCCTCCATTAACATGAAGCGTTTGCCCGGTCACAAAACGTGAATCATCGGACGCGAGGTATACAAAGGTAGGGGCAACTTCAAAAGGCTGACCTTGACGCTGCATTGGATTATCCACTAGTGTAACTTCGTCTGCAGAGAAGCTTGCTGGGATGAGGGGAGTCCATATCCTGCCAGGAGCAATGGCGTTTACCCGGATGCCCTTATCTACTAAATTATTCGCTAATGCACGTGTAAAACCAATATTAGCTCCTTTAGTAGCTGTATAATCAATCAATTGCTCATATCCAACATATGTTACAACAGAGGAAGTATTAATTATGGAGCCTCCAGCTTTTAAGTATGGAAGTGCTGCACGAGTGGTGTAGAAATGAGAGTAGATGTTCACCTTAAAAGTATCATCGAACTGCTCATCAGTAATGTCAAGTAAGCTCAATTGCTGAAACTGGATACCAACATGGTTACAAAGAACGTCTAGCTGCCCAAATGTTTGGATAGTTTTTTCCACGATGTCGATGCACTGCTGTTTTTCTCTTAAGTCTCCTGGCAATAATAAACAGCGTTGTCCGAGTTCTTCAATTCTTGTCTTCGTACGATTCGCATCTTCATGCTCATCTAGATAAGCAATGGTAACATCCGCACCTTCTTTAGCAAAAGCGATGGCTGCTGCTGCACCCATTCCGCTATCACCACCAGTGATAAGTGCAACCTTGCCTGCTAATTTTCCGCTTCCTTTATAATTCGGATTTTCAATAATTGGTCTTGGAACCATTAACTTTTCTACACCTGGCTGGCGAAACTGACGTTGTTCTGGAACAGTGATCGGAACATCTTCGTAGCGTGTTATTTTTCCATAATTAGGATACATTGGATAACCTTTTTCATTTCCGCTTTTATGATTTTTGTAGTCATCTTGTGACATAGTTGTCCTCCCCTAAATAACCATTTTCCAGTTACTTTATGTAATATAGGCTAATAAAGTGCAGGGTATTATTTAACTGCCTAGATGTATAACCATTATTGCTGGTACGGGCTCAATACCATAGAAAATTGAATAAGGTGAGTATAAAAGAATCGTTTCAAGGAGGTTATTTCTATACAATATTATAATCCTGAAGTAAAGTTATTGTTAGTAGCTCATTCTGATGAAAAAGTGGAGGTGCTATATGATTCCAACCCTTATATTTATCAAATGCCCAAAATAGGACCTAGACCCCCATATTATTGTAATCCACGGTATGAACAGTATTATCCTGTTATCTAGTCGTACTTAAAAGGAGTAACGCCAACATTTCGGATATTTTTTATGCTAAGCGAATTTAAACCTAAAAAAGTCGATTTTTTGTACATTAAAAAATGACTTTTTTAGATCGCAAATGTTGTTTTTAGTAGACATAAACAGCCCTCGTTTGATTAATAAAAACAAGGGCTGTTTTACCTTTATGTTGATGTGTTTTTATTAAATGTAGTTTGTTTATTTCTTTTAATGCTGGTTGAAGGCATTATAGTTGCAAAAGAAATGTTTTCGAAAGAAAATTAAATAAATAGCAAAAAAAGGGAAGGAATTATGAAAAAAATAATGATTTATTTATTCGTTTTTTTAGTTGTATTATGTACTGTCATTTTATTGTATTTAAACTTACATCCAGTATTCGGAGGAAACCCAAGTAATGAACAAAAAGAGAAATATGAGAAGTTTGATAATTATGTTAACGGGAAATTTGTTAATCAAGTGCCAACAAAGATGGACTTGAGTGCATCTGATTACTTCTCCATGTTTAAGGAATCTATTTCAGGGAGTAAAGATCGAAATCCTGCCGGCCAAATTCCTGTTTCCGAGATTGATTGGAACAAAATTAAAAGTGAAGAAGATAGTTTAACTTGGTTTGGGCATTCTGCTTTTTTACTTAGTATTGATAATAAAAAGATACTCGTAGACCCTATGCTAGGTCCAATTGCTTCTCCAGTTTCTTTTGCAGGAAGCAAACGCTACAGTGAAGATATGTTGGATATTATTGATGAAATGCCGCCTATTGATGCTGTCTTTATTACCCATGATCATTACGATCATTTGGATTATCCATCCATACGAAAGCTGAAGGACAAGGTAGGGCATTTTTTCGTTCCTTACGGTGTAAGTGCTCACTTGATCCGTTGGGGAGTTGCAAAAGAAAAAATTACAGAACTTAATTGGTGGGATGAAACCAAGTTCCAAGGTTTAACCGTTGCATTGACTCCATCCAAACACTTCTCTGGTAGAGGTCTTTTTAATCGAGATACGACTCTATGGGGTGGTTGGGTTATTCTTGGAAAACATACCCGTTTTTATACGAGCGGAGATGGAGGTTATGATGCACATTTTAAGGAAATCGGTGAAAAATATGGACCTTTTGATATCGCTTTAATTGAAGGCGGTCAATATGATAGACGATGGTCTTGGGTCCATATGAAACCAGAAGAATCTGTACAGGCTCATTTAGATGTAAAAGGGAAGAATATGATGTTAATTCATTGGGGAGCATTTACCCTTGCGTATCATAGTTGGACAGAACCTATAGAACGAGCATTAATAGAGGCAAAGAAAAAAGGTGTGAATTTATTCGCTCCTAAAATTGGTGAAACTGTTCCATTAAATGGAGAGTTATCCATTCCTATTACTTTATGGTGGGAAAAATAAGTTGGAAAACCACACAAATTATTAGTTACTGGACGCTCTCCGACTAAAAAACAGGGTCTTTTAACAAGGTGACCAAGTCTTTACAAGAGGATGGCGTTAATTTCGTAGCTCGAGAAAAAATTAATTCTAAAATGATAGAGGTGATTGGAGTTGAAAAGAGTCTTAGTCGTATCTATGTTTGCAATATTTCTAATTGCTGGTTGTTCTGTAAATGAACAGCAAAACTCTTCAAATGAGCAGAAAAATGAAGAATCTGAAGAGGCAGTCGTGTCTATTAGAGAACAAGAAGTGATTGCGGAAAACCTTGAGGTTCCTTGGTCTATTGAAAAACTTGAAGATACATTCTATTTGACAGAGAGACCAGGAAACATCGTAAAAATAGAAAAGGGAGAAATAGAACGGCAAGGCGTTGAACTCGAGAAAGAACTTGCGACAGCTGCAGAGGCAGGGTTATTAGGGTTTGTGCTCGCTCCCGACTTTCCGGAATCGAATTTAGCATATGCTTATTATACATATGAAGACAGCTCCGGACAATTTAATCGTATAATAACACTCCGTTTGGAAGATAACGTTTGGAGAGAAGAGAGTTTGCTTCTCGATAAAATCCCAAGTGGTCCCGTCCATCATGGAGGGAGGCTTAAAATTGGATCTGATGGAAAACTTTATGCAACAACTGGAGATGCAACTGAATCGGATATAGCACAAGATCTACAGTCATTAGGTGGAAAAATTTTAAGAATGAATCTGGATGGATCTATACCAAGTGATAATCCATATCCAAATTCCTACATGTATAGTTATGGACACCGAAATCCTCAAGGAATTGCCTGGTCCTCTAATGGTACTCTATATGCAAGTGACCACGGCAACGATGCGAATGATGAGGTCAACAAAATAGAAGCCGGTCAAAATTATGGCTGGCCAATTATTGAAGGCTATGAGGAACAAGAAGGAATGGTTTCACCGCTATTCACTTCAGGAGATGAAGCCACTTGGGCACCATCTGGCATGGACTATTATGATGGCAAATTGTACGTTGCAGCACTTAGAGGATCTGCAGTTTTAGAATTTGACCTTGATACAGGTAAACATCGAGAAGTAATAACTGGGCTTGGCAGAATTCGGGATGTGCTAATTGAAGATAACTCCCTTTATTTCATTAGCAATAATACAGACGGGCGTGGTACTCCTCGGGAGAATGACGATAAGCTGTACAGAATTCCACTTTCAGAATCAAATTAAAATGAATGGAGTATTATTAAAGAATGATTGTATTGTTTAAGTCCATCGTTTGAAAAGTATTTGATAAATATAAGTAAACATCAACAAAATGCAAAAACATACAAAGTATATTTATTATTATTAGTAACGAAAAAGCCTGTTATTCTTTGCTAAGCTTCACATGGAATAACAGGCTTTTGTTTGCTCTCCGTTAGGGATAATAAGGAAGGGTTACTTTATAAAATCTAATACCTTTTGAAAAGGCTGTTTATTTTTTGCATCAAAATAATCTGCAAATGGATTTTCATTGTTGTTTAATCGTGATAATACAAACTCCATCGTAAATGTATTTGGTGTTAATTGTTCGGTTAATTCTTCCCAATAAATAGGGCAGGCAACACTGCCATCTTCATTTCCTCTTAGCGAGTACGGTGCAATAATCGTTTTTCCTGCACTATGCTGAATATAATCAATATACAGCCGATTGCCGCGATTTTTTTTAAGCCGTTCTATTGTAAATAAATCAGGTTCAGCGGAAACCATATAGTGAGCTACAAATTCTGTAAATCTTCTCGTTTCCTCATAGGTAAAGTTTTTTTCCTGCAGCGGAATATATACTTGAATCCCTTTGTTTCCTGATATTTTTAGAAAGGAAAGCAAATGCAAGTTGTCTAAAATTATTTTTAATTGCTTAGCAGCAACAATTGCCAACGAAAAATACTCTTTAGAAGGTGGATCGAGATCAAAAACTATTTCTGAAGGTTTTCCTTCTGAGTAAATCGTCTCAAAGGGAATATGAAATTCAAATGCTAGCTGGTTGCCTAGCCAAGTTATGGTTTCGATATTGTTGCAAACAATATAATCAATCGAATCCTTTTTCCATGTTTCAATAAAAGCAGGAGCATAATCTGGGCATTGCTTCTGATAAAAAGATTCGCCAAAAAGCCCATGTGGAAAGCGAATCAGCGTTAATAATCGATCTTTTAAATAAGGAAGCAAATAGGGTGCGATTGTTTCTAAGTAATTTATATAGTCTTGTTTCGTTGTATTTTTTTTCGGAAACAATAATTTATCAGGGTTCGTTATTTCCACTTTTTTTGGTTTGAGAATTTGGGTCAATTGTTCATATGTACAATCCTTCCAATTAAAAGGAAGCAAAAATTGTTTAAAAAAAGCATTTACTAACTGACCATTTTGAAAAGCACTAAATGTTAAATCCACACAAATACCAGGTTTCACCGTTAAAGAACGAGAATCGGATTTTATTTTATTATTTTCCATTATTTTTAATACTGCATTTTTCTCTGTATCCTTGATACCTTTATGAAAGGAACCAACTTTAACTACTTTTTCTTTTTTACAAACAGCGACAATAAATAAATCTTCTTTTTTATCATAGCTGACAATAATAAAGTTAGCAGAGTAAATCATCTTTTTCATTCCTTCTTTAAACCTTCTCTTTTGCTTATCGTTTCTCTCTCCTTTATATTTCATGCATTACCAATTATTAATTGAATGAAACCATGACAGAAAAGCCACTTTAAAAATAGCTAGAAAACAGATAGGAGATAATATCATGCATACAATGTGGAAAGGAAATATTAGCTTTGGGCTTGTTACGATTCCTATTAAATTGCATACAGCAACAGAAGATAAAGATATAAAATTAAGAACTCTTCATAAAGACTGTCATGCACCGATTAAATACGAAAAAAAATGCTCTGCTTGTCAAAAAGAAGTCGCTCCTGAGGAGATTGTGAAAGCATATGAATACGCAAAAGGGAAATATATCATTTTGGATGATGAGGAGTTAGAAAAACTTCGGAAAGAAAACGAGGATAAAGCGGTTGAAATTATTGACTTTGTGAATTTGGAAGAAATCGACCCAATCTATTATGAAAAATGTTACTATATATCTTCAGGAGATGGTGGTAATAAAGCATATGCTTTATTAAGACAAGCATTATTAGAATCAGGAAAAGTTGGGGTTGCAAAAATTATCATTCGTTCGAAAGAGCAGCTTGCGGTAATCCGTGTTTATGAAAATACGCTTGTCATGGAGACTATCCATTTTCCTGATGAAGTTAGAAAGGCAGAGGATGTGCCAAATGTCCCTGCAGAAGGGCAAATTGTTAAAAAAGAACTAGAAACGGCTATTCTTTTAATCGATCAATTAACGACTACATTTGATCCAAGTAAATACACCGATGAATATCGTTCGGCATTATTACAGCTGATTGAAAGCAAAAAAACAGGCAAAGAAATAGTTACTAGTAAAGAAAAAGTGGAAACGACGAATGTAATGGATTTGATGGCAGCACTTCAAGCATCTATTGACAAGACGAAACCAGCCAAAACAGTAGAAAAGAAAAAAAGAACAAGAAAAAAAGCGGTGAAAGAGGCGTAATAAGATTCAACAAATCCGTGGAAGTACCGGATTTCCACGGAGCTTTTTTGTATTTTATTTCAAATAAATATTATTATCGTAAATAAAAACGTTTGTTTTGCCATTTAAGAACAACAATATATTTTGGGAGGTTATCTATGAATAAAGGAAAAAGACTAATAATAAATTACGTCCTATTTTTTTTATTAGTCGCGTTGGTTTGCAGTCGCATTTTTATTCTTATCGCAAAAGGTGTTACAAGCAATGAAGTAATTGATTTTGACCATCGGATAATTGCAATTATTCAATCGTATGTTACAGAAAGCTTTACTACAATTATGATCGTCATCAGTTTTTTTGGTTCGATAAAAGGGATCACTTTTTTTATTGTGCTGCTTACTGGTATATTATGCTGGAGGAAAAAATGGGCACTGGCTATTTTTTTGGTAGGCACATCTGGAATTGGAGCGCTATTAAATAAAGGATTAAAATGGTACTTTAAACGGGAACGTCCTGATATTTTGCCTCTTGTAGTGGAACAAAGCTACAGCTTTCCAAGTGGTCACTCGATGGGATCTTTATTATTTTACGGCAGCTTAGCATATATTATTATTCATTTAGTAAAAACAACGAACATGAAATTAGCAGCCGTATTAATTTTGGCCTTTATTATTTTGTGTATTGGGATAAGCAGAATTTATTTAGGTGTTCATTATCCAACAGATGTATTAGGCGGATTTTCAATAGGCATTGCGTTTCTGTTTCTTTGCATCATCTGCTTTCGTTATTATGAAGAGAGAAGCAATCGATAGTTTAGGTAAGAAAAAATCACTTTTATACTGATTAATAAGTAGAAAAAGTGATTTTATTTTTTTGAGGAGTATACATAAAGAACAAAAATCAAAATCAAAATTCCATTTGACTATTTGTTAATAATAAGATATGATGCAAATTGTATGTATTTGAGGCTTGAACGGAAATATGTAGAAAATCGTGTAAGTTTTTCATTTTATAACGCGGAACAATTACTAAATTTAGATTTACACTTCAACCTATCTTCAAAAACACATTCTATATTCTTCTCTAATCGCGGATTAATCCTTCCATTTAATTAATTTCAGAAATGTTTTTTTGCCGTTCTATATGATAATCCTATATTCACACTGGCGCGGTCTAGGAACCGTAAAGATGAAAGAGAGGCAGGGCTTTCGTTGTTTTAGGAATACACATTATTATTAACGCATAAAAAGTGTATATCCTTAAATATATGCATAAAATAAAAGAGTATCTCGAGGTAAATTGTTTTTATTCTATATCAAAGTATTTCAATTGATATAGAATAAAGATTTTTTTATCAAGAGTGCTCTTTTGTTTTACAAAAAAACATTTGAGAAAGCGTTTCTTAGCAGACTGAATACACGTAGACTTCTGTGGGAATGCGAGAAAGACGAGACCCCACAGGAGCGTATGCGACGAGGAGGCTCGACGCTCGCCCGCGGAAAGCGATGTGTATTCAGGCTGCGCGTTTAAAAGCAACAATTTATACGAAAAGAACCAAAAAGATTAAGGATATAATGAATTTGGAAGAGATAAAGATTTATAAGGGAAATAAAAATCGAAAGAATAATCACACATAAGTATAATAATAAAAGAAAAAACTATATTCAAAATGCTCTGCAGCTGTGTTATGATACCTTTGTAAAAGGTAAATTGCACAGTAACTGACGACAATAATGGAATAAACCATATGGGAGCTGTGTATTTGTATCGCCGGTCGTCTGGGCAAAAGATGGGACAAGTCATCTTTTAACACTTTTCCGGAGGGATATACATGTCAGAGAAACTAATACTAGATGGTAATGTAGTAGCAAACGCAGTGAAAGAAGATTTAAAAGACAGAATAGCGGCATTAAAAACAAAAGGAATAACACCATGTTTAGCAACTATTTTAGTAGGTGATGATCCTTCTTCTGAAACATATGTAAAAATGAAAGGTAATGCGTGTGCAAGACTTGGCATTGATTCAAAGAAAATTCATTTAGGGAAAGATACGACAACAGAACAGCTTTTAGAAACAATTTATCAATTAAACGAAGATAAAAACGTTCATGGTATTTTACTTCAGCATCCTGTTCCACATCAAATTGATGAGAGAAAAGCATTTGAAGCGATTGATATTGACAAAGATGTGGATGGCGTTACAAGCTTCGGTTATGGACAAACTGCATTAGGATTTGGAAAATATCCATCTTGTACACCTGCAGCGATATTAAAAATAATGGAATATTATAATATTAGTGCAAGTGGAAAACATGCTGTAGTGGTAGGAAGAAGTCCTATTCTTGGTAAACCTGTTTCAGCATTGCTGCTAAATGAAGATGCAACAGTGACAACATGTCATTCAAGAACGACAGATCTTGCTAGTCATGTAAAGCAAGCAGATATAGTAATTGCTGCAGTTGGGAAACCGAATTTTATCCAAGGTGACTGGATAAAACCAGGAGCAGTTATTTTAGATGCTGGCTACAATAAAGGCAATATTGGTGATGTTGATTATGATGCATGTTATGAACCGGCATCAGCAATTACACCTGTACCTGGTGGTGTTGGACCAGTTACGATTAGTATGCTGTTGAAACATACGGTGGACTCAGCAGAAGCTTGTTTGTAAGATGTTCTATTTTTAATCTTGTCATTATTATAAAGTATTGGGAATTATTTTATAATAATAACTTCGATAAAACTTGATTGACAAATGGTCAAAAGTTATATATCATGTAATTAACGCTATTAAGTTCGGTATATGTTTTATGGATAAGTGGTCGTAGCTGCAATAAAATGTAGGCGATTTTGATCCCTGCATCATTAAAGGCTACGACCTTTTATGTAGCAAAGATTTATCGATTCCTAAAGATTATATTAGGTGCTTAAAGGTGTAACACATTTTTGGAGGTTTTACAATGAACACAGGTAAAGTTAAATGGTTTAATGCAGAAAAAGGTTTTGGTTTCATCGAGTCTACAGAAGGTCAAGATGTATTCGTTCACTTCTCTGCTATCCAAACTGAAGGTTTCAAAACTTTAGAAGAAGGTCAAGAAGTTACTTTTGAAATCGTTGAAGGTAACCGTGGACCACAAGCTTCTAACGTAACTAAAGCTTAATCCAGTTTTGTAAAGTTTAAAGGTGATGCCTTTCCATAATGCATCACCTTTTTTACTGTCTAACTCCAGCGATTCAGTTAAAAACTTCTAGTCTGAATCAAAGGATATCTAATAAAAATGATTCTTCTAACTATATTCATCCTTTTTATTCATCAGTTTTCTATCCACATAATTCCCACTTTAACGAGGTATACCGAATGTTTTGAATGATTTTACCTTAATTATTCTGGAAATGAAAAAAAGTGAAATAAAATGGAGAGTATATATTTATACATTATAAAATTACAATACGCTCTGCTAAAGATATTTTTTCGAAACAGATTCATTTTCCATAATAAAGGGAAAAATAAAGATGATTGATGCTTTCTGTTTTATAAGAGAACAAGGCATTAAATCCCTTTAACAATAAAAACATTCTGTATGCTTCGACATATTCCTACTTAAGAAGTATCGATTTCAGAGCAAATAACTAAGGAGGAAAAAGTATTGACAACTTTTTCAGATTTTAATTTAAGTAATAGTTTAGAAAAAGCATTATCTAACATGGGGTTTGAAGAACCGACACCAATTCAAGCAGAATCTATTCCAATTGCACTTTCCGGAAAAGATATGATTGGACAAGCACAAACAGGAACAGGAAAAACAACAGCTTTTGGTGTGCCATTATTAGAAAAAGTGGAAGTTGGCAAAGCAGTACAGGGTTTAGTTATTGCGCCGACTAGAGAATTAGCAGTCCAAGTTGCGGAAGAATTAAACCGTATTGGTGCAGTGAAAGGCATCCGTACATTGCCGATATACGGAGGGCAAGATATTAACCGACAAATCCGTGGATTAAAGAAAAAACCAGAAATTATTGCAGCAACACCTGGCCGTTTAATCGATCATATTGAGCGTAAAACAATTCGCTTGCAAGATATTAAAATGATCGTCTTAGACGAAGCGGATGAAATGTTAAATATGGGCTTTATTGAAGATATCGAAAGAATCTTAAGTGAAACGCCTGACAGCCGTCAAACATTATTGTTCTCAGCAACAATGCCAAAACGAATTCAATCTTTGGCAGAACGTTTTATGACAGAGCCAGCATTAGTAAAAGTAAAAGCAAAAGAAATGACGGTTACTAATATTGAGCAGCAATACATGGAAGTGCAAGAGCGTCAAAAATTTGATGTATTATGCAGCCTTCTAGATATTCAATCACCAGAATTAGCAATCGTTTTCGGCCGCACAAAAAAACGCGTCGATGAAGTAGTGGAAGGTTTAATTAAACGCGGCTATTCTGCAGAAGGAATTCATGGAGATATTCCTCAAGGAAAACGTGATCAAGTTATCCGTCGTTTTAAGGAACAAAGCATCGATATCATGGTAGCAACAGATGTAGCTGCACGTGGATTGGATATTAGCGGAGTTTCTCACGTTTATAACTTTGATATTCCACAAGATCCTGAAAGCTATGTGCATCGAATCGGCCGTACTGGACGTGCTGGTAAAAAAGGATTGGCTGTTACATTTGTTTCTCCAAGAGAATTAGATCATTTACGTATTATTGAAAATGTAACGAAAAAGAAAATGGCGAAAAAGCCACTTCCATCTTTAACAGATGTTTTAGCTGGAAATCAGCAAGCTACTATCAACAAAATTGAGAAAACAATTGAAGAAAATCAATATGCAGAATATAAACGTGTAGCGGAATCATTATTGGAAGACCAAGATTCTGTAACACTATTAGCTGCAGCATTAAAATTATTAACAAAAGAGCCGGATGCTACACCAGTTAAATTAACAGCTGTTGAACCGCTACGCAGCAAAAAGCCGAAAAAAGACCGTTCTAGCGGTGGTGGCCGTCGTCGTCGCAATGACCGTGGCGGAGAACGCAGTTATGACCGCAATCGCAAAGGTTCAGGTGGAGAAAGAAGAAGCAGAAGTCGTAATAAAGCATAATTCTTTCCTTTATTGATCTTTATCGTTGTTTATTATTTTCTGAATCAAGAACTAGATTTTTTTCCATACATTTCGATTAAAAATCAGCCAACTGGGTAAAATTAATAAATGTAGGATATATAGTATATCTTTCTTTATTTAAATCTAGGAGGCAGTAAAATGGCAACAGGTAAAGTAAAATGGTTTAATTCTGAAAAAGGCTTTGGATTCATTGAAGTAGAAGGTGGAGAGGACGTATTTGTCCACTATTCTGCTATTGAAACAGAAGGATTTAAAACATTAGATGAAGGCCAAGAAGTTAGTTTCGATATTGAACAAGGTGGACGTGGACCACAAGCTGTGAAAGTAACGAAACTTTAACCATTATAGAAGCAACGCCCGCTAATTTTTTAGCGGGCTTCTTTATTTCAGCCAAATAATAGGCAGGATTAAGATGATTTTACAAAAAGGATGTTTTCTAAAAGTTTGTTGTTTTTGAATAAAATAATAAACATGGCTGAAGCACTTAGCAGCCTGAATACACGTAGACTCCTGCTTAGAAAAGCGAGAAAGACTCAGGCCCCACAGGAGCATAGCGACGGCACTGTAAAAGTGTTTAATTAGATAAATTATAGGTGAAATACTTAAATTTATTAGGGTGAAAATGGTATAGAGAGTTTGAAAACGACCATTATTTTGGTTAGGAGAGGCGTCCGCACGACTCCTGCGGGATTAGCGAGAAAGGCGAGACCCCACAGGAGCAAAGCGACGAGGAGGCTCGGCGCTCGCCCCGCGGAAAGCGTGTGGTAAGCCTCGGAAAACCGAACGAAAACTTCTTCGTTACTTGGATTGTCACTAACTATATTTTATAGCATCACTTTTTCAGTGGCTTCAGCATAGCGACGAGGAGGCTCGGCACTCGTCCGCGAAAAGCGAAGTGTATTCAGGCTACGAGTTAAATAACAACAATCTATACGAAAACAGCGTACAAAAAAGATGGAGATAAAAAGAATCAAGAGATTGTATAACTAATTTTTGCTATAAAGGTTAAGATTGTTTACAATGGAAAGGAAAGAGGTGAAATGTTATGAAAGAATATACAGTTGAATTTCATAAAGAAGATGGAATCGCAAATATGGTAGTTACGAAGTTAAATGAAGAAGATTTTAATCAAGCAACAAGCGGTGGTACAAGACAGTTATTCGAACTAAATACGAATATTGGCTTTTTTATTTATTTTGATGCGGTTGATGAAAAAGGGAAAGAGTCTTACCTTGTCCTTCAATATGAAGAGGATCAAGAAGCTCCAGCAGCTTGTTATTCCTTCGAATTAAAAGACTTTTATCAGTTTATCGCACTACATTTAAATGATCTTCAATTGGATGAAGAAGAGTTGGAAGAAGATGATTTTGGGCCGATACATTATTTAGCACATTTAATGCACCATATTATAGAAGACGGCAAAACGGTTGAAGTGTAGGAAAATACATATAAACGAAAATTAGGCTGATTGAAAACGTTTATCACGTAAACCATTTTCAATCAGCCTAATTATTTTGCCTATATTCTTGATTATATGTCTTGATAATGTTCTTTACAGAAAACAAAAACCTTATCTAATTCTTCTTCATCTAATTCAAAATCTAAATATTTATCCTCCATACTATTATAAAAGTGATAATTTAAAATTTTGCTGTTTTCTCCCTCTACAAAAAATAAAACTTTCAGCTGCAAACCTTGTATGGTCGAAAGTTCATCTTCTTCATCTAATTCAATTTGCAAAAAATACTCAAATCGATCACCTGTAAGGATTCCTGTTGGATCATTTAATTTTTCTACCGTATATTCCATTATTTTCATTATTTTCCTCCTCAGTTCGTTCACATAATAAAGTAAGTACTATTCATCTAATAAGTCATTTATCTCCCTATAAAAACTCTTTATTATCCTTGAAAATAATATCATATTCTTTCCACGATAGCTAACTGTTTTTACAGGGAGTAAAATGATGAGGTACAAAAGAGGAATTAAATGCATGTTCTTGACAAAAATATGAAATATGTTATAATAAAAAGATAAGTTTATTTTTATCCGCTTGTTGTAAGGAATTTTATTTGCTTTTCCTTTGTTGACAAGTGTTTTTTTATTATAAAAAAGCTTCATGGAGGTGCTTCATTTGGCAATGGGTTTTGGTAGAAAAAATAACGAAGAAGTTGTTAAAGAAGAAGTGATGGTTTGGGATTGTGTATCAGAAACGTGTAAGTGTTGGATTCGGGACAATTTTAAAAGCAGTGAAACACCAAAATGCCCAATTTGCGGAAGTGACATGGTAGCAACAACAAGAGAACTTCAAGTTGTTAACAATAATAGTATATATTCAAAGTAATAGCGTAAGCGCCAGGTTAGCTAAGTTCATTAGTTGATAGGTGTTGACCGATTATAAAAAGGATAAATCCAGATATTATGGTTTTATCCTTTTCTTTTTGGATGGAAACAATATGTTGTACAAAAAAGGTATGTGAACAACATTTGTTCACATACCTAAAGATATTTTTATTTTAGTATAAAACTTTAACTGCTGCTGATCACATTCATTAATAAGGGAATTAAAGAACCTCCCCATATAACTGTAATCCCTGCTGCTAAGATCATTGCTAACGTTGAAAAAGTTGCTTCTTGCTCTCCAAATTCCATTGCTTTGGCCGTTCCTACACCATGAGCACCCATACCAAGTGCTAATCCTTTCGCAATAGAAGATTTCAACGCTAATAACTTAATTGCATATGGTCCAATTATTCCGCCTATTATCCCTGTTAAGATAACAAAAACGGTTGTTAAAGTTGGCAGCCCGCCAATTTCTTCCGAAACTTCGATGGCAATCGGTGTTGTAATAGATCTAGGAATGATGCTGATAATAAAATCTGATTGCAAGTTAATTAATAAAGATAAGAAATAAGAAGAGATAATAGCCACTATTGTTCCAGTTGTAACACTTATTAATATAACCATATAATATTTTTTTAATAATAGTCTATGCTTATAAATGGGTACAGCAAACGCAATTGTCGCGGGTCCTAATAAATGGGTTAAGATTTTGGAAGATTGCAAATAACTTCCTGCTGAAATATGAAAAGTTGTAATAAAAGCGATTAATAATAAAGGTGTTAAAAGCAAGGGACTAAATAATGGATTACCCAACTTTTTATAGCCCCATTTTGAGAAAAGATAAAATAAATACGTAAGTGCTGTTAAAAAGATTATTTTCATTTGGAAAAACGTCTCTTTCTATTGTAAATTTTTTCAGCAGTAAAGCCAGTAGCCAGCATTACAACAAATGTACTTACGGCAATTAATAATATTGTTTCAATTCCTTTCATGTTTAAAATTTCCTCATAGTTTACTATTCCAACTGCAGATGGGATAAAAAACAATAATAGCTCTGCCAATAGCCAAGCTGCACCTTTTTCCACCCATTCTATTTTGACTATTTTTGTTAGTAAACAAACTAATAATATGATTAAACCTATCATGGAAGCTGGAATAGGAACAGGTACGACCAATTTAATTGCCATTCCGATAAAAAGAAAGACATGGATAAATAAAATTTGCCCAATAATAACAATAAACTTCAAATGATCATTTCCCTTCCCATAAGAAAAATAAAGACATACCAATAATTTCTTGTTAATTTTGATAAATTAATCATACGACTTTTATTGTTATTCGTAAAATACATAGATATTATATTTAATATAACTAAAAGTTATGGTAATCATGTAATGGTTTTCATGAAGGTAATAATGCATCTACAAAGTTAAAATTGCTGTCAACGGTATATTTGTAAAAGTGAGCACTTACTATTCATTCCTTTTTCATCATAAAATCAATAAATCTTTTTCCAGCAACAGAAAGATAACGATCTTTTTTTGTAATAATAGCTAACTCCCATTTTGTTACAGGTTTTAAATCAATAATGCGAACTTGCTTGTTATTTGTTCTATTGCAAATTGATTGTGGAAGCATCGTGATTCCTAAATTTGCGGCAACTATCTCCACTATAAAATCCCATTGAGAACTTTTAAAAATGATATTAGGTTCAAATCCTTCAAGAATACATCTTTTTCTCATAATTTCATAAAGAGCAAACTCTTCACTGTAAAAAATAAATTCTTCGTCTTTTAATTCTTTTAAATGGACGACTTTTCTCGTTGATAAAGGATGTTGTTCATTCACAATTAATTTCATTTCTTCCTGAACAAGTGGAAAAATAGTTAACGCTTCATTGGATACAGGCAGAACACATACACCAATTTCAAATTCTCCTGCTTCTACACTTTTGGCAACTTTTGCGGCGCCATATTCTCTAATATTAATATGTATGTTTGGGTAAGATCGATGAAATGCAGCAATTACTTTTGGAAAGAATAAGCTCCCAATTATCGGAGGAATGCCAATGTTAATACTTCCTCTCGTTAAATTCGTCATATCAAGTAAGGTGGTAGACATTTCATCCACTTGAGCGATAATTTTTTTTGCATATTCAAATACAATTTGACCAGCATCAGTTAACTCATGTGTTTTATTGGAGCGGTGAATTAACGTAATGCCAATTTCATCCTCGAGGCTTTTTATTACTTTACTTAGGGCAGGCTGAGAAATATGTAATGATTCTGATGCTTTTGTTATATTTTTTTGTTTTACTACTTCAATAAAATATTTAAGCTGACGAATTTCCATGGAGACAACTTTCCTTTCAGACAAAGAGAATTTCAAAAAGATTCACTTTATTTTACCTATTTTTTGGGCGGAAAACAATTTTAGTTTTTTGTACGTTTTTACAAATGAGTAAAATTTTTAAGGGGGCGTATATAGGATATAATATTTTCAAAAGGAAAAAGAAGATCATTCACAATAGTTGGAAATAATATTAATAATCTATTATAAAGACGTATAGGAAGATTTGATCATGTCGGATGAAGGGGGTTAAAAAAATGATTGCTAGTTGTAGAAGAAAAAGAGATGTCCCAAAAGAAAGTATATCAATTTTTATAACCGGATTTTCCGATTGTACGAAAAGTGAGCATACTCTTTGGGACGTTTTGTTGTAATATTACCATTATGTAAGTGTAGGAGTTTCCACTAAATAATCGGCAAATACTTCATCAATAATTCTATTTTCTTCAAGGTGATGAGTGGTTTCTAGTTGTTTTAAACGAACGACGTATACGGATTTTACAAATATATGAAGTGCTTCATCCTCGGTTAATGCAGCAATTTTTTTTAATAATTGCGTATCCGTACAATAATTTTTCATTCGATTTAGAAATTCTTTAGGATGATTCTTCGGTTGCAGACCAGTTTCTTCTTTGAAAATACCCCCTTGACCTTCCATTTCGACATGACGTATTACTTCGGTTAACTCACGAATACTAAATATCTCCATTGATCACACACCTCTTTCCATATTAGTATTATAACAGGAGCTTAAATACTAGTAAATCAATGTTTGCTAGTATGATAAACTATATAAAGTTCGTAAGAAAACATCTTGTTATATAAAAGAATTACTTGCGCTTAAAATTCTTCTGCTACTTTTTTTAAAAAAGATGATACTAGTAATGTCATCCATGGTAAAATAGGTGCTGTTCAAAAAAGATGTTTAAGGGAGATACTATGAGTCAAAATAATAAAATGTTTGATATGGTGAAAGAATTTCATGAAGCGTTTGGTCATGAAGTAGCAAAAGCTCCAACCGCTTTAAATGAAAAAACGGCACTGAATCGTGCTGTGTGGACGGGTGAAGAATTGGTTGAATTTTTATATGCAACTGCAAATGGTAATGAAGAGTCATTTAATACGTTATTTGCAGGATTTCTTTCTGGTTTAAACGATGCAGCGAAGAAAATATTAAAAGAAAAAAAACCAGTTGAAGATGTACTTGTTGCGCAAATGGATGCATTAACAGATATTGAATATTTCAATCAAGGAAGTTTTGTTATTGCTGGTGTAAAGCCGTTTAATTTATTTAAGATTGTTCAAGATGCCAATATGGGAAAATTATTTGAAGATGGAAAGCCTCGATATAGAGAAGAGGATGGGAAAATAATAAAACCGCCGCATTGGGAAGAGCAATTCGCACCAGAGGCTAAATTAAAAAAGGAAATTGAAAAACAAAAAAGCGAAGAAAAGCAGTAATATTGCTTTTCTTCGCTTTTTTATTACTTGCTATACAGGGAGGAAGGAATCTTGATAACGGGATGTCCGGAAACATATGGACCCACTTCGTATTGCTGAAAGATTAAGTTTAAACCGTCATCTGCAAAATAGAACTGTGTTTGATTCGTTATCTGAAAAGAGTCAAATTCCTTTGGATCAGGATAAAAAATGTCAGGGTGTTTTAGCATATAATTTTTTGCATAGGAGGTTACCTTTTTATACGTTTTGGCTGATGTGAAAAAATCATCTAATGAATAAAGATGACCATCTTTTAAAGAAAAGTTATAAGAAGTTACGACTGTATTTCCATGAGCTCCACCTGTAAATTGATAATCAAAAAATAGAATGCTCAGTTTATCTTTTTTGTTATTTTTCACTTCAAAATTAGTAACATATTCATACTGACAACGAGAAGGGGAATCTTTGCAAAAATCCTTTTTTTTATCTTCTTCCATTTGTTGCATCAGCTGATGATAGGCTTTTGCTGATTTTTTTATATGAGCAGTCAGAACTGCATTAATTTTTGACTGAGCGGTTTTATTGTGTATGTTTGATACAATTGGGTATTTTAAATTTTTATTGTTTTGATAATATTTCGTAGTAATTGCAGCGTTTGCAGAACGAGAAGCATGACTATGTTGCAGAGGAAACGTATAAAAAAATAAAGAAAGAATAAGCGAAATTACAATGAGATATTTAACTGAATTCTTCATACATGACTCCTTTTTACTTTATTGTGTGTAACTAGGAGGAAAGCATACTTAGGAGTTGAAAAAAGTGTATAGGAATAATAATGGACAAGGTTATTGATAATCACGGATGAAGGGGGAATAGTTGAAAATGAGAATAAAATAAATTTTTGATAATCTTCTTTTAAAGTTCACTACAGATACAATTAAAGAAACTTAATATATGTAGAGGTTTGAAGGTTTTCAAGTAGAATATATTTTTAAATAGTGATTTGATTAAAATGGAGGAGGGAAGAGGTAAGTGAAAAAATATAAATTATTTGTATCTATGTTATCATTAATCTCTGTTGTTATTATTTTATGTACCTTTTTTAACAAAGAAAAAAAGTTAACTTCTAATGAAGCAAAAGTAACATTAAGCAAAAGTAACTATACTCCAAAAACTATATCACCTGGAAGTCAAAGTAACTATAATATTGATTTAGTTATGGATACAGACGGATTATTCACTGCTAATGTTTCTATTAATATTGAAAATATTTCGAATGAAAGCTGGGATAATTTAACCTTATATTTTATTCCAAATATGTTCGTAAATAAAAACTCACCTAGTTTAGATTCCCCCTCTGAAGTGAAAATAAAGTCTATTCAAATTGACAATAAAGAAGCGGTATATACTCTTATTAAGGATAAACTCAGTATTCCTCTAAAAGAAAGACTTCCACATAAAGAAAACATCACCTTTAAAATGAACTATACTTTTACTTTACCTAAAAACGGGTTCAGATTCACAAAAAATGGTTCTAATTATCACCTTGCTCAATGGTATCCTATGGTTCCCACATATCGTAACGATTGGAATAAACAGGATTATTCATTTAATGGGGAATCTTACCATACAGCATTTTGCAACTTTAAAATAAATTTAGATATACCTAAAGAATATACGGTTGTCACTACGAGTAGTAATGATATATTTCCTAGTAAGAATAAGAGTTTGTTCAGGATTAATAATGTAAAAGACGTTTTTATTGCTTTGTTAAAAAATCCTCAAATTATGCAAAAAGAAGTAGATAATGTGAATATAAGAGTATTTACTATGAATGGAACTGATGAAAACTTAGCAGAATATATTAAAATCGCTGCCAATTCCTTTGTATACTTTCAAAAGACAATAGGTACTTATCCTTACAAACAACTTGATATTATAATTGATGGAAATGGAATGGAATACCCGGGAATAGTAACAGCAGCTTCAATTTATGATTACAATTATAACGAAGATATTATCAAGCAAATAATTGTACATGAAATTGCTCATCAATGGTTTTATGGCCTAGTTAGTAATGACCCTTACAAGAATGCATGGTTAGACGAAGGCTTTGCTGAAATCGCTAGCTCGTTATTTTTTATGCCTAAGGGTAATAAGCTTTTAAAGTATAGAAATTTGGATAATCTTAAACCAATGCCTTCTAACTTACCCTTAGATAAATACGAACAAAGTACACAAAGCAACTATATTTATAGCCAGTCTTATTCAAAATTAGCACAAATTTTTAATCAACAAGGAGGAAAAAGGGCAGC